>CAYQBA010000348.1:0-2516 GCA_964415605.1 uncultured Anaerolineales bacterium | reverse complement strand
CCGACCGCCGTGGCCACCACGGGGCAGCCATGCGCAAGCGCCGTCGCCAGCACCGCGCTGTCGTCGGTGTCGCGGTAGGGCAGCGCCACCACGTCCGCCGCCGCAAAGTGGATCGCGAGATCCGCCGTCGCGACGAAGCCGGGCCGGAAGTCGACTCCGGTGCCCGGCGCCGCCACGGCCGCCGCCATGGCCTCCCCGCCGTCGCCGACCGGGCCCGCAACGAGCAGCCGTGCGCCCGGCACGGCATCCGCCACGCGCCGCCAGGCCGCGATGAGGTCGAGAACGCCCTTGTAGGGGCGCACGTGCCCGAGGAACAGCGCCACCGGCCCACCCGGCGGGAGGCCCAGCGCGGCGCGGGCCGCCTGCCGGTCCACCGCGACCGCCGGCCCGTCCGCGGCCATCGGGATCACCTCGACGCGCTCGGGCTCGGGGCCGGCCAGGGCGATCAACCGCACGCGGGTGGCACGCGAGTGGACGACGACGCCGTCGACGGCGCGATACAACCGGCGCCATTGGCCGGCGTGCCACGGCCGCGGCTCGTGCGGCAGCACGTTGTGGGCCGTGAGCACCGTGGCGATCCCGGCCCGCCGCAAGCGGTGAATCGCCAGGCCGTCGAGCGCGGGCACGAGGCTCCACTGCCAGTGGACGATCTGCGGCCGGCGTTGGAGCGCGAGCCGCACGAACGCCGCCACCTCCGCGGGGTAGCACAGCACGCGCAGCGCGCGCCGGACGGCGGCGTGGCGCGCGGCCAGGGGCATGCCGGCGCGCCCACCCGCAGCCGGCGGAGCCCAGGGCGGGAGCCACCGGCCGAACGCGTGGATCACGTCGACGCCCGGCGGCGGCGGGCCGGCGTCGTAATGCATCAGCGGCGCCGTGACGAACGTCACGTCGTCGCCGCCCGCCGCCAGCGCCCCCGCCAGGCCGCGGCAATAGAACGGGACCTGCTGGCCCGGATCTACCACGAAGATGCGCATCGCGTCACGCTCCGCCTGGACCGTGCCCCGCGGCGCCGAGGCGGGAATGCGTGGCCACGCGGTGCGCGCCCCGTCACGCGAATCGTTCGGCCAGCACCGTCCGATAGACCGCGGCCAGCCGCCGCGCGGCGTGCTCCGGCGAGTATTGCCGGCGCACGAGGCTCCGCCCGGCCTGGCCCATCGCGTGTGCGCGATCGGGATCCGCGAGCAGATCCAACAGCCCGTCCGCCACGCGGTCGGGCGCATTGGGTGGCACCAAGAGGCCCGTCTCGTTGTCGCGGACCACGTCCGGGATGCCGCCGACGCGCGATGCCACCACCGGCCGGCCGGCTGCCAGCGCCTCGAGGAGCACGAGCGGCAACCCCTCGGCGCGCGACGGCAACACCACGATGTCGCTGGCCGCCAGGAGTGGCGGGATGTCGGCGCGGTACCCCAGGAAGCGCACGGCGCCGTTCAGCCCAAGCCCCGCCGCGCGGGCCTCGAGGTCCGCGCGCAGCGGGCCGTGCCCCACGATCAAGAAGCGTGCCTCGGGCCGGGCATCGCACACCAGCCGCGCCGCGTCGAGCAGGTCCTCGACCCCCTTCTGCGACGTCAGGCGCCCGATCAGGGTGATCACCGCCGCGTCGCCCGGTAACCCGAGCGCCGAGCGCGATGCCGCCCCGTCGCCCATCTGCGCCGTCAACGCGCCGCTGTCGATGACTGTCGGGATGAGGGCGATGCGCCGGCGGTCCACCCCGCGCCGGAGCAGCATCTGACACTGGTCGCGCGACACCGTGACCACCCGGTCCGCCAGGCGCAACAGGAACAGGTCGACCGTGCGGTAGACCCGGAGGCGGCGCGTGGTGTCGGTGTGCAGGTGCACCGTGGCCACCCACGGCAGGGATCGATCCGGCCGGCGCGCGGCCAGGCCGCCCAGAATGTTGGTCTTGTAGTCGTGGGTGTGCAGCACGTCGGCGCCGCTGGCGCCGATCCGGCGGGCCACCCGCCGCACCACCCCCAGCGAGAACGGGCCGGGGTCGATCACCTGGCCCGCGTCGAGGCCCACGTCCCGAGCCGCCTGGATCCACGGGTGAACGTCGGGCGCGTCCGGTGCCCGCCGGTACACGGCCAGGAGCTGGGTCTCCACACCGCGCGCGGCGAGCGGCGGCACGAGCAGCAAGAGCGAGCGCTCGGGCCCGTACATCGTGGCCGAGCTGCGGCTGTGCAGCACCCGCAAGGGCGCGTGCCCCTCGTCCGCCGCCGGCGGCGGCGCGTGCGGCGCCGTCATGCCGCGCCCACCGCCTCGGGCGCCGCACGCACGGCGGCATCGGTGGCGTCCGCGGCGGGCGCCCCCGCGACGCGCACACCCCGCCGAGCCAGCTCCGTCCGATACAAGCGTTCGAGGGCCCGCGTGGCCGATCCGGCGTCGAAGCGGGCCACGGCCGCCGCGCGCGCGCGGCGCGCCATGGCGGCGCGCCCGACCGGATCCCCCAACACCTCGGCCAGCACGGCCGCCAGCGCCGCCGGCGCGCGCGGCGCCACCAGCCGGCCCGGGAGGCCGTC
>CAYQBA010000347.1:0-2560 GCA_964415605.1 uncultured Anaerolineales bacterium | reverse complement strand
GCCGATCCGGCGGCAGGTCGAGCGCCCCGTCGGACGAGTGCCTGGCCCTCATGCAGGCCGTGCGGACGGCCTGCCCGTGCCAGGGCCCCGACGGCAACGGCTGGGGCAGCCACGACGCGTACGTGCAGTGCGTGACCACCGCCCTCGGCGGGGCCACCGACGAGTGCGCCACCAAGATCCTCGAGCGCGCCACCGGCTCCAAGGTCGGCGAGCCGGGCTTCGAGTGCAAGCGCCCGCATGGCCGGGGGCCGGGCAAGCCGCACCCGACCGCCACGCCCGAAGGGCTCTGATTCCTTCAGCCCTCCACACGGTACCGAGGCGCGCGCAGGCCACGCACTGGATGCGCCGGACGGGAACCGCCGCCCCCTGGGAGACCGGGGGGCGGCGTCGCGTTGTCGGAAGATGACCGCTTCAGCCGCTATTGCACCCCCGGCCGCTCCCCCGTATACTCCGCCGCACATGGCACTCGACCCGATCGCCGATCGCCGCCCTCGACGCGCGCATCCACCGCGCACGGCGAGCCGCGATCGCGGCCCGCTGCGGAGGAGACCGGCATGAAGTGGCGACAAGGACGGCGGAGCGAGAACGTCGAGGACATCCGCGGCGGCGGCGGGGGCCTCGGCGGCTACGGCGGCGGGCGTGTGGTCCAGGTCGGCGGCGGCGGGCTGGGCTGCGTCCTCGTCCTCCTGCTGCTGAGCATGGTGCTGGGGGTGGACCTGACGCCGCTCGCCGGCAACCTCGGCGGCGGGCAGGTCGTCGTGCCGGGCGAGGAGCAGCCGGTGCCCAACCCACCCGCCGGTGGCGCGTCGGACGAAGCCGCCGAGTTCGTGTCGGTCATCCTGGCCGACACCGAGGACACCTGGGGCGCCCTGTTCGCCGCGGCCGGCGAGACGTACACCCCGCCCAAGCTGGTGCTCTACGAGGACATGGTCCAATCGGCGTGCGGCGTCAACTCGGCCGCCACGGGGCCGTTCTACTGCCCGATGGACCAGAAGGTCTACCTCGACCTCGGGTTCCTGCGCGAGCTCAAGCGCCTCGGCGCACCGGGCGACTTCGCCTTCGCCTACGTCATCGCCCACGAGGTCGGGCATCACCTCCAGCACCTGATGGGCACCGACGCCCAGGTGCAGCGGCTCCAGCGGCAGGTCAGCCAGGCCGACGCCAACGCGCTCTCGGTGCTGATGGAGCTCCAGGCCGACTGCTACGCCGGCGTGTGGGCCAACCACGCGCAGGCCCAGCGCCAGATCCTGGAGGAAGGCGACGTCGAGGAAGGCATCAACGCGGCGGCGTCGGTCGGCGACGACCGGCTGGCCCGCATGGCTGGCCGCTCGATCCCGCGCGACGCGTTCACCCACGGCTCGTCGCAGGAGCGGGTGACGTGGTTCAACACCGGCTGGGAGTCCGGCGACCTCGAGGCGTGCGACACCTTTGCCCGCGCGGGGCTGCGCTAGGGCCTCCATCCGCGCCCACGTTAAATTTTGTTATCGTCGCTCGACGCTTCGTATAATGTCGAGCGCGTGCCTCAACCCGCGGCAGAGCGTGTCGCGGGTTTTGCACGCCACGGCACATTGTGCGACAGCACACGAGGAGAGAAGAGAAGATGATCACCTTTCGCAAGACCTCCCTGCTTGCGATGACGCTGGCCCTCACGGCCGGCATGAGCCTGGTGGCTTGCGGCGGCCAGCCCGCGGAGCCCACCGCGGAGCCGATGGCCGAGCCCGCCACGGCCGAGGTCATCGAGTTGCCCACCGAGGTGCCGACCGAGGCGCCCGTGGTCAGCACCGACGACATCGTCACGCTGATCAGCAACGACCCCAACCTCAGCACGCTCGCGGGCCTGTTGGCGACGGCCGGCCTGACCGAGACGCTGAAGGGCGCGGGCCCGTTCACGGTGTTCGCGCCGACGAACGACGCCTTCGCCGCGCTGCCGGCGGGCACGCTCGACGGGCTGACGCCCGAGCAGGTCGCCGACATCCTGAAGTACCACGTGGTCGCGGTCCAGCTGATGGCGGCGGACGCCGTCATGCTGAACGGCCAGACGGCCTCGACGCTGGCGATGGACGCCGACGGCAACCCGCGGACGTTCACGGTCACGGCCGACGGCACGTCGGTCATGGTCAACGACGCCACGGTCACCACGGCGGACGTGGCCGGCTCGAACGGCGTGGTCCACATCATCGACAAGGTGCTCATGCCGGCCGCGGCCGACGAGGGCGCCATGGACGCCGCGGCCACGCCGGCCGAGGGTGCCGCAGGTGAGGCGACCGCCGAGGGCGGCGCGATGACCGAGCCGACGGCCGAGGCGACGACCCAGCCGTAACGATCTCCGGGGCCGGCCGCCCGCCGCGCGCGACGCGGCGGGGCGCCGGCCAACCGGTCAGCCGAACTGGACGGGCCCGCGGGATCGACCGCGGGCCCGTTCCTTTTTTCAGTCCGCCGGGCCCCGAGCTTGGGCCCCTGCCCGCCTACAACCCGCCCAGCCGCGGCTGCCCGGCCTCGGGGCCCGCATGGCCCGGCGCCGGCCGGCGGGGCCGGGCCGCCGCCCGTTCGCCGGGCGGGG
>CAYQBA010000346.1:0-2600 GCA_964415605.1 uncultured Anaerolineales bacterium | reverse complement strand
ATCGAGCCTGGGACGGAGGCGCGCCGAGCCGGCGCGCCAGGCCGGCCGCAGCGGCGCCGCCAGCGGCGCGGCGCGGCCGGCCGCGGCTTGGGCCGCGCCGTAGGCGCCCTCGGCCCAGCGCCGGATTCGGTCCGAGGACGATGCGGGCGGCATACGTCAAAGCATATCAGCGAGGCGGCGGGCGATCCAATCCACGATGGCGGCCGCCACGCCGTCCTTGCTCCGTTCGCCCAGCGCCGCGACGCCGTCGGGCGTGACGAAGGTGGCGCTGCTGGACGCGCTGCCGAAGGTCTCCGGCGCGCGGTTGGCCACGATCAAGTCCAACCGCTTGCGCGCCAGCTTGTCTTGGGCGTGGGCAATGAGGTCGTGCGTCTCGGCGGCGAACCCGACCCGCACGAGTGGGCGGCCGCCCGCGCGCGCCAGGCTGGCATCCAGCGCGATCAGGATGTCGGGGTTGGGGGTGAGATCCAGCGTCCGGTCGGCCGCGGTCTTCTTGAGCTTGGCGTCGCTGGCCGTGGCCGGGCGGTAATCCGCCACGGCCGCCGACATGACGACGGCGTCGGCGGCTGCGGCGTGCGCCAGCACGGCGTCGAGCATCTCACGCGCCGTCTCGATCGGCACGACCGTCACGGCCGCCGGCGGGTGCAGGTCGACCGGGCCGGTCACGAGGACGACGTCGGCGCCGTGATCGCGCGCGGCGCGGGCCACGGCGTAGCCCATGCGGCCGCTGGAGTGGTTCGATAGATAGCGGACGGGGTCGATCGGCTCGCGGGTGGGGCCGGCCGTGACGAGCACACGCCGTCCCGCGAGCGGCCCGCCGCGGCCCAAGACGGCGCGGACGTGGTCGACCACGACGGCCGGTTCGGCAAGCCGCCCGAGGCCGACCTTGCCCGAGGCCATCCGGCCGACGTCGGGCCCGACGAGCACGGCTCCGCGCGCGGCGAGCGTGGCCGCGTGCGCCTGGGTGGCCGGGTGCGCCCACATGGCGGGCTCCATGGCGGGCGCGACGATCAACGGGGCGCGGCAGGCCAGAGCCGTGGTGGTCAGGGCGTCGTCGGCCAGGCCCAGGGCGAGGCGGGCGATGGTATGCGCGGTCGCCGGCGCCACGACGAGAGCCTCGGCGGCGTGCGCGTGCGCCACGTGGTCCATGGCCATCGGGCCCGACGGGTCCGCGAGGTGGAGGACGACGGGGCGGTGGACGATCGCCTCGAAGGCCAGCGGCGTCACGAGGGCCGCGGCGGCGTCGGTCAGGATGACGTCGACGCGGGCGCCGGCGGCCGTCATCTCGCTGGCGATGGCGAGGGCCTTGTAGGCGGCGATGGACCCCGACACGCCCAGCACGATGCGCCGGCCGTGGAGGCTGTCGGCGGCCGGGGCCGAGATGCCGCCGCTGGTGCCCGGGCTGCTCGGGTCGGGCGTGGTCACCCGGCCTCCCGGCCGCGCAGGTAAATGAGCCGCAGGCCGTCCAGGAGGAGGTCGGGCACCACGGCCGTGAACCGATCGACGAGCGGCGCGACGTGGCTGGCCATGCCGCCGGTGGCCACGACGGGGACGGGCGCGGCGGATGCCCCGTCCCGCTCGGCGAGCTCGGCGTCGATGCGCCGCAGCAGGCCGCCGACGAGCCCGGCGTAGCCGTACAGCACGCCGGCGCGCATGGCCTGCTCGGTGGTGCGACCGATCAGCGGCGGCGGGTCGGCCGGCACGCCGAGATCGATCCGGCTGAGCCGCGCGCCGGATTGGGCCAGGGCCTCGGACGCGACGCCGACGCCAGGGGCGATGGCACCGCCGACGAACACGCCGCCGGCATCGACGACGTTGAACGTGGTGGCGGTGCCGAAGTCCACCACGACGACGGGCGCGCCGAAGCGGGCGTGGGCGGCGACGGCGTCGATCAGCCGATCGCTGCCGAGCGCGCCGGGCGGATCGTACCGGACGGGCATGCCGGTGCGGGTGCCGGGCTCGACGACGCGCGGCGCGTGGCCGAACACGCCGGCGCACGCCGCGCGCACCACCGCGGTGACGCCAGGCACCACGCTGCTCATGATGGCGTCGGTGACGGCGTGGGCGCCGAACCCGTCGAGCGCCAGCACGGCCGCGATCTCGACCGCGTACTCGTCGGCGGTGCGGCGGGTGTCGGTGGCCAGGCGCCACGTGGCGCGCCAGCCCGTGGCGTCGCCGAGCCCAAGCGTGACCTGGCTGTTGCCGACGTCGATGGCGAGGAGCATGGGCGCGCTAGCGGTGCCCGGCCGGGGATTCGGGGCCGATCGCCGCCGGCGCGACCCGGGGGCGCGCGGCCTCGCGCCGGGGCGGAACGCAAGACGGGCGAGGCATCGAAGACGCCTCGCCCGTCCAGGTAGCGGGGACAGGACTCGAACCTGTGACCTTCGGGTTATGAGCCCGACGAGCTGCCACTGCTCCACCCCGCAACGAGATGCTATCGGCCCCGTGCGGGCCACGTTGACACCAGGAAAGAGGACGCGAGCGATCATGAAGATCGGGTACGACAGTGGGAGGTGCATCGCCCGGCATCGCCGGTCGATGATCGCTCCCTAGAAAGGAGGTGATCCAGCCGCACCTTCCGGTACAGCTACCTTGTTACG
>CAYQBA010000345.1:0-2615 GCA_964415605.1 uncultured Anaerolineales bacterium | reverse complement strand
GAGCTCGTCGCGGCGCGCGCCGGCGCCCCAGACCTCGACCAGCACCACCAGCAACGCGGCCTCGCCGCCCGCCCGCGCCGGCCGCGCCACGCACCCGCCGCGCGGGCCGACGGTCTCGACGATCCAAGGGGATGCCGCCACGGCCGGCGCTCCTTGCCGCCCGGCCTAGACCAGCCGCTCGCGCAACCGCACGCTGAGGGCGTCCATGGCCGTCACCACGACGACGATGCCGATCACCGCCACCGACGCCCAGCCCCACTGGAGCTGGTTCATCCACTCGCGCAGCACGAAGCCGATGCCGCCGCCGCCGACGAAGCCGATGACCGTGCTGATGCGCACGTTGATGTCCCAGTGGTAGATGCCGAACGCGAGGAACGGCGGCACGACCTGTGGCACGACGCCGTAGGCGATGGTCTGCAGCCGCCCGGCGCCGGTGGCCTCGAGGGCCTCGATCGGACCGGGGTCGATGTCCTCCACCGCCTCGCTGAACAGCTTGCCGAGGTTGGCCACCGTCACGACGACGAGCGCGAGCACGCCGCCGAACGGGACGCCGTAGCCGACCCATGCCGCGAAGATCGCCGCGAGGATGATCGGCTCCACGGCGCGCAGGCCGTTGAGCACCGTCCGCGCCACCGCGTACACCGCGTTGCCGAGCCAGGTGCGCGGCATGAGGTTGCGGGCGCCGAGCAGCCCGAACGGCAGCGCGCCGAGCGCGCCCAGGGTGGTGGCCATGAGCGCCATGAGGATGGTCTGGATGAGCTGATCGACCGCGGTGACCACACGCGCGCTGGGCCGCACGCCGCCCACCGGCTGGGAGGACTCGGCCTCGAGGATCACCGGAGCGTCCGCTGCCCGCCCGGCCTCGGCCACCAACGGCCGCACCTCCACGCGGCTGGACAACCGCCCGTCCGCGTCGGCCACCCCGCGCGCGGCGGCCAGGCGCCCGCCGTCGGGCAAGCGCCAGCGCAGCACGATCGGCGCGCCAGCCGGCCAGCCATCGGCGGACACGGTCACGACGTCACCCGGGTTGGCGCAGCCGGCGCCGACCGTGAGGCGCGGGCCCGGGCCGACCTCGACCGCGGCGGCCGGCGCCTGGGCCGGCAGGTCGCACGGGACGGTGATCGATGTTCGAGCGGTCGCGGTGACCACGCCGCGGGCAAGCAGGTCGGGCCGGACGAGCTCGCCGACGATGCCGCGGATCTTCGGCGCCCCTTCCACCAGGCGCGTGGGCTGGATGTCGGACACGCGCCACGCCCACGCGACGGCGCCCGCCAAGACGATGGCCGCCACGGGCCGCCAGCGCACCGGGACGAGGGCCCGGCCGGCATCGATGCGGGCCCTCACGGCGGCGCTGAAGAAGTCCAGCGCCACGACGACGGCGGCGATGACGACCACGGCCGTGGCCGCGTCGCCCCAACGCGCGCGCTGGATCCACTGCTGCAACAAGAACCCGATGCCGCCGCCGCCGACGAAGCCGATGATCGTCGACATCCGGACGTTGATGTCCCACCGGTAGACCGTGAACGCGGCGAAGGGCGGCACGACCTGCGGCAGCACGGCGTAGACCACCGTCTGCAAGCCGCTCGCCCCGGTGGCCCGGATGGCATCGATCGGGCCGGGGTCGATGGCCTCGATCTGCTCGGAGTACAGCTTGCCCAAGGCGGCCACGGAGTGCAGGGTCAGCGCCAGGACGCCGGCGAACGGGCCCTGCTTCACCCAGACCACGAACACCACCGCGACGATCAGCGGCTCGATCGACCGCAGCACGTTCATCATGGCGCGCACCACGACGTATGCCAGGCGCGCCGCGGGGCTGCCGCGCGTGAGGTTGCGCGCCCCGAGAATCGAGAGCGGGATCGCCAGGATCGCCCCGAGCAGGGTGGCCATCAGGCCGAGCGCGATGGTCACGCCCATGTTGTCGAGGATGAGCCGCAGCGTGGGGCTCGGCACGAGCCGGCCGGGCGGACCGGCCACCGCCGCCTCGAGCTGCTGCGACTGGACGCGCGACCGGTAGATCTCCGGCACCGACGCCACCGGGATCGTGACGTCCGCAGCGAAGTCGCCGGCGGCGTCGGTGCGGGCGGCGCCGACGACCGTCCGGTTGCCGCTGGGGTTGATCCACGTGAGCGTGACGTCGCTGTCCGGCGGATAGCCCACCCCGGCCACGGCCAGCGCTGCGCCGAGGTCGGCGCACGCCGGCGTCACACCCACCGACGGGCCCGGCCGGACCAGGGGCGCCGCCGCCGGCGCGGGATCGGGGCACGGCGTCTTGACGCCGACGCGCGCGGCCACGATCGCGCGTTCGCGGTCCACAAAATCCGGCGCCAGGAGCGCCCCGAACAGCGGCCGCACCTTCGGAAAGCCGGTGGCCAGCCGCCCGAGGTCGATGCCCGTGGCGTGCCAGCCGACGACATACAGCGGCAGGGCCGCCGCCAGCGCCAGCCGCGCCGTGCGCGGTCGATCGCCCCGCGCGAGGGCCGCGGCGTCCGCCGCCGCCAAGAGCACGAATGGAACGGCGGTGGCCCAGGCAGCGGGGCGCCCAAGCCAGGCCAGGACGACCGCCGCGGCGACGGCGGCGCCCGCGACGACCACGCCACGGCGCGGGTCGCCCGCAA
>CAYQBA010000344.1:0-2617 GCA_964415605.1 uncultured Anaerolineales bacterium | reverse complement strand
GGCGGGCTAGCGCCGCCGCCGGGTGCCCGAACGGGGACGGGGCGGACACGCTACCGCCATCGCTCCAGCCACGGCAGGCCGATGTGGTAGGCGCGCGGGGTCGGGCCGGCGGTGGGCGTGGGCGTCCGCGGCCGCGCGGTGGCCGTCGCGGTCGCGGGCGGCGTCAGGGTCAGCCGGGTGCTGGGATCGCACACGGCAGGCCGGCCCATGGCCGCCGCGATGGCCCCGAACTCGGTGTAAGGCGTGATCACGTCCCCGCCGAACGGGAGCTCCCAGAAGCCGCCCGGCTCGGCGATGCCGCGCAGGAGCGGGTACTGCGCGATCGAGCCGACCGCGATGTGGTAGTGCTTGACGCCGAGCAGGTTGAGCGCCGTCGCGCGCGCGCTGGCCACGCCCGGGTTCGGCATCATCGGGCCGTCGGTGATGCTGATGGTCAGCACCTGCGAGCCCGGCCGGTGCCGCGGCGTCTTCATCTCGCGCCCGACCTCGACGTAGGCCAGGTCCAAGCGGGCGGTGTTGTCGCGCATCGTGATGCGGTCGACGCCCGTCAGGATGGCCTCGCGGTCGTCGGTCAGGACCTGGAAGACCTGCGCCGTGTCGCCGTAGCCGATGACGGCCGCGGTGTCCTTGCCGAGGCTGAGCTGGTCGAGCACGCGCTCGACGCCGCGCCGGATGGCCGTGCGTGAGTCGACGCCGTTGAGCGTGGCGCCCGCCAGGCAGTTGCTGTCGTCGATCAGGAAGAACACCTCGAGCTGCATCGGCGGGCAATCGGCCTTGACGATGACCTGCGGGATCGGGAACACCGTGCTGCCCGGCAGCCCCTTGCGGTCGACGATCTCGGCGCGCGCCTCGACGTTGGTCGGCCACGTGCCGACCTGCTGCGGCTGGAGCGTGTAGGTGATGCCGGCGGGCGGCATGGGCCCCGGGAACGTCCACACCAGCACGGTCTCGCCCGACGGCTGCTTGCTCGCGCTGACCGGCGCCGGCACGGCCGACCCGTCGATGTAGCGCATGTTGGCAGGCACGACGTCGGTGATGGTCAGCGTCACGACCTCGTTGAGCTGCAGCCGCGTGGCGAGCTCGGCGTACAGCTCGGCCAGCTTGCTGGTGTCGCGCACGTTGAAGTAGAGGTCGGGGCGGCTGGCGGCCGGCTCGAGGCCGGGATCGCACTCGCCGCCGGCGCAAAACGTGACGACCGTGACCTTGGCGTCCTTGGCCCGCGCGGCCGCGACCGGGACCGGATCGGCCGGGACGGTGTTGACGCCGTCGGTGAGGACGATCATCGCCATCTCGTGCCCCTGCGGATCCCGCTTGAGCTCCTGGAGCGCGACGTCGATGGCGCCCGAGATGTTGGTGCGGCCGCCGGGCTGCAGGAGGTCGATCTTGCTCTCGATCAAGGCCTTGTCGTGGGTCAGGCCGCTGAAGAGGCCGGCCGTCTCGTTGAACGCCACGAGGCCGACGCGCGACACCGTCATGTCGGTCTTCTCGAGGAAGCGCCGGGCGGCCACCTTGGCGTTGGCGAGCTTGCTGTCGTCACCCATGGAGTTGGATTGGTCCATGACCAGCATCACGTCTACCGGCACCGGGGTGGTCTCGCGCTCGCACGACGACGCCAGCGTCAGCGTGACCTGCACGGTCTCGCCGAGGTTGATCCACTTGGGGGGCGCCGGGGCGGCGTGCTTGTCGGGCGTGAGCTGGCACTGGCTGCGGTCCTGCGCCGTGACCGGCGCCACCAATCCGAGGACGAATGCGGTCGCGAGGGTGGCGGTGACCGCCGCGACGGTCTTGAACGACGAGGGGATCGAGAGCGCTGGCCGCATCCAAGCCTCCTGTTCTGCCGGCAAGGGCCGATGGTTGAGGGGACGAGATTCGCATTCGCGCGGTTGCGCGGGCAAATACGCTCGAAGGCGTTCAATTGTGACACGCGCGTGCACGCGGCGCAACCCGTGGGCGGCGGGCGGCGGGAGATCGGCGCCCGGCGTCACGGGGCCGGCGGCGGGTCGCCGGGGCGCCGGCGGCGGAAGATCGCGACCCCGGCGTGGTCATAGACACCGACCAAGCCGGGGTGGTTCCGGAGCCGCACGACCGAAAGGGCTTCCCGCTTGCCAGCGGAAGCCGGGCCGACGTAGACGTAGTCGGCGCCGGCGGCGGCCATCGTCGCCAGCAGCGCGGCGTCATCCAGGGCATCGCCCCGCGCCACGGTCGCCGCCAGCGCGCCCACCGCGCGCACATCGGCCGGCGCGCCATAGGTGTACAGCGCGGCGGGCATCGTCGTCGGGCGGTCCGCCAGGAGCGGCAGCCAGTAGCCGCCATCGAGGCCGCGGTACGTGCCGAGGTGCCACGGCGCCGTGGCGACCACGAACCGCGCCGTGGCCGGCGTGTGCGCGCGGATCCAGGCCGCGGCCGCCACGTCCGGGGCCTGGACGATGACGGTGGCCGGGTTCACGATGTCCCGCATCCGCCACGCGCCGGCGACCGCGAGCGCGACGACGACGAGCGCGGGCACGGCGCGCGTGACATGGGCGCGCCGAGCGGCGCTGCCCAGCGCGGCGGACGCGCTTGGCGCCGCGGCCATCGACCGTCCGGCATGGAGGGCCCACGCCACGAGCGCCGCGCC
>CAYQBA010000343.1:0-2638 GCA_964415605.1 uncultured Anaerolineales bacterium | reverse complement strand
CGGCCCTGCCGTTCAACTACGGGCTGGCGCTGCGGCTCGCGGCGCGGCCCGTGTCGCCCGTCGAGCTGCTCGTCGCGCTCGCGGCGGTCGGAGCGGCCGCGCGCTGGTACGCCGACTGGCGCGGCGAGCGCTCCACCCTCCCGCGCCTCGGCGCCGTGCACGCCCTCGACGCCCTGGCCGGGCTGCTCGCCGCCTGGGCCGCCCTGTCGATCGCCTGGGCCGACCACCGGGCGCCTGCGCTCTACCAGTGGCGGACCGTCATCGCCGAGCCGCTGATCCTCTACGCCCTCCTCCGCGCCGCGCGCGATCGGCGCGCGGCGGCCCAGGCGGCCGTCGACGGCGTCGTGCTGGGCGGGGTCGCAGCCGCGGTCTGGGGGCTGGCGGGGGTCGCCGCCGCCGTCGCGGGCGTGAAGGTCCCCGGGCTGACCGGCGTGGGCGCCGAAGGCGTCGTGCGGGCCCTTGGGCCCTACGGCTCACCCAACAACCTCGCGCTCTACCTCGGGCGCGTGGCGGCAGTCGTCGGCGCGTGGGTCATGTTCGGCCGTCCCAACCGCCGCCGCGCCTATGCTCTCGCCGGCGTGCCCGTCGCCCTGGCGCTGGCGGCCACGTTCAGCCGCGGGCTCGTCGTGGCGGGCCTGCCGGCCCTGGCGGTGTTCGCCATCGCGGTCTCCGGGAGCCGCGCTCGCCGCGCCCTGGCCGCGATCGCCATCACCGCTGCGCTCGGGGCCGTGCTCGTCGTGCCGTTTGCCGACACGCCGCGCGTGCGCGACACGTTCAAGCTCCAGCCCGGCACGACCCTGTACATCCGCGTGCGGCTGTGGGAGGCCGCTGTCGAGATGGCGCGCGACCACCCGTGGCTCGGTGTCGGGCTCGACAACTTCCTCTACCACTATCGCGACTTCTACGTGCGGCGCGACGTGATCCAGGACGGCTCGCTCAACCATCCCCACAACTGGCTGCTGGACTGGTGGACGCGGCTTGGCCTGCCGGGGCTGGCGGTGTGGCTGGCGCTGGTCCTCGGCAACGCGCGCGCCGGCTGGGATGCCCTGCGCCGGCGGCGCGGCCGGGATCCCTCCCGCCCCCGCGATCCCCTCGCGGTCGCGGCGCTCGGGATGCAGGTCTACGCGCTCGCGCACGGGCTCGTCGACAACAGCTTCTTCCTCGTCGACCTCGCCGCCTTGTGGTGGATCGCGCAGGCCGCGCTCCTGGCCGGCCGCGACGCCCGTCCGGCCGGCCAGGGGGAATCGCCGCTAGGGCCGCCTTACGGGCAGCCGCACTTGTAGATCAGCGGGTTGCCGAGCGTGTCCCACGGGATGCCGATGTTCTGGAGCGACAGGTAGCGCTTGGGCGGGTTGGAGAACGGGTCCGGCGGCAGGCTCTGGTTGCACGGCTCGCCGAAGCCGCGCACGCCGTTGGGGTTGGCCACCGCCGCGTTGATCACCGCCGCCGGTACCCGGTTGCGGATCAGCGTGCACACCTTCGGGCTGGTGCCGCCGGGCGGCGGCGGCGTGGCCGGCCGCGGCGTTGCCGTCGGCGTTGGCGCCACGCCGCACGGCAGCGCGAAGTAGTCGCGGTTGACCGCCTGCGTGCCCGTTCGGTACTGCCCGCGCCCTCCGAAGATGATCGGCACCTTGTGCTTCGGCGAGTACTCCATCGACGCCCCGACGCGGTCGAGGATCGAGGCGTCGATCTTCTCCCATACTGCGGTCGTGGCGCCGGTGAACCGCAGCGCCCACGTGTCGTCCAGCGCGTTCTCGCGGTTGCTGAACGGCATCTGCGTCACGCCGCCGTACAGCACCATCATGTCGCGGTCGGCGTGGTACGCGGCGCTGTGGAAGAACCGCCCCTGCGGGGCCGTGCCGGTGACGTTGAGGTTCGACCACGTCGCGTTGGCCAGGTCGGCGTCGTGCAGCCGCAGCACCCACACCCGGTCGGTGGCCAGGTTGCCGTCGCTCGTGCCCGCGTAGGCGATCATGCGCTTGCGCACGCTGTCGTAGACCATCGTCAGGCCCAGGATCTGGCTCGGCCCGCCCTGCGGCCCGTTCACCCAGCTCACGTCGCCGTTGGCGTCGATCGCCAGGAACTGCGTGCGCAGGTTGTCGCCCTCGCAATCGTCGGTCGGCTGCACGTCGACCACCTTGCACTGCTTCGTGCCGCCGTGCACCACCACGACGTCGTGCACCGGGTCGTAGGCCGCCGCGTGGAACGCTCGCTTCTGCGAGCCCGCCGGCGTCACCTTGCGCCACGTGTTGGCCTTGATGTTGAAGATCTGGACCTCGGTCGTCGCGCCGCCGCTGTCGTCGGCGCCGCCGATCCAGTAGATCGCCGAGTCGTCGCCCTTGGGCCGGAAGGCCCCCGCCGTGCCGTAGCGCTCGACGCGCGAACCCGACGGCACCACGGGCTGGAAGCCTGCCTTGGCCGGGTCGGCGTCCGACACGTCGAGCGCTCCGACGATGTTCACGAGGTCCCCGCTCTGGTCCACGCCGCCGTACGAGTACAGCTTGTGGTGCAGTGTGTCGTAGGCCGTGGCCATGAAGTAGACGCCCTGCGTGGCCGACACCGGGAGCTTGTCCCACGTGCAGGCCAGGGGCGGGATCGGCGTGGCCTGCCGGGCCGGCGCGGCCGTCGCGGGCGGCGC
>CAYQBA010000342.1:0-2666 GCA_964415605.1 uncultured Anaerolineales bacterium | reverse complement strand
CGCCGGTGATGGCGTCGGCGATCGAGGCGGCGAAGTTCGCGACGCCGCGCGGGTACGAGACCTCGGCCCACGCGTCGGTCAGGCCCTCGCCCGCGCCCGCCACGCGCGACTCGGCGGTGCCGAGGAGCGACGGCAGGTGATGGATCACGAGCGGGCTGACGGCCGCCAGCGCCGCGATCGCCGCCGCGGCGCCCCACCGCCCGGCGACGAGCCGCCGGCCGCGCGGCCGGCGCCACAGCCACATCGCGAGCCCCGGCACGAACGCGGCGCACAGCGGATGGCTCTGGACGGCCAGCCCGACGAGCGCGCCGGCGGCGAGCAGCCACGCGCCGCGTCCGGTGGCGGCGGCGCGCACGGCGGCGTACCAGCCGAAGACCTGCAGCGGCAGCGCCAGGGCCGTCATGTGCAGCACGTGGCTGAAGGTGACGACGGGCGTCAGCGCGACCGCGAAGAGCGCCGCGCCGACGACGCCTGCCCGCCGGCCGCCCAGGGCCGTGGCGAGGAGGTAGGTGGCCAGCACCGCGAGGCTGCCGATGGCCAGCGCGAGCAGCCGCGGCGTCTCGACGACGGGTGCGATGGTGCGGGCGGCCGCGAGGAGGTAGAGGAGGATGGCGCCGTTGTAGCCGGTGTCCTCGAACACGAGCGGCCGCGCGCCGTGCGCCTGGATGTCGACGGCCACGCGCCACAGCGTGACCTCGTCGGTGTAGCGCGGGATGCGGTGCAGGTACGGCCAGCGGACGAGGGCCGCGGCTGCCAGGACGCCGCCGGCCAGCGCGGCGTCGCGCCACCGCCGGCGCCGCCCGCCGCCCGAGACATGGGTTGCCGTTCCCGACGCCGCCATCGCTCACTCCATCGAGAGCCCGCGCATTCCGTATCCCCGGCGCGAGGTGGGCACCGCGACGCGATCTCGCCTGGCTCACACGAGACACCCATCGACCGCGTCTGGACCTTCCCGCCCCCGCCAAGCGGCGGTATAATGCCAACGGTCGGCGCGGCTGTCCACCGTGCAGCTGCCCTCGCGCCGCGCCGGGGATGGCGCGGCCGGACGTGTCGGGTGTCGCCGGCCGCCGCGCCGCGTTTGCGCTTTGCCTGTCTGGCCCTTGCGTCCTTTGCCGCTCGCACCACCAGGAGTCCCGCCTTGTCGTCCATGGTCCCCGTCCCACCCGCCATCGCCGCGCATGCCGCCATCGGGTCGCTCGAGGCGTACCACGCGCAGTACCGCCGGTCGATCGAGGACCCGGTGGGCTTTTGGCGCGAGCACGCCGCGCGGCTGGACTGGTACCGCGAGCCGGACCGCATCATGGACGTCGACATGGCGACGGGCGACTTCGAGTGGTACGGCGGCGGCCGGCTGAACGCCAGCTTCAACTGCGTCGACCGGCACGCCGCGCGCCAGCCCGACAAGACGGCCATCCTCTGGGCGGGCGACGCGCCGGGCGAGTACCGGCGCATCAGCTACCGCGAGCTCAAGTGGAACGTCGGGCGCATGGCCAACGTCCTGCGCAAGCACGGCGTGCGGCCGGGCGACCGGGTGGCCATCTACCTCCCGATGATCCCCGAGCTGGCATACGCGATGCTGGCCTGTGCCCGGATCGGGGCGGTGCACTCGGTGGTGTTCGCCGGGTTCTCGGCCGAGTCGCTGCGCGACCGGATCCTCGACGCCGGCTGCAAGATCCTCATCACCGCGAACCACGGTCTCCGCGGCGGCAAGGTCATCCCGCTCAAGGCGACGGCCGACCAGGCGATCCAGGGCGTGACGATGGTCGAGACGGTGCTGGTGGCGCGCCGCACCGACGTCGACGTCGGCATGACCAAGGGCCGCGACTATTGGCTGGACGACGAGCTGGCCAGCCAGCGTGCGGCGAGCCCGTGCGAGCCGATGGACGCCGAGGCGCCGCTGTACGTGCTCTACACGTCGGGCTCGACCGGCAAGCCGAAGGGTGTGCTTCACACGACCGGCGGCTACCTGACGTACGCGTCGCTGACACACGCTCACGTGTTCGACCTGCAGCCGGACGACGTCTACGCATGCGTCGCGGACGTCGGGTGGGTCACGGGCCACAGCTACATCATCTACGGCCCGCTGGCGAACGGCGCGACGACCGTGATGTTCGAGTCGATCCCGACCTATCCGGACCCGGGGCGGTACTGGCGGCTCGTCGACGACCTCGGGGTGACGATCTTCTACACGGCGCCGACCGCGATCCGGGCGATCGCGCGCTCGGGCGACGAGTGGGTCAAGCAGCACAGCCGGCGCAGCTTGCGGGTGATCGGCACGGTGGGCGAGCCCATCAACCCCGAGGTGTGGCGGTGGTACCACGACGTGGTGGGCGACGGGCGCTGCGCGGTGGTCGACACGTGGTGGCAGACCGAGACGGGCGGGATCATGATCACGCCGCTGCCGGGCGCCATCCCGACCAAGCCGGGCTCGGCGACGCTGCCGTTCTTCGGCGTGCGGCCCGTGTTGGTCGACGACAAGGGCACGGTGCTCGAAGGCAACGACGTCAGCGGCAACCTGTGCCTGGCGGGGTCGTGGCCCGGGCAGGCGCGGACGATCTACGGCGACCACGGGCGGTTCATCAAGACGTATTACTCGGCCTATCCGGGGCTGTACTTCACCGGCGACGGCTGCCGGCGCGACGAGGACGGCTACTACTGGATCACCG
>CAYQBA010000341.1:0-2735 GCA_964415605.1 uncultured Anaerolineales bacterium | reverse complement strand
GGCCGGGTCGGGCGGCTCCGGCGCCTCCGCCAGCGGGAGCCCGAGGTAGGCGCTGGTGGCATCGGGCGGCGCGTCGTCGACGCCGACGCGCTCCGGGCGGGCGATCTCCGCCATGACGGCGACCTCGCCCTCCAGGACGCGCACCACCGCCGCGTCCGCGCCCCAGATGGTGCCAGGGAGGTCCGCCAGCGGGATCGCGATGGCCTGGAGCCGGTCCACCGTGCGCGTCAGGCTGCCGGCGTGCCCGCACGCGGCGCCGTAGCTGTCGATGGCCACACGCGCCGTGCCGGTGTACAGGTTTTGCACGACGATCCGGCCGACGAGAGTGTCGGTCAGCGCGGCCGTCCGCGTGAGGATCTCGGCCGCGTCGACGCCGCCGGCCGCCGGGCCGCCGAGATCCGGCAGCGCGAACGCGCGCGGGCGCGGCGCGGCGCCGGTCGGGTCGTAGGGCCAGGCGGCGGTGGCCCACGCCTCGGTGGCCGCCTGGGCGTCGCCCGCCACGCGGATGCTCTCGAGCGCCACGGCCATCGGCGACTCGGTGCCGCTCAGGCGCCCCCAGCCCGGGCCGCCGCCGGTCAGCCCCAGGCCCAGCCCGAGCTGCAGGACGATCTGCGTCAGCGGCTCGAGCGGGTAGCTGGCGTCGCGCGGCGGCTGGCCGGCCGACTGCGTCTCGAGCCGGACCAGGTCGCGCACGGCCGCCGGGTTGAGCACCGCGACGTTGGTCTCCCAGCCCGCGGCGTCGAGCAGGGCGTCGGTGTGGGCCGCGGCGCGCGCCAGCGGCCGGGGGCGCGGGGGCTGGTAGACCCACGGCGCCGCCCACGCCACCGGCCGGGCGCGGGCGCGCCGCGCGGTGTGCGTGGCGCCCGTGAGGTAGCCCAGATTGGACGCGGCGGCGGCGATCGGCTGGTCGCTGGTCAGCCGCAGCGCGACGCTGCCGCGGGCGTCGGTCCACGTGTCCTCGGGGCGGAACGTGGCCCAGCCGCCGGCGGGGACGTGGAGGGTGGCCGTCCGGGTGAGCATTCCGGCCGTCGACCGGAAGCCCTCGATGGTCACCGCCGCGCACGCCGTGCCGGCGTTCTGCACGAAGACCATGCCGTTCTGCCCGTCTGGGGTGCGCAGGTAGACGCCCGGCAGGTGGCTAGTGTAGGCGCCGGTGGCGGCGGCGGGCTCGCTCCAGCCCGTCTCGGCCAGCGGGACCGCCGCGTAGCGGTCCAGCGAGAGGCGCTCGAAGGCGGCGCCGCCCCCGGAGGCGACGGTCGGCATGGTCACGGCCGCCACGGCGGCGGCGGGCTCGCCGCGCAGGGGGGCCGGCGGCAGCCCGTCCCACAGCGCCGACGGCGTGCCCAAGACGTAGGCGGTGTGGAAGTCGGCAAAGCGGTCGCACAGCGGCGCGGGCGTGGCGGGTGAGGCGGCCGGCCGCGCGGCGAGCGCGTCGCACGCGATGTCGGCAAGCGTCGCGCCCGCGCCCAGCCGCGGGTGTTCGCGCAGCCAGCCTTCCCAGGCCGGACCGTAGTCGCGCGCCGGGCGGTCGTTGAGGCTGTAGACGACGGCCGACGCCAGCAGCGCCCGCCCGCCGGCGTCCCAGTCCCCGGCCGAGCCATCGGGCCGGGCGGGGAAGCGCCACGTCTGGCCGGGCGCCACGGCCGGGGAGCACACCGCGGCCAGGGCGCCGCAGTCGGCACACGCCGCCGCCGCGTCGGTCCCGGCGCGCTCGCCGACGCCGAAGTACACGGCCATGAACCGGGTCGGCCGGACGCCGGCGTTCTGCGCGGTGACGCCCGTGAGCCGGCCGAAGGCCGCGCCGGCGGGCCGCACCGCGACGCTCGCCCCGGCGCCGAGGTTCGGCACGAACAGGACGCGCTCGTCGGCCGTCAGCGACACCGGCGCGGGGTCGGCGGCGGGAGGCTGGGCGGCGGCGCGCGGCGCGGGGATGGCGGCGAAGAGGATCGGCGCCAGGAGCAAGCCGGTCGTGACGCTGCGTGGCATGGGGGGACTCCTGTGGGGAATGCGCGCGGGCGGGGGCGCGGGGAAGGTCTTCGCCCGTATCAACGACGACCGGCGCCCAAGGGTCACGCCACGTCCGTCGTCCCCGCGCTGCCCTCCCGACGTCCTTCGCCGCCCCGCGGACTCCCCGTGCCGGCCAGCCCAAGCTCGGTCGCCACGGCCTGCATCGCCTCGAGGACCGTCTGGATGTGCGCGTCGAGCGGGACGCCGAACGCCGCCGCGGCCGCCTCGACCTCGGCGCGGTCGACCCCGGCGGCGAAGGCGTGATTCTTCCACTTCTTGCGGACGCTCTTCACGTCGACGTTCCGCACGTCGCGGTCCGGCCGCACCAGCGCCACCGCGACGATGAGGCCGGTGATGTCGTCGCAGGCGTGCAGCGCGTGCTCCATGGGGGTGACGCGCGGGACGCCGGTGAAGTCGGCGTGGGACTGGATGGCGCGCCGGATCGGCGCGGGCCACCCCAGCTCGGCCAGGATGGGGTCGCCGGCGGCGGGGTGGGCGTCGGGGAAACGCTCGTAGTCGAAGTCGTGCAAGAGGCCGGCGCAGCCCCACGCCGCCTCGTCCTCGCCCCGCAGCCGGGCGTAGGCGCGCATGGCAGCCTCCACCGCCAGCATGTGGCGGCGGAGGCTCTCGCTCGGGGTGGAGGCGCAGACCGTGGCCCAGGCGTCGGCGCGGGTCGGCATGGCGGGCGCCGGGCCGCCGCCGGGCGCGGGCTCAGCGGCGGCGGGTGC
>CAYQBA010000340.1:0-2735 GCA_964415605.1 uncultured Anaerolineales bacterium | reverse complement strand
GGGCGGCGGGGCAGAGGCGGGCGGCGGGGCGGGCGCCGCCGCCACGAACCCGTCCGCGGGCCCCGACGGCTGGCCCGACCTCTTCGTGGCCAACTGGGTGGCGCAGGACAACGCGCTGTTCCGCGCGGTGACCATCGGCGACGCGCTCGCGGAGTTCCACGACGACGCGCGGGCGTTCGGGCTGGCGGAGATCTCGACGCAGATGGTGGGCTGGGGCACGGTGGCGGCGGACTTCGACCTCGACGGCCGGCCGGACCTGGCGGTGGCCAACGGCAGCACGCTGCAGCAGCCGGATCGGCCGCGCTTGCTGCAGCCGCAGCCGGCGTTCGTCTTCTGGAACGGGGGGGACCGCTTCTACGACTTGGCGCCGACGGCGGGCGACGCGCTGGCGGCGCCGCACGACGGGCGGGGGCTGGCGGCGGCGGACTTCGACGGCGACGGCGACGTCGACGTGGCGATCTCGGTCAACCGCGGCGCGCCGCTCCTGCTGCGCAACGACACGGTCACGGTCAACCACGGGCTGGCGGTGGCGCTGGACGCGCCGGACGCGCTGCGGTTCGGGGCGCGGATCCGGGTGACGGTGGGCGGCGCGACCCAGACGCGCTGGTTCGGCGGCGACGCGAGCTACCTCTCGATGCACGCGCCCGACCTGCCCTTCGGCCTCGGCGCCGCGGCCGCCGCCGACCGCGTGGAGGTCACGTGGTCGGACGGCGGCTCGACGGTGCGCGAGCACGTGCCGGCGGGACGGGTGCGGATCGGGCGGGACGGCAGCGGGTGATCGGCCCGTGTCCCCGGCCTCGCCAGAGCCGCCCGAGTCGCCTGGCTACTTGACGGTGAACTCCCCGAACATGCCGAGCTGGAAGTTCTGGGGGCTGTCCTCGCCCTCGCCGATCGGGAGCGGATCGAGGACGATGTAGCCGCCGGGCGTCAGGTCGGCGGCCGTGCCGCCGGCGCCCCCGGGCTCGATCCCGACCGCCGCGACGAGATCGAGGTCGGTCTCGAAGATGTTGTCGCCCTTGTCGAGGATGGCGCTGGCCGACGCGGTGACGCCGGGCTTGCGCCGGGTGATGAGCATGACGTGCATGGCCTCGCTCGCGCTGGTCACCTTGAAGGCGGTCTTGCCGGCGGGGAGCGAGGCGGGAATGCCGGTAAAGGCCTTGTCGCTCGCCGTAACCTCTACCTGGTTCCAGCCGCAGTGGTCGAACGCGTAGAAGTCGATCGGGTCCTCGGCTTCGGAGATCACATCCGAATCGCGCTGGTAGGCCTTGATGTCGCCGTTCTCGGCGGCGGCCTCGACGGGAGCGGCGGCCTTCGCGATCAACGCGGCGAGGTCCTCCGGCGCGTTGTCGCGCAGCTTGGCGATGCCGTCGGCCAGGGTGCGCGCAGCGGCCTTCACCTCCTCCGGGTCGGTGGGCATGGAATCGGGGTCGTCGGCCAGCGGGCTCGTGAGGAAGATGCCCAGGACCTCGAGGTAGGCATCGCAGTAAGCGGCGGTGGTGTCGACGGTAGGCGCCTCGGTGGGCGTCGGGGCCTCGGTGACCACCGGGACGTCGGTGGCGGGCGGGACGTCGGTGGCCGCCGGCCCGCACGCGGCGGTGAAGGCAACGGCCAGGAGCGCGATCGCCGGGCGGGCGGTGGCGCGCAGGGCTGACGGTGCGGTGGCCCGTGGGGCGGGCCGGCCGGTGAAGCTCGATCGGGTCGCAAGGCTCATCGGGTGTCCTTTCGAGGGGGCGTTTTCGGCGCGGTCGCGCAGGCTGTCGCGATCGGGCGATTATAGGCGGGTGTGCGTGGGCGTCCAGGTGTGCAGCGCAGTCCGCGACGCCCATGGTCCCCTGGACGGCTGTCAGCCTTCCGTCAGCATCAAGACGGGAATCGGTCGTGATCGAGCCAGCCACAGGTCAAGCGAGGCTCCGTGGCCGCCGGTATACTGCTGCACAGAACGATCGACCAGATCAATCGCCCCAACCGAACGCACCAAGCCAGGAGGAACGAGATGAGCCGCAAGATGAGCATGACGTTGAAGACGATGCTGGGTTCCGCGTTGGTCGCCGGTGCGTTCGGGATGTTCGGCGGCGTGGCCGCGGCCAGCCCGAACGACTACCGGGCCGGCATGCAGGATCTGATCCCGCAGGCCAACCAGTGGATGGCCGATCTGGCGATGACCGCCGACGCCGCGGTGACGAAGCCCGAGGTGGCATGCGGCGCGCAGATGGCCGAGCTGGCGCTGCGCGGCGCCTCGATCGCCGCAGACCTCGAGGGCACGGGCCAGAGCGCGCCGCGCGCGCTGGCGGCGGCGCACACGCAGGCGACGCAGGCGGTGGTCCGCATGGCCGCCGCGGCCGGCGCGGCGTGTGGCAACCCGGCCGGCACGGTGAGCGTGGTCGCGGGTGAGCGCGCCGGCTACTCGGCCTCGATGGTGCGCATCAACGTGTTCGTTTCGCGGGCCTACGCCTCGGGTCGCTGATTCGGACCCGATGGAGGTCGGCGGGCAAGCGCCGAGCGACGAAGGTTGCCTGACGCCTCCACAGGAAATCCACGATAACCCACCACGGCGGGGAGCCTAAGCTCCCCGCCGTTTGCGTTGGGCGGGGGCACTGGGAGATCCCGCGCGATGGGGATCACGATTGGCCCTCACACCATCGGTGACAAGTTAAGGGCCTGGCGGCAGTGTCAAATTGTTGCGGGCGACTTTGGCCCCCCTAACCCCCCAATAATGGGGGGAACTCTCTGGCGGG
>CAYQBA010000339.1:0-2807 GCA_964415605.1 uncultured Anaerolineales bacterium | reverse complement strand
CCGCGTCGACCTGCACGTCGCTCTCGCCGATCCAATCCTCTCCCGACCACGGCAGCGCGACCCGGTCGACCGGAATGAGCGCGCCCGCGCTCGAGGTCAGCAGCGTGTCCAGCCGATCGGGCTGGGCCGCGTAGAGCAGCGTGTCGACGATGCCCAGCCGGCCCGCGACGATGTCGTCGTACACCGGCCGCGGGACCAGCGTGGCCGGCGGCGCGAAGTCCACCACGGCGACGCTGCCGAAGCTGCCTGAAAGGAACGCGCGGCCGTAGGCGACGGCGATCCGCGTGTAGGCCTGGCCGAAGCTCATGTTGGCGGCGGGGCGAGGGAGCCCCGGATCCGACACGTCCAGCACGTGGAGGATGCCGGACGTGATTGCCGCATACCCCGTTGCATACAGATGGTCGCCGTCGAGCGCGAGCGACGTGGCGCCCGCGACGTGGTCCGCCGCGGTGCCGAGCACCTGCCGCATGGCGTGGGCGTCGGTCGCATCGACCACCACGAGCCGGCGCTCCTCGGTGGTCAAGTAGATCATCCCCGCCCGCTGGACCATGTCGGTGCCGGGGTGGCAGGCCGGCAACGTGTCGAGCCGGCCGGCGATGATGGGCTGCCCAGGCGCGCGCACGTCGATCGCGATCAGCCCGTCCTCGGCCGTGCAGGCGTACACCATGTCGCCGGCGACAACCGAGCTGCGAAATGCCACGGCCCGCCGGTCGCCCGCCGGTCCATCCAGATCCCGCGGCCGGTGCGGCGCCGGACTCCCCGGCTCGATCGGCGCCGCCGGATCGATCGCGGTCAACCCGTCTGGTCCTGCCACCGCCTGCAGCGCGCCGACGACGCGCGGCCGGCGCGGGTCGGCCACGTCCAACACGAAGAACCCGCCCTCCTCGGCCGACGCGTACAGCCGGCCAGCCGCCAGGCTGGCGTGGAGGACTGGGGGCAGGATGGGGACCGCCGGCCGCCCAAGGCGGCCCGCTTCACCGACCCGCGCGGTCAGGATGCCCCCACGCTCCAGCGCCACCCCCACCCTATCGCCCGCCACCGCGGCCGCCGCGCGCGGCGACCCTTGGACGACGGTTGTCGTCGCATCGACCAGCACGGGCCGCGCGGGATCCGCGACGTCGAACGTCCGCAGCCGCCGGCCACCGTCGTCGACGACGAACAGCATGCGGCCGCCCGCCGCCACGGCGCGTGGCGCGCGCGTAAAGGCGGGGAGGACGGCTGCCCGGGTGTGCGACCCCGTCGCATCAGCCGCGTGGGACAGGTGGGTCGACTGGATGCCGGGGGCCACACCCGTAGTTCGAGCCCCGCTTGCCGCGCTGGCCGCCGCGGCTGGGTCGCGGGGTTCCCAGATCTCGAGCGTCCCGTCTTCGAACACGACGAAGGCCGTTGCGCCCGACGCGGCAACGGCCCGCGCGGCCCGCGGGTCCATTGCGGCGAGGCCGCTTGAGGTCGGGTCGGCCAGGTCGAGCGTGAACAGCCCCCAGGGGCGCGCGATCCAGGCCGTGCCATCCGCCGCCACCGCGACGTCCGCGGCCCACGCCCGGCGCCCCGCTGGCGTGCCGGTCGGCAGCTCGGCCGCGACGCGCGGCGCGAACGGGTCCTTGACGTCGACGCGCAGCACGCCACGCTCGGTGGCGAGCACGACGTGCCCGAAGCCCGCCGCGACCGCTCCGACCATGTCCACCGGTAACGGCAGCGGCGTGCCCACCGCCACGGGCTGGCGCGGCCGGCGGACGTCGAACACGCGCAGCTCGGCGCCCGTGCTGGAGGTGCCCGTGGCGAGATAAAGGTAGCCGTCGTCGATCGCCAGGTCCTCCGCCACGTCGGGCAGCGGCAGCGAGACGTCGAGCGGGGTGGGGCGGTGCGTGTCGGAGATGTCGAACAGCATCAGCGACGCGCCGATTCCGGCGTAGGCGATCGGCGGCTGGATGGCGATGCTGGTGGTGGCCCCGCCGATTTGGGCGAACGGGCGCGCGGCGGCGGCCTTGACCGGCGGCGACTCGGCGCGGAAGGCGGCGCCGGCACAGGCGAGCGCCAGGATGCCGGCGGGAACCGCGATGGCGCGGCGAGGCGATGGGAGCGGGCTCATGGCGATCCTCCACGTGCGAGCGTGCCGTGCGCGCGACCGGCTGCGCTGGCGGCGTCAGCCGGCGTAGCCTGCAGCGGCCGGAGCAGGAAGTCAATCCCGGTCGCGGACTGGGCGGCGGACACGTCGACGACCGTTGCGTCGGCGCGCTGGGTGCCGCCACGATACCATTGCGCCTGATGCCCGGCCGCCGCGGCCCGGAAGACGTAGGCCCCGGGCTGCAGGCGGAGCCGGTAGGCGCCGTCGGCCCCCGTCCGTTGGATGTAGAACGCCGACGATCCGATCCGGTAGGCGGTGACCACCGCGTCGGGGATGCCCATGCCGGACGCGTCGGCGACCCGACCTGTTACCGCCCGTTGGCGGCCTGGGTCGGCGCTGGGGGCGGGGGCCATGGCGGTCGGCACCGGCGGCGGGGACGACGATGGGGCGGTCCGCGCGACGCCGCCGTCGCGCACGGCGGATCCGAGCGGCGGATCCGCCGGCCACGCGGGCGTGGGGCTTCGGCCTGGCGCGGCGGAGGGAGCCGGCAGCCGTTCGGCCTCCGCCGGGGCCGGAAGAGGATGCGCGGCCGCCACGGGTGTCGGGACGGACGCGCCCGGGCGATGGTCGGTCAGCGGCGTTCCCGCGGGCGCCGCGCCGGGTGCCGGCGTCGACCCACCGGCCGCGGGCGACGGCGGGATCGGGCCGGCCTCGACGCGCGACGCCGCGGCGTTCGGAGCCG
>CAYQBA010000338.1:0-2809 GCA_964415605.1 uncultured Anaerolineales bacterium | reverse complement strand
GGCCGGCGGTCGTCGAAGCCGGGCTCGCCGGGGTCGGGCGTGCGGAACGTCCGGCGGTCGGCCCAGTAGGCCTGCCACTTGGGCTCGATGGCCCGGAAGTCGTAAGCATGCATGGGGTTCGCCCCGTGGTCAGCGCCGGCGGCTCGGCGGAGGATTGAAGGGGAATTCTACCGTGGGGGGCAAATTCGGGGGTGGGCCGTCCAGGCGCTTGCTTCTCGATCGAGGGTCTGAGCCACGCGGCGCACGGCGCCGCCCTCACGCCGGCAGCACGTCCCCCACCACCAGCGGAAGCTCCGGCAGCACCTCCGAGCGCACCTGTGCATCGGGCTCGAATGCCGCCACGCACGCGAAGGCCTGGCCCCGCAAGACGTACACCTCGATGATCCGTGCCGCCGGATCGACGATCCAGTACTCGCGGACCCCACCGCGGGCGTAGACATCGAACTTGACCTTGCGGTCGTGCTGCGGGTTGCCGGGCGACAGCACCTCGACGATCAGGTCCGGAACGCCCTCGATCCACCGCTCGGTGACCATCTCGCCTCGCCCGGCGGCGATGAACACCACGTCCGGCTGCACCGGGTCCGCCAGGCTCGGGAAGCGCACGTCGACGGGCGAGACGAAGACCTCGCCAACCGGGTTGGCGTCAAGGTGGCTGGCCAATCGATGGAAGATCCTGCCGACGGCGCGCTGGTGGTGCGGGCGAGGCGCGGGCGACATGTAAAGGTCTCCTTCGATCACCTCGTAGCGCATCCCGTTGTCCGGCAGGCGAGCGTAGTCCGCGTACGCCCAACGGCCTTGCGGCGGCGGCCACGAGGGCTCGACGGCTCGAGAAGGTGCGGGGCCCGCGGGGGCCGCCCGCCGCGCCACGGTCGAGGTCATGTCTACAGGTCACCGTTGGTCGTGGATCATGGCGCCTGGACCCGTCGTCGAGGGCGGATCCAGGCGGGACGCTTCGGGCAAGCATAGCCCGCGGTGCGGCGGGCGTCAATCACCTGGGTCGCCGACCTCCGCCGCGATCATTCCCGTCCCAATCATCGCCTCCGCCACCCGCCGCCCATCCGCCCGCGGCCCGTGAATCGCCGCCAGCCGCAAGCACGTCGCGGCTTCGAGCAGGCGCAGGCGGGCGCCATCGAGCGCCCCATCCCGCGCGATGCACCGCGCGACGAACGCCGCGCGGCAGCGCTCGATGGCCGCCCGCGCCCCCGGCCGCTGCTCCGCCAGGAGGCGCAGGTGCGCGCTGAAGTTGGCCACGTCCAGCGCCGGCTCCGACAGCGCCGCGTCGTCGAAGTCCAGCACCGCCAGCCGGCCCGCGTCGTCCACCAGCACCTGGTCGTGGTAGAAGTCGCGGTGCACCGGCCGCCAGCGCCAGCCCGGGCCGTCGTCCCGCGTCGCCTGGTCTCCTGGACCGCTCCCCCTGGCATCCTCCCCAGCCGCGCCGCCCGCAGCCGCCATCACCGCCGCCAGGCACGCGCGCGCCGCCGGCCCGAGATCCGGGTGGATCGCCGCCAGGCCCGCCACCCGCTCCGCCAGCGGCCGCAGCTCGTCGGCCAGGGCATGCCGCCGCGCCAGCGCCACGCCCGACGCGTGCAGCGCCGCCGCGGCGTCGGCGATCCGCTCCGCCAGCCCCGTGTCGCCGGCCGCCAGGGCATCCGCCACCGGCCGGCCGGGCACCGCGCCGAGCAGGCAAAGGTCGACGTCCGCCAGGTAGCCGATCGGTCGCGGCACCCGGACGCCCGGGCCCAGCGCGCCGGCGTCGGCGATGGCGCGGTGCGCCGCCAGGACCCGGGCGCCGCGGCGGCTGGCGAACGTCTTGCCGTACCAGACCTCGGCCCCGCCGACTTCGCCGACTCCGCCGACTCCGCCGCCGCCCTCGCGACCATTCGCCGCCACCGCGTAGCGGATGACGCAGCGCCGGCCCGGCTTGTGGCGGACCACGGTGATGCCCGCGGTATGCACCGGGCCGCCCAGCCCGGCCTCCGCCGCGGCCCGGCTCAGCAGCTCCGACGCCCGGCGCCCGTCGAGCAGATCCGCGAGCTGCGGCAGCGCCGGATCGAAGAAGGGCGCGGGTTGGTCCGCCCCGGCCGTCGGTGCCGCGCCGCGCCCGCCGCCAGGGTGCCGCCCGCCGCCAGGGTGCAGCCCGTCGTCGCGCGACGGTCGTGCGGCATCGAGCGATCCGCCGCCGCGCTCATCCTGCTGCCGCGCCTGTTGCGCCGCTCGCCGCCCGTGCCCGCCCCCGAACCGCCGCCGCCCGGCCTCGTCCGCCTGCAGGCAGCGGGCCTCCGCCAGCGCCAGGCGGCGCTCGACTTCGACCGGCCAGTCCGGCCAAAGCCCGCGGAACGGCTCGAGCGCCACCCCGAGCAGCGCCGCGGCCTCGAGGCGCAGGCGCGCGGCTTCCGCGCGGCCATCGGCCACGGGCCACAGGTCCAGCCAGGCGGCGCGCGTCGTCTCCGCCCCGCGGCCGCGCGCCGCCGGCCAGGCCGAGACATGCGCCGCGAAGTTGGCGACGTCGAAGGCGGGATCGCCCCATCCGACCTCGTCGAGGTCGATCAGCGTCGCCGGCCAGCCGGCGCCGGGCACCGCCATCGCGCCGCTGTCCCCATCGGCTTCCCAACCGCCGCTGCCGGCCTCCCACCCGCCGGCGCCGAGATCTCCCCCGACGAGCACCTGGTCGTCGTAGAAGTCCCCGTGGACCAGCGCCCGCGCCCGAGCCGCGTCGCCCCACGCCGCCGCCAGCCGGCCCGTCAGCGCCGCGACCCGCCCCGCCAGGGGCGGCGCGACCGCCGCCACCATCCCGCCCGCGGCGACGGCC
>CAYQBA010000337.1:0-2813 GCA_964415605.1 uncultured Anaerolineales bacterium | reverse complement strand
CCACGGCGCCCCGCGCTGGCCGGAGCCCGCCACGTCGGCCCCCGTGCCGCACGCGCCGCCGGCCGGGGTCGAGGCATGATCGCGCCCGCCTGGTCCGCCGCCGACCGCGCGGGCCTCCCGCGGCCGCTGCGCGTGTGCGCCGTCGCCGACGAGAACCATCGCACGCGCACCATCACGCTCGACGCGGCGGCGCCGGCCGCGCCGGGCCAGTTCGGGATGCTGTGGCTGCCGGGGCTGGACGAGAAGCCGTTCAGCCTGCGCGGTGCCGACCCGCTGGCGTTCACCATCGCCGCCGTCGGCCCGTTCTCGCGCGCCGTCCACCGGCTCGCGCCCGGCGACCGGCTCTGGTTCCGCGGCCCGTTCGGGCGCGGCTTCGCGCTCGCCGGCGCCGACCACCTCATGGTCGGCGGCGGGTACGGCACGGCGCCGCTGCACTTCCTGGCCGCCGCCGCCGTCCGGCGCGGCGACCGCGTGCGCGTCGTCATCGGGGCCCGCACGGCGGCCGACCTGTTGATGGCCGACGCGTTCCGCGCCCTCGGCGCCGAGGTGGTCCAGACCACCGAGGACGGCTCGGCCGGCGTCCGCGGCCGCGTCACCGCGGTCGTCGGCCCGCTCCTGGCGACGCCCGACCGCCGCCCGGCGACGCTGTACGCCTGCGGCCCGCACGGCATGCTGGCGGCGCTCGAGGCCGAAGCCCGCGCCGCGGGCGTGCCGGCGCAGCTGGCGTGGGAGGCCTACATGCGCTGCGGCATCGGGATCTGCGGCAGCTGCGAGCACGGCGGGATGCTGCTGTGCGCCGACGGCCCCGTGCTGATGGGGGCGACGTGACGGGGCCCGCACGCGGGTCGCGCGACCGCGGCCCCATCCAGACATCCGATCGGATCGCGGCCCGTCCGCGCGCCAGCGATCCGCCCGGGCCGCCGGGCTGGATGACGACCCGGATCGCGGCGACCGCCGCCGCATGCGCCGCGCTGGCGATGCTCGGGGCGATCGTCCCGCTTCAAGGCCGCGGCGCCGGCGCGCAGGCGCCCGTGCTCCCGCCCGGGGCCGAGCACGTGCTGGCCTACGGCGGCTACGCGGCCGTGGCGCCCGAGAACACGCTGGCGGCCCTGCGCGCCGCGGCGGCCGCCGGCATCCCCGGGGCATGGGTGGACGTGCGGACGACCTCCGACGGCCAGCTCGTGCTCCTGCGCGACGCGACGCTCGACCGGACGACGGACTGCGCCGGGCGCGTCGACGAGCAGCCGCTCGGCAACGTCCAGCGCTGCGACGCCGGGGCGTGGTTTGACCCGCGCTTCGCCGGCGAGGCCGTGCCGCGGCTGGCCGACGCGCTGGCCGTGGCGGGTCCGCGGCTCGTCGTCATGCTGCACGCGGCGGCGTCGCCGGCCGTCCTCGACGTGGTCCAGGCCGCCGGGGCGGCGGACCGCGTGACGCTGGTCAGCGCCGACGAGGCCGTGCTGGCCGACCTCGCCGCGCGGGCGCCCGGGATCCCGGCCTGGATGCGCGTGCCGGCGCTGTCGCCGGAGCTGGCCGCGACGCTGGGGCGCGTGGGCGCCGACGGCGTGGCGGTCGACGCCGCCGGCCTCGAGGCCGAGGAGGCGCTGGCGCTCGAAGCGGCGGGCATCCCGGTGGCGGTGGTCGGCGCCGCGGACGAGGCGGCGTGGTTCGGCGCGCTGGCGCTGCGCGCCGACTTCGTGGCCACCGAGCGCGCCCAGCCGCTCGTGTGGGCGCTGGGCTTGCAGGTGCGGACCTACAGCGCCGCCGACTTCGGGACGGCGGTGCTCGCCCAGCAGGCGTTCGGCCGCAGCCTGGGGGCCGGCGACTTCGACCGCGACGGGCGCGCCGACCTTGTCGTCGGCGCCCCGCTCGACGCCAGCCGGGTGCCGGGGGGCGGCTGGGCCGGGGTCAGCCACGGCGCGGCCACGTTCCCGGGCCGGCTGTACGCCGAGGCCGGCACCGAGCGCGACGGGCAATGGGGGGCGGCGTTCACCGCCGGCGACTTCAACGCCGACGGCATCGACGACCTGGCCATCGCCTTCCCGCTGCGCGACTTCGCGGGGCTGGACTCGGGCATCGTGTGGCTGTGGGACGGCGAGCCGGGCGGCGTCGGCCGGCTGCGGCGGCCGATCGGTCCGCCGCTGGTCGGGGGCGAGCAGCTCGGCACGGCGCTGGCGCGCGGCGACTTCAACGCCGACGGCGTCGACGACCTGTTCGTCGGCGCCCCGGGCCGCCAGCTCCAGGGGCAGAACGCGGCCGGCCAGCTCCATGTCATGCCCGGCCTGGCCGGCGCCGGCCCGACGGCCAACGGCGCGCTGGTGGTCGACCGGACGCTGGAGGACGTGCCCGGCAACCCCACGGCCCGCGAGATGCTCGGGGCGGTGGCGGCCGCGGGCGACTTCGACGGCGACGGCCACGCCGACGCGGCGATCGGCCTGCCCGACGCCGACACGCCCGACGTTCGCGACGCCGGGACCGTGCTGGTGATCCGCGGCGGCCCCAACGACCCGATGACCGGCGCGCTGGCGGCCGCCGGGGTCGCCGAGCTCTCGCGGGCCGACCCCGGCATCCCGGGCGAGGCCGAGCGCGACGGCGGCTTCGGCGCCGCGCTGGCCGTGGCGGACTTCGACGGCGACGGCCTGGACGACCTGGCCGTCGGCGCGCCCGACGCGTCGGTGGGCGGCCGCAAGGGCGCGGGCGACGTGGTGGTGCTGTACGGCGCGGCGACGGGCCTGGGCACCGGCCGGGCGCTCGCCATCGACCAGGAGACGCCGCTGGTGCCGGGCGACGCGGCGGCCCGCGACGGCTTCGGCGGG
>CAYQBA010000336.1:0-2832 GCA_964415605.1 uncultured Anaerolineales bacterium | reverse complement strand
GGCGGCGGCCAGGGCGGCGCGGGCGATGGTGGGGGACATGGCACGCGATGGGCTCATGGGGACCTCTCTGGACCGGGAGGGACGGTCGACCCGTGTCGCCGGGATGCGCGACGCGGGCAGGCGGGGACGGGACGGCGACGCCGGGGACGCGGGCGCCGTCAAGGCGATTAACGCCGGGCGGGCGGGGATGGTACGTTGGATTTGGGGAGCTCGGGGCCCCGAGCCAGCGTCTCAATCAAGAAAGCGCTTGATCTTCATGCCCACGCGGGTCACGCCCTGTGCTTCGTACCAATGCAGCTCCGCGTGGAACAAGCGGCCGTCCTCAAGACGAACCACAGCCGTGCCCTTCAGCTTGCGCCAACGTCGCCCGCCATGTCGGGCGCGAAGTCGGCGTCGGTCCCGCACGCCGTGCCCAACGGCGATCACCTCAATGGCTTCGATCGGACCAATGATCTCGAAGGGCATGGACCGGCGGGGCGACCGAAGCGATCAGACCGTACGGAGGAGCGTCTGTTCGAGCTCGGGGGCCAGTCGGATCTCGACGAAGTACGCGGCGGGGTAAAGGTAGTCCTCGTCGGACTCGTCGACGACCCTGAGAAAGCCCCGGGCCTCAGCATCCGGATCAGCGAGGATGGCGTAGATGCGCCGCACCACCAAGTCCTCCGCGTTCTCATTCCGGACACACACGGCAAATCGAGGCTGCGACGGCTGTTCGGATGGCATCATCGTGGCGCGAGTCTAGCGATCGTCCCGGCGAGGGTCAAGCCGTCGCACGCCGAGGCCAGCACGCATTCAGGGTCTTGGATCACCCCATCCCAGCATGCCACATCCCCCGTGTTACCCGCCGGCCCCCGACCGCGCCCCCACGATCCGGTAGTGCTCCTGCAGCCCGCGCACCTTGAGCTCGCCCTCGCGGAGCGCGCGGATGCCGGTGACGGCCGCCGCCGCCGCCGACAGCGTCGTCAAGAGCGGCACCCGGTAGGCGACCGCCGCGTTGCGGATGGCCTGGCTGTCGGCGAACGCCGTCGGGCCGAGCGGCGTCGAGATCACGAGGTCGACCCGGCGGTCGGCGATGGCGTCCGCGACGTGCGGCGAGCCCTCCGAGACCTTGTTGACGCGCTCGACCGCGAGCCCGAGGCCCTCCAGCCAGGCCGCCGTGCCCGCCGTGGCCATCAGCGCGAAGCCGAGGTGCGCCAGGTCGCGCGCGATCTTGGCCACCGCCGCCTTGTCGAAGTCGTTGACCGTGATCAGCACCGTGCCGGTCCTCGGCAGCGACGTGCCGGCGGCGAGCTGCGCCTTGGCGAACGCGTGCCCGAAGCGGCTCGCGTGGCCCATGACCTCGCCCGTCGCCCGCATCTCCGGGCCCAGCTCGATCCGCGCGCCCGGCAGCTTGTCGAACGGGAGCACCGCCTCCTTGACGAAGAACCCGTCGACCGGCGGCGTCTCGACCAGGCCGATCTGGGCCAGGGTGCGGCCGGCCGCGATCTCGGCCGCGATCCGCGCCAGCGGCACGCCCGTGGCCTTGGCGATGAACGGCACCGTCCGGCTGGCGCGCGGGTTGACCTCGATCACGTACACCACGTCATCCTTGACGGCGTACTGGGCGTTCATCAGGCCCCGCACGCCCAGGGCCAGCCCGATCTGCTCGGTGTACTCGCGGATGACGCTGAGGTGGTAGGCGCTGACACGGTAGGGCGGCAGCACCATCGCGCTGTCGCCGGAGTGCACGCCGGCCTCCTCGATGTGCTGCATGATGCCGCCGATGACCACCCGCTCGCCATCGCACACCGCGTCGACGTCGACCTCGTAGGCGTCCTCGAGGTAGCGGTCGATCAGGATCGGCTTGCCCGGCGCGGCGGCCGCCGCCTGCGCGACGTAGCCGTCGAGATCGTCGCGGGTGTAGACCACCGCCATCGCCCGCCCGCCCAGCACGTAGCTCGGGCGCACCAGCACCGGGTAGCCGATGCGGTCGGCGATGGCGTCGGCCTCGGCCGGGCCGAGCGCGATGCCGTTCTCGGGCTGCGGGATGTCCAGCCGGCGCAGGAGGTCCCCGAACCGCTCGCGGTCTTCCGCCAGGTCGATGGTCTCGGGGCTGGTGCCCCAGATCGGCACGCCGGCCGCCTCGAGCGAGCGCGCCAGGTTGAGCGGCGTCTGCCCGCCGAACTGGACCAGGACGCCGTCCGGCCGCTCGACGGCGACGATCTCGAGCACGTCCTCGACGGTCAGCGGCTCGAAGTACAGGCGGTCGGCGGTGTCGTAGTCGGTCGACACCGTCTCGGGGTTGCAGTTGACCATGATGGTCTCGTAGCCCAGCGCCGACAGGGCCTGGCAGGCGTGCACGCAGCAGTAGTCGAACTCGATGCCCTGGCCGATCCGGTTGGGGCCGCCGCCGAGCACCATGATCTTGCGGCGGTCGCCGGGCTGCGCCTCGTCCTGCCCGGCCGGGGCGTACGCGCTGTAGAGGTAGGGCGTGTGCGCCTCGAACTCGGCCGCGCACGTGTCGACGCGCCGGTAGATCGGGCGGATGCCGAGCGCATGGCGCAGGGCGCGGACGTCGCGCGCCCGCGGCGCGAGCCCGTCGCGGGCGCACAGCCGGCCGATCTGCGCGTCCGAGAAGCCGGCGCGCTTGGCCTCGACGAGGAGGTCCGCCGGCAGCGCGTCGAGCGTGTGCGCCGCGACGGCCGCCTCGAGCGCGACCAGCGCCGCGAGCTCGCCGACAAACCACGGGTCGTAGCCGGTGGCCCGCGCCACGGCGGCGGGGTCGGCGCCCGCCGCCAGCGCCCGCCCGACGGCCGGCAGGCGGTCGGCCACGGGGCGCGCGAGGTCGGCGGT
>CAYQBA010000335.1:0-2840 GCA_964415605.1 uncultured Anaerolineales bacterium | reverse complement strand
GCCCGGGGCGGGGCCGGGCCCCCCGGGGGCGGGGGCCCGGCGCGCGCGCGGCCACGACGGCCACGACGGCGACCGTTGCCGGCGTCGCGCCTGTCCCGCCATCCCCCGGCCGCTCGAGAGCGACGGGGAGTACGGCACCGGCGCCAAGGTCGAGAGCCGACGGCAACGGCGCGCCGGCTGATAGCAGCATGCCCGCTGGTCGCGACTTGCCCGGAGATGACGGGGGGCCGGCGGACGGCGGCACGCCGGCGGACCCGTGGCAGGCGCGCTGGAAGGACGCACCGCCGCGTGAGCGGCACGCCTGGCTGGTGGGCTTCGTTCGCGACGCGGTGGTCCGCGTGGCACGCTGCGATCCCTCGCGGCCGCCCGATCGCCGGCAGCGGCTGTCCGATCTCGGGCTGGACTCGCTGATGGCCATCGAGCTGCGCGACCGGCTGGCCACCGGCCTGGCCATCGCGACGCCGCTGCCCGCCACGCTCATGTTCGACTACCCGACGATCGATGCGATTGCCGGCCACCTCGAACACCGCTTGCTCGACGGCGCGCCGGTGGTGGACGACGGCGCCGCGCCGCCGATGGCGGCAACCGTCGTGGGCGCGGACACCGCGCGCGCGTCGCGGCCCGCGCCCTCCCCCTCTCCGGCGGATGTCACGGCCATGTCCGACGCCGAGGTCGAGGCGCTGCTGGCGGCCAAGCTGCGCGCGCTGGCCGACGGGGACACCGAGGGCGAGCTGGCATGATCTCCCCAACCGTCGACAACGCGACCCTCTCCCCCCTCAAGCAGGCCTACTTGGCCCTCGAGCGCCTGCAGGCCCGGCTCGACGCGGTCGAGGACGCACGGCGCGAGCCGATCGCTATCGTCGGAATCGGCTGCCGTCTCCCGGGCGGCGCCGACGGCCCCGACGCCTTCTGGCGTCTGCTCCGCGACGGTGTCGACGCCGTGGCGGAGGTGCCACCCGATCGGTGGGACATCGACGCCCTCTACGATGCCGATCCCGACGCCCCTGGCAAGATGGCGTCGCGCTGGGGGGCGTGGCTGGACGGGGTCGACCACTTCGATGCCCGGCTGTTCGGGATCGCCCCGCGCGAAGCGGCGGGCATGGACCCCCAGCAGCGCCTGGTGCTCGAGGTCGCCTGGCACGCGTTGGAGAACGCGGGGCAGGCACCGGATCGCCTGTCGGGCTCGCGGACCGGGGTCTTCGCCGGCATCGTCACCAGCGACTACGCGCAGCTCCAGGCCGGCGGCGGCGCGGCGCGCCACATCGACCCCTACTTCGGATCCGGCAACGCCCACAGCATGGCGTCCGGCCGCCTCTCCTACGTCCTCGGCCTGCAGGGCCCCAGCCTGTCGATCGACACGGCCTGCTCGTCGTCGCTGGTCGCCGTGCACCTCGCCGTCCAGAGCCTCCGGCGCGGCGAGTGCGACATGGCCCTGGCCGGCGGCGTCAACGTGATGCTGGCGCCCGAGACGACCATCGCGCTCTCGAAGCTGCGCATGCTGGCGCCGGACGGCCGCTGCAAGGCGTTCGACGCGCGGGCCGACGGGTTCGTGCGCGGCGAGGGCGCCGCGATGATCGTCCTCAAGCGCCTGTCGGACGCCGTCGCCCAGCACGACCCGATCGTGGCGCTGGTCCGCGGCACGGCCGTCAACCAGGACGGCCCGTCCAGCGGCCTCACGGTCCCCAACGGGCCGGCCCAGGCGGCGGTGATCCGTGCCGCCGTGCGCGACGGCGGCGTCGCGCCGGCCGACGTAACCTTCGTCGAAGCGCACGGCACGGGCACCGCGCTCGGGGACCCGCTGGAGATCCAGGCGCTGGCCGAGGCGCTCGGAACGGATCGGCCGGCCGACCGGCCGATCCACGTCGGCTCGGTCAAGACCAACCTGGGGCACCTGGAGGCGGCGGCCGGGATCACCGGGTTGATCAAGGCGGCCTTGTCGCTGGCCCACGGCGCCATGCCGCCCCACCTGCACTTGGCGTCGCGCAACCCGCACGTGCCGTGGGACCGCCTGCCGGTCGTGATCCCGACCACGCCGACGCCGTGGCCCGCGGGCGCGCCCCGCGTCGCCGGCGTCAGCGCGTTCGGCTTCAGCGGCACCAACGCGCACGTCGTCCTGGCCGCCGCCCCGCCCGCGGAGGCGGCACCCGCGGCGCGGCGCCCGCGGCACATCCTGTGCCTGTCGGCCGCCACGGGCACGGCGCTGGCGCCGCTGGCCGAGCGGTACGCGGATCATCTGGCCGCAGCGCCGCCAGCATCGCTGGCAGACGTCTGCTTCACCGCCAACACCGGCCGGGCCAGCCTCGGCCGCCGTGCCGCCATCGTGGCCGCATCCGAGGACGACGCCGCGGCCGCCCTGCGATCGGTCGCCGCGGGGACGACGCCCGCCGACGGCTGGCGCGGCGAGGTCGCCGGCGACGATCCACCGCGCATCGCGTTCCTGTTCACCGGCCAGGGCGCCCAGCGCGCCGGCATGGCGCGCCAACTCTTCGAGACCGAGCCGACGTTCCGCGCCGCCATCGAGCGGTGTGACGCCTGGCTGCGGCGGGACCTCGATCGGCCGCTCGTCGACGTGCTGTACCCGGACCCGCGACGCGACGCGGCAGGCGGGGCGGCGATCGACGACACGACGTACACCCAGCCGGCCCTGTTCGCCCTTGCCTACGGCCTGGTCGAGCTGCTCCGCGCGTGCGGCATCGTGCCGGACGCGGTGCTCGGCCACAGCCTGGGCGAGCTGGCCGCGGCCTGCGCGGCCGGTGCGATCGGCGCCGAGGACGGGCTTCGGCTGGCCGCCGCCCGGGGCCGGCTGATGGGCGGCCTGCCGCGCGACGGCGCGATGGCGG
>CAYQBA010000334.1:0-2843 GCA_964415605.1 uncultured Anaerolineales bacterium | reverse complement strand
GCCCGGTCGTAGGCCTGCAGCAGCAGCGCGCCGCCGCGGGTCCAGTCGAACTCGGCGACCGCCCGCGCGCGGAGACGGCGGCCCATGGCGGCGGCGCGCGCCGGGTCGGCCGCGAGGTCGAGGATGGCGCCAGCCAGGGCCGCCGCGTCGCCGGCGGGGACGCACGCCGCGTCGTCGCGCAGGTACTCGCGGCTGACCGGCAGGTCGAACGCCACCGTCGGCAGGCCCATCGCCATGTAGTTGAGGAGCTTGCCGCTGCCCTCGGTGGTGCTGATCTTGGGCGCGACCGCGATGTCGCCCAGGGCCAGGTGCTGCGGCGCGTCGGCGTACGGCACCCGGCCGGTGAACGCCACGTGGCCCCCGAGCCCCAGCTCGGCGGCCCGCGCCGCGTAGACTTCCGTGCCGGGGAAGCCCATGACGAGGAAGCGCACGTCCGGGCGGGCGTCGACCACGTGCCGGGCGGCCTCGAGCAGCAGGTCGGTTCCCTGGTGGCGCGCCAGGAGCCCGAGGTAGACCACCACCGGCGCGTCCGGCGCGATGCCGAGGGCGCGCCGGACGGTGGCGCGGTCAGCCGGGGCCAGCACGTCGGGCCGGAACGCCTCGGCGTTGACACAGTCGGGCAGGACCAGCACCCGCCGCCGCGGCAGCCCGAAGTCGTCGGCCAGGTGGCGCGCCGCGTTGAAGCTGCTGGTCACGATGGCCTGCGGCAGGCGGTCGATGTCGTGCTCGAGGCGGCGCACGAGCCCGTGGGCCCGCCCGTCGGGCCGCAGGAACCCGTGGTCGACCATCTCGGCCGTCAGGCTGCCCTGGAAGTCGAACACCAGCGGCCGCCCGAGCAGCCGCGCCACCAGCCCGCCGATGAGGGCCCCTTCGTGCAGGTGCCCGTGGACCACGTCCGGCCGCACGGCGAGGGCCGCCCGCAAGGCCGTGCCGACCAGGAGCGCGTCAAGCCCCAGCTTGTGCCGCGACGAGCCCACCTCGTAGGCGCGGCGCCACGGGATCGGCAGCGTGCGCCGGATGTCGAGCCCGTCGACGTCGCGGCCGTTGAAGTACGTCACCACGGTCACGTGCTGCCCCAGGCGGCGCAGCGCGCGCGCCTCCTCGAGGATGCGCACGTGGCAGCCGTAGTCGGCGAAGAACGACGTCGGCGCGATCATCAGCACCCGGCGGGCCCCGATGGGCGCGCGATCGGTCGGGGAAGCGGGGGCGGCTGTGGGCGGGGCGAGCTCGCCTGCCTCGAGCGGGAGGGAGGTTCGGATCACGATGGGTGATTGTACGGCGAGCGCGGAGCGGGGCGCAAGGATCGACGGATCGACGTCGGCACATTCAGGTGTAAGAAATCGCGGCGCCCCATCGTCTATGGTGATGTACCGACCTTCCACTCAGACATGGGTCGATACACCAACTATCTCCTCCTCCTTGCAGGAAGGGGCCGGACCAGGGGCAGGTCCGGCCCCTTCACCTTTTCGGGGCGCCAGCTCCGTCGCCCGGACGCCGATCCCCAGCGTCAGCCACAGCAGCGCCGCGGCATGGGGATAGGTGAAGAAGTAGTGGTCGAACACCCCGCTGACCAACGCGGCGGCCAGCGCCGCCAGGCAGCCCAGCACCACCGCGCGCAGGCCGCCGGGCGGCATCCGCAGCCAGGCGCGCGCCAGCGTCACCGCCACGGCGGCCATCAGCAGCCCGAACGCGGCCAGGCCGACGAGCCCCATGGTCTCGGCGATGATGAGGTACAGGCTGGACACGCCGCGGTAGAGGTCGACGTCGCCGGGGTCGCCGAAGCCGACCCCGAACACCGGGTAGCGCTCGATCAACCGCGCGGCGTCGCGGAACTCGCCCACGCGCATCTGGGTCGCGCGATCCTGGTTCTGCAAGCCCGCCGTGAAGTGCTGCACGTAGGCTGCCGTCCACGGCAGCGCCGGCGCGATGACGACCAGCGCGATGCCCAGCCCCACGCACGCCACCAGGAGCCGCCGGTCGCGGAACAGGCCGATGACGGCCAACGCGGCGGCGAAGCCGAGCAGCGAGCCGCGCGAGACCGTGGCGAGCAGGGCCGCGGCCAGCGTGGCGACGAGGAGGGCGGCCGCCCGGCGCCCGACGAGCGGCGCGCGGCCGACGAGCTGCGGCACGGCGAGCGCGCCGACCAGCGCCAGCATCCCGCCGAACGAGTTGGGGTCGATCGACGTGCCGGTGGCCCGCTGGAGGCGGGCCGGGTCGTCGTTGATGTAGCGCAGGACGCCTGGCCCCGAGGGGTAGTCGACGAACCGCAGCAGCGAGAGGATCTCGACCTGCCAGGCATCCGGCAGCCCGTAGAGCACGAGCCCGATGGCGCCCGAGAGCGCGCCGAGGCCGACCACGGCCAGGAAGACCCGGCGCAGGCCCGCCGCGTCGCGCACGAGGTTGCCGACGACCAGGAACAGCCCCGCCGCCAGCAGCATCTCGCCGAAGACACGCATCTGGTTGCGGGTGGGGGTCCCATGCGCCAGGCCGGCCAGGAACGCCGTGGCCATGAGCCCCATGAACAGGAGCACCGCGCCGGTCAGCGGCGGGCGGTGCAGCCGCGCCTGCTCGCGCGTGATCAGCCGCATGCCCCAGATGAGGTACAGCGCGCCGAGCGCCAGGTCCAGGAACGTGGGGTTGAACCCCACGCCGAGCGGGATGGCGGCGAACGGCAGCAGCATGACGACCGCCACCACGCCGAGGAACGCCGCGTCGACGTCGCGGAGGGCGAACGGCGCGACCGCGAGCCCCACCACCCCGGCGAGGGCCACGGCCGGGTGGACGAAGGCGGCCACGGCCGCGCCCGCCACGACCACGAGCGCCGCGGCGAGGCCGACGGCGCG
>CAYQBA010000333.1:0-2861 GCA_964415605.1 uncultured Anaerolineales bacterium | reverse complement strand
GCGCGCAAGGCCCGCCCCGGCGCACCGGCCTCGGCCCCGCCCGCCGCTCCTCCCGCGTCCGCGCCCGCCGGCGCTCCCGCCTCCCCGCCGCGCGCCGCACCGGCAGCCCTGCCGCCGCCTCCCGCCACTTCCAGCACCGACACGCCCATCCCGCTGCGCGTGTCGGCCATGCCGGTGGCCGCCGAGATGTCCTCGAAGCCCAGATGCCGCCTCGCGCCATCCACGCCCCGGTTCCGGAAGACCCGGTTGGGCGACGCGTCGTTGGCCGCGAACAGGTCCAGCCACCCGTCCCCGTCGAGGTCGCAGAAGACCGCGTTCAGCCCGCGCCCGTCGGCGTCCTCGACGCCCGCCGCCTCCGCCACCTCTTCGAACGTGCCGTCGCCCCGATTGCGGTACAGCCGGTTGCCCGCCGGCGAGAACGCGTTCGGATTGAGCGTGAACGGGAACTCGGTCTGCAGATCGGCGGCCGCCGCGAGGCTGCCGGGATCCCATTCCACGTAGTTGGCCACGTAGAGGTCGAGCTGTCCGTCCCGGTCGAAGTCGCCCCACGTCGCCCCCGTCGACCAGCGCGGGTCCGCCACCCCCGCCCACGCCGCGATCTCCTCGAACGTGCCGTCCCCGCGGTTGCGATAGAGTCGGTTCGGCCCGAAGCTCGTCACGTATAGATCGCTGTCGCCGTCGGCGTCATAGTCCGCGAACGACGCGCCCATCCCGAACCCCGCAGGATCCGCCACCCCCGCCGCGGCCGCCACGTCGACGAACTGCCCCCCGTCGTTGCGGAAGAGCCGGCTGGCGCCGTCGCCGCCCACGCCTCCGCCCACGCCTCCTTCTCCGCCCACGCCTCCGTCTCCCAACGGCGCGAAGTTGACCACGTACAAGTCGAGGTCCCCGTCGCCGTCCGCGTCGCCCCACGCCAGCCCCGAGCCCGTGTCCTCCGGCAGCACGTGCGTGCGCTCGCCGGGACCGTGGCGCATGACCACGCCCAGGTCGGCCGCGACGTCCGTGAAGCGGATCGCCGGCGCACCGTCCGGGATGTCGAGGATCGCGCTGGTCGTCACTGAGCCCGCCGCGCTCTGCAGGTCGGTCTCGCGCACGTGCTGCAGCCACCACGCCAGCCCCGCGAGCCCCACGGTGCCCACCGCCACGGTCGCCACCGACGACCACGCCCGCCTGATCCGGTGCGATCCGGGTCGTCTGTGCGCCCCCGACATGGCGCGCCTCAGCGCCCGCCCGCGCCGGCGATGCGGGCGGGCGCCGGCGATCGTGGCGCCGCTCCCGCCGCCTCCGCGCCCACGACCTCGACCACCGCCTCGGCCGTCGACTGCGTGATCGTCGGCTGGAACACGCCGTGGTCCTCCTCCATCGTCGGGACCACGAGGTTGAGGAACTCCTGCCGGTAGCGCCGGTACTGGAGCGCCGCGCGCACCGTCAAGGGGCCGCTGGCGCGCTTCGCGATCCGGATCGAGTACTGTTGCGCGTCCGACTGGCGCGGGAAGACCAGGCGCTTGCCGGTGCCGCCGGCCATCATCCACAGCTCGTGCCGCCGCAGCACCTCGCCGCGCTCGTCGATCGGCAGCGACTCCAGCACCAGCGTGCCCTCGTCGGCGCGGTTGCCCAGGATGTGCGGCTGGCCGACCGCGTCCGTGATGTCGCGGGTCATCGGGTCGATGCTCCCGTACTCCGCCAGCACGCGGCCCGTGGCGTCGGTGACCACGAGGTGCACCCACGACCGGATGAAGTCCAGCGGCCCGGTGATGAACGTGTGCCCCGCCTTGCGGTTGGTCACCACGATCCGCAGCGCGAGGTTGCCGCCGGCCGTCACCGACTGCGGCGCGAGGATGCTCACCGACGCCACCGGGCCTTCCGGCCAGACCGACGCGATCTCCGGGAGGACCGTCTCGCCGCGAACCCAGTCCTCCGTCAGCTTCACGTGGGTCTCCCAGTTCTCGAGCGCCAGCAGCTCCGGCATGAACGCGTTGGTCCCGACGAAGCCGTGGTGGCGGTGCCTGCCGTCCGCGTCGGTGCGCCGCGCGTCGCCCATCTCGCCGCTGCCCGGGTCCGTCGAGCCCTCCACCAGGCGCATGTGGCAGTCGCGGCAGCTCAGGTCCGTCTTGGGGTCGTCCGTGTGCCACGGGCTGGCCTTCCACGGGTCGTACTGGTTTTGCGAGTCGGCGTCGCCGAAGCGGTTGAGCGCCTCGGGGATGAACTGCTTGTGGCAGGCGCCGCAGAACTCCGGCTCGCGCAGGACGTTGCGGTCGTAGTCCGCGAGGTGCTGGCGCGGGTAGGCGCGGATCAGGAAGTCCGACACCTGCTTGGCCAGCCCGTCGCCGTCCTCGCCGACGTAGCGCCGCGGCGGGGTGACGACGTAGTCCGCGTTGCCCCGCTCGTCCACCGCCGAGATCGTGTGGCACACGACGCACGAGATGCCCTCGTCGACGCCTGGCGCCGCCAGCCCCGGGTTGGACGGGTCCTTGGCCCCCGCGAAGAGCGAGATCGGGTCGTGGCAGCCGGCGCAGTAGCGCGTCTCGGCCGGTTCGCGGTTGTCGGCGAAGAGCGCCTGCACGGCCTTGAACGGCGGGTTCATCGCCGCGAAGCGGTGGGCGTTGGGCTGCCATTCGGCCAGGATCTGCGCGTGGCAGCCGGCCGTCCCGCACGATGCCGAGCCTGCCAGGGCTTCGGGCTTGACCATGGTCAACCGGTCGGTGCGCGCGAAGCTCGGGGCGAACGGGTTGCCGCGGTAGAGGTCGTACTGCTGCTCGAAGGCCGGCAGCGTGTAGCCCGCCGGCACCGGGAGCTCCGGCGCCGGCAGCGCGAGCCGCCCCGCCGCGCCGGCGACCAGCGCCACCGCTGTCAGCCCGGAC
>CAYQBA010000332.1:0-2899 GCA_964415605.1 uncultured Anaerolineales bacterium | reverse complement strand
CGCCAGCAACGCCAGCCCGGCGAGCACGCCGAGCGTGCCGAGCCCCCTCGCAGTCCATCCGCCAATCGTCATCCCACGCATCCTATGCATCCCACGCATCATGCGCATCATGCGCATCCACTGCATCCTACGCATCCACCGCGTCCCACGCATCCACTGCATCCAACACATCCCCATGCATCCCTCGCTACATCCCCATCCATCCATCGATCCCTCGTCCATGGCGCCACCCATTCCGGCCCCGCCCCACACCGTCACCGCGTGTCCGGCGGCCACGGGCGGGCGAAATCGTTGAGGAGCGGTCCGCCGATCACCGACTCCGGCTGGTCGTCGAGGTGCTGCCACTTGCGCGGGTCGTCGAGGTCGCGCTGGAACGCGCGCGAGAACGGGCCGATGAGCGCCAGGCTGTCCCAATCCGCCTCGACCAGCACGACCGGGTTGTACTTGCGCACATGCCGGAGATCGCGGATCTCGTAGTGCAGGTGCGGGCGGCCGTTGCACGTGCCGGCCGGATCGCCGGTCAGCGCCACCACCTGCCCGCGGCGCACGACGTCGCCCGCGCGCCAGCTCGGCCGCTCCAGCAGGTGCCCGTAAAACGTGGCGTAGCCCAGGTCCGGGTGGTCGATCATGAGGTTGTGCGGCGCCGAGCCGAAGCTCATGGCGTCCGAGGCGAAGACGACGCCGTCGGCGGACGACACGACCTCGGTGCCGCACGGCGCCGAGAAGTCCACCCCGAAGTGGATGCCCTGGGCCGCCCCGTACGTCGTCCGGCGCTGCCGGAACGCGCCCGTGGTGTTTCCGTAGGGCTGGCCGAGCAGCCACGTGTCCGGCCCCGGGGCCGACGCGAACGGCAGGCCGAACGGCCGGACGCTGGCCTGGGCCGCAGCGCGCGGCGCGCCGAGCTCGAGCAATCCGGCCCCGTCGACCAGGCCGCCACCGACCAGGCCGCCGGCGCCCAGCCCGATGCCCAGGGCGGCCAGGATCGCGGCGCGACGGCGAGCGTTGTCGGTCATGGTACCCCCCGATGCCGATGCCTCGCGCGCCCGATGGCGCGTGCCCATCAGCATAGGTGAGGCCGGACGGCCGGGCAATCGGCAGAGACGGACGGCCGCGCGGCAAGCGCAGCGTCGGCCGCGCCGCGCCGGTGCTGGCGCACCGCCAGCCGCGCCGCGCGACGGCCGCTAGCGCCTGCGTCACAAGTCAAGGGTTGGTGGAGGCGCTCAAGCGTGTCATCTTGGTTGGCGGGTGGGGCGACAGCCCCCCTAACCCCCCAATAATGGGGGGAACTCTCTTGTCAATCTCATGCAAGATACCGGAAGCTGTCATTTGGTCGATGGAATTCTGATGTCCATCCCCGACCAACCTGAGGTGCCCGAGCACACGCATGCCACCCGCCAGCGAGTTCCCCCCATTATTGGGGGGTTAGGGGGGCCAAAGTCGTCCGCTGACAACTTGACACCCACCGCCAGGCCCTAACCCCGTCACCGACGCCCGCTAACGCACCGCCAGCCGCGCCACGTGGCGCCCGTCGTGGCGTTCGATCTCGACGTGGAGGATCCGGTCGAGGTCCATCACGCTGAGCCCGCTGACGGGGTTGCGCAGGTCCACCGACCACGTGCCGTCGTCCGCGACGAACGCCGCCAGGCGGCTCGGCGGGTCCCCCTCGCCGACGTGGACGACGACGTCGAGGACCGTGTCGGCGGGGCCCGTCCCCCGGACGGTGCCGCCGGCCAGGTCGAGCGTGGCCGCGATGTCCGGCAGCGCCAACGGCTCCTTCGGCCCGTCGGGATCACGCTGAACTCCCACCACGTCGCCCGGCCGCAGCGCTGGCGTGCCGGCCGCGAACGTCGCCGTGAAGCGCCCGGCCGCGTCGACCTCGGCCGCCGCCTCGGCGACCGACGAGCCGCCGGCCAGGTGCCGCAGCGTCAGGCGCGAGCCCGGCTCGCCCGTCCCCGTCACGGCGCGCCCGCCGAGCGTCACGTCCAGCGCAGGCCGCGTGAAGCGCCGCCGGACGGTGTGTCCCGACGCGAGCATGGCGTACACCTCGACGTCGCGGTCCGGGTCGCGCGCGGCCTCGTTCGGGACGATCTCGAACGTGCCGTCCGCCGCCGCGGTGGCGCCGACGTCGGCGATGGGGTTCTCCGGCCACGCCAGGCCGAGCGCCTGGCCCGGCGCCGCGCGTCCCGCGAACGCCTCGCTGTCGCCGGCCGCCTCGACCTCAAGGGGCGGCACCTCGACCGCAATCGTCCGGCCGTCGAGGTCGGCGACGATCGTGTCGCCCGCCCGCACCGCCGCCGGCGCGCCGGCCGGGTCGCGTAGCACGACCGTGACGTTGCCCGACCACGGCCCCCCCGCCGCGCCGGCCGCGATCCGCTGCCCGCCGCGCTCGAGCGTCAGCGCCGCGCGGATCTCCCACAGCGTCTGGACCTCCACCGCCGCCGAGCCGGGCTGGATGTACAGCATCGGGATCTGCCGGCACAGGTAGAGGAGGTCGTCGCCCGCCAGGTGCGCGGTGATGTAGAAGTGCGAGGCCGGGCGCAGCGGCACGGCCGGCGTCACCGCCCACGTCCCGTCCGCACCGACCTCCGTGGCCGGCGTGTCGGTCTCGCCGGGGTGCCACGGGTTCCACAGCACGATCTCGATCCTGGCGCCCGCCGGCCCCGATCCGAAGAGCCGGTTGGCGGCCAGGTCCCAGTCGCCCGTCAGCCCTGGCACGGCCACGTCGCGCGCCGCCGCCCCGTCGTCCACCGTGAGCGTGTCGCCGGCGGCGGGCCGCACGCGCCGGCCGTCCGGTGCGTGCACCCAGCCGCCGAAGCGGCCGTCGTCGTCCGTCCGCGCCCGTCCGGTGCCGCGGACCGCGCCGTCCGGGCCGGCCAGCGTCAGCCGGACGTCGGCGCCG
>CAYQBA010000331.1:0-2920 GCA_964415605.1 uncultured Anaerolineales bacterium | reverse complement strand
GGGATCCGTGGGCGCCGCCCCCGCTGTCCCCGCCGTGCACGCTGATCTCGCCGCGTCAGGCTGGGGCGCCACGCTGCGGCGATGGGCCGGCGGCGCGCCCTACGCCCGCGGCCGGACGCCCTTGCCGAAAGACCGCCTGACCCTCGTCATCCTCGGCACCGACCGCCGCCCCGACGACCGGATCTGGCGCACCGACACGCTGATGGTGGTGACCGTGGATTGGGCCGCCGAGCGCGCCGGGCTGCTCAGCGTGCCGCGCGACCTGTGGGTGACGATTCCCGGCCATGGCCCGGGCCGCGTGAACACCGCCGACTACCTCGGACAGGCCGACGGCGGCCCCGCTGGCGCGCTGATCAAGGACACGCTGGCGATGAACCTGGGCTTGCGGCCCGACCGGTTCGTGCGGGTCGACCTGCAGGGCTTCGTCAGCATCGTCGACATGCTGGGCGGGCTCGACCTCGTGGTCGACTGCCCGGTCCACGACTACTTCACCGACGACCGCCGGCTCGGCGGCCGCGAGACCATCGACCTCGAGCCCGGCGTGCACCACGTCGACGGCGCCACGGCGCTGCGCTACGCGCGCTCGCGGCACGGCTCGTCGGACTTCGCGCGGGCGCGGCGCCAGCAGCGCGTGCTGCGCGCCGTCCAGGCCGCCGTTCGCGAGCAGCGGCTGTGGGACAACGTGCCGGCCTTGTGGTCGGCCGTCGCGGCGCACGTGGCGACCGACCTCACGCCGCTCGAGATCGTCACGCTCGGCTTCCGCGCCGCGCCGCTGGTCGACCGCCTTGCCCTGCGCACCCGGACCCTCGACGCCCCGGCGACCTTTGACTGGGTCACCCCCGACGGCGCGGCGGTGCTGGTGCTGGATCCGCCCGCGGCGGCGGCGGTGGTGGCCGACGTGCTCGCGGCGCCGCTCGGGGATCCGGGGGCCGGGGCGGCGCCGGGGAACGCCGTCCTCCCGGTGCCCGACGCGGCCCCGGCGGCATCGGCCGCGCCCGACCCGGCCGTCGTCGTGGTCAACGCCACCGGTCGGGCGGACTGGGGCATCGTCGCCGAGACCGTGCTGGCCGACCACGGTCTGCACCCCGTGCCCGGGGCCACCGAGGCCCGGCGCGACGCCAGCGCGGTCTACCATGGAACGGGCGCGGAGGCGGCCGCGCGGCGTGTCGGCAACGTGCTCGGCCTGCCGCCCTCGGCGCTGCGGCCGATGCCGTCGGCGGCGCCGGCGGCCGTGGGTGCGCCGGTGCGCGTGATCCTCGGCGCCGACTGGCAACCGTGCCCGGGAGGGGGCTGACCCGCATGCGCTACGTGACCGCGCTCTTCGACGCGCCGATTCCCGCCCGCGCCGCCGCGGCCGCGCTGGCGAGCGCCGGGTTCCACCCGGACGACATCGCCCTCGTGCCGCACCTCGCCGGCGCACCCGCCACCGGGTGGTTCGTCGATGCCGACCCCGCGGACGCGCGCGGCGTCCGGCAGGCGCTGGAGGATCTCGGGTTCGACACGGCGGACGCGGCGCGCGCCGCCGAGGGCGCCCGGCGCGGGGCGATCATCTTGATGGTGCGCACGCCGACGCTCTCGGCACCCGTCGCCGCCGAGGTCATCGCCGCGCTGGCGCCGCCGGACCCCGACGATCTGGCCGCGGCGTGGGAGGCGGATCCGGGCTTGACGTATGCATGGGCGGCGGTGCCAGCGCCGAGCGGGACCGCCGGGGAAGGCCCCGCGGCGGGAGGCGACGCGCCCCGGGGGGATGACGGCATTCCCGTGGTGGACGAGGGCGTACCCGCGGCAGACGACCATTCATCCACCGCGGCCGGCGACGTGCCCGTAGCGGCCGGCGACGTTCCCATCGTGGACGACGATGTTCCCATGATGGACAGCGACGTGCCCACCGCGAACGACGACGTCCCCGCGACGGCGGACGACGTGCCCACCGCGAACGACGACGTTCCCGCCACGGCAGACGCCGTCCCCGCGATCGAGACGAGCCCCGGGCACGGCCCGGACACCCCGGATGCCGCGGACCCCGAGCTTCGTCGTCCCGGTTCGTGACCTCGTCGGGGGCCTGACCACCGACGCCCGCTTCGCGCCGCAGATCGCGGCGGCGCGCCGGCTGCCGGCGGCGGCGGCCAGGCACGCGCCATGGCCCGCGGACCTGGCGGCGCCGGTGCGGCGTGCCGCGGAGGCGCTGGGGTTCGAGCCGCTCTACACCCACCAGGCGGCGGCCGCGCGCCTGGCGCTGGCCGGGCACGACGTGGCGCAGGTGGCGGGCACGGCCGCCGGCAAGAGCCTGGGCTACGTGCTGCCGATGCTCGACGGCCTGGTGCGCGACCCGCGCGCGCGGGCGCTCCTCGTGTTCCCCACGAAGGCGCTGGCGCAGGACCAGCTCGAGCGGCTGCGCCAGTGGCAGGCGGCGCTGCCGGAGCACGACCTCGCGGCGGCAGCCTACGACGGCGACACGCCGAGCTCGGCCCGCGCCCGGGTGCGGCGGACGGCGCGCATCGTCGTCACCAACCCGGACATGCTGCACGCCGGCATCCTGCCGCGCCACACCGCGTGGTCGACGTGGCTGGCGGGGCTGACCGACGTCGTCGTCGACGAGATGCACGTGTACCGCGGCGTGTTCGGCAGCCACGTGGCCAACGTGATGCGGCGGCTGCGGCGGGTGGCGGCCTTCCACGGCGCCCGGCCGCGCTTCCACCTCACGTCGGCGACCATCGCCAACCCGGGCGAGCTGGCGCGCCTGCTGACCGGCCGCCCGGTGGCCGTGGTCGACGACGACGGCGCGCCGCGCGGAGCGCGGACGTTCGTGGTCTACAACCCGCCGATCGTCGACGACGTGCTGAACCTCCGCCGGAGCCCGGTGCTCGAGGCCGAGGCGCTGGCGCGGCACTTTCTCGACGGCGGGGTGCAGACGATCGTG
>CAYQBA010000330.1:0-2946 GCA_964415605.1 uncultured Anaerolineales bacterium | reverse complement strand
CGAAGCCGGCGCCGCGGCCGGCGACGCCGCCACCTTGCCGCCGCGGCCGGCGTTCGCGTCGGGCGCGATCGACCTGTCGGTCCCGCCGCGCGTGCGCACGCTCGGCGTGGCGGCGACGCCGCGCGAGGCCGCCGTCGCGCCGGCCGGATCGACGACGATCGACGTCGAGGTCACGGGCGCCGACGGGCGGCCGCTGGCGGATGCCGAGGTCGCGCTCGTGGTCGTCGACGAGGCGGTGCTCGCGCTGGACGCGTACCGGATCCCCGACCCCGTGGCGACGTTTTACCCGCGCCGCGGCCCCGATGTGTCGGACCTGCACCAGCGGGCGTTCGTCGCGCTGGCCGACCCGGCGGCGCTGGCGCGGGGCGGGATGGGCAGCGCCGGCGCCGACATGTTCGGGCGGTCGGCGCCGCAGTGGTCGCACGATGCGCTCAGCGGCGAGATGATGATGGACTTCGGCGCCGAGGCCGCGCCGTCGCTGGCCCCGATGGCGATGGTCGCCGAAGACGCCAAGGGCATGCGGGCCGCGGCCGGCGCCCCCGCGGACGTGCCGGCTACCGCCGTGCGCGAGCGGACCGACCTCGACCCGCTGGCCGCATTCGTGCCGGGGCTGGTCACCGACGGCCAGGGGCGGGCCACCGCCGAGGTCACGCTGCCGGACAACGTCACGCGCTACCGCGTCACGGCCGTGGCCACGGACGGCGGGCAGCGCTTTGGAACGGGCGAGAGCGCGCTCACGGCGCGGCTGCCGCTGATCGTGCGCCCCAGCGCGCCGCGGTTCCTCAACTTCGGCGACGTGTTTGAGCTGCCGGTGGTGGTCCAGAACCAGACCGACGCCGACCTCGTGACGGACGTCGTGGTCCGCGCGGCCAACCTGAAGCTGACCGACGGCACGGCGGCCGCGGATGGCCGCACGGCGCGCGCCGGCCTGCAGGTGACGGTGCCCGCCGGCGACCGGGTGGAGGTCCGGTTCCCGGCCGCGGCCGACATGCCGGGCACGGCCGCCTTCCAGGCCGGGGCGTTCGCCGGCGACGTCGGCGACGCGCAGCGCGTCACGCTGCCGGTGTGGACGCCGGCGACGACCGAGGCGTTCGCCACGTACGGCCAGGTCGACGACGGCGCGATCGCCCAGCCGGTGCGCCGACCCGCCGACGCAGTCCCGCAGTTCGGGGGGCTGGAGCTGACGACGAGCAGCACGGCGCTCTCGGAGCTGACCGACGCGTTCGTCTACCTGCAGACGTACCCGTACGAGGGCTCGGAGCAGATTGCGTCGCGCCTGATCGCCACCGTGGCGCTCAAGGACGTGCTGTTCGCGTTCGGCGCGCCCGGGCTGCCCGGCGCGGCCGAGGTCGATGCCACGATCCGGCGCGATGTCGACAAGCTGGCGGCGATGCAGAACGGAGACGGGGGCTGGGACTGGTGGGCGGCGGCGGGGCGGTCGTGGCCGTTCGCCAGCGTGCACGCGGCGCACGCGCTGGCGCGCGCGGGGGCCAAGGGCTACGCGGCGCCGGCCGAGACGGTCGATCGGGCCAAGCGTTATCTCACCGACATCGACGCGGCGATGCAGGCCCTGGAGTACGACGTGGGCACGCGTCGCACGATGCGGGCATATGCGCTCTACGTGCGGATGCTCCTCGGCGACCGCCAGCCGGGCGAAGCGCGAGCGTTGTTCGCGGAGTCGGACGACGTGTCGGTCGAGGTGCTCGGCTGGCTGCTCGGCGTGCTCTCCGGCGACGCGGGCTCGGCGGGGGAGGTCGGCGAGATCCGCCGCCAGCTGGCCAACGCGGCCGTCGAGGAGGCCGGGACGGCGCAGTTCACGACGGGCTACGGCGAGGAGGCCGGCAACGTGCTGCTGGCCAGCAACCGCCGGGCCGACGCGATCGTGCTCGAGGCCTTGATCGGCGACCAGCCGGACAGCGACCTCATCCCGAAGATCGTCCGCGGCCTGCTCGAGGGCCGCGTGCGGGGGCGCTGGGCGTCGACGCAGGAGAACGCGTGGGTGCTCCTGGCGCTGGACCGCTACTTCCGCGCTTACGAGGGCGTCACGCCGGACTTCGTGGCGCGCGCGTGGCTGGGCGACGGCTTCGTCGGCGAGACGGCGTTCGAGGGCCGTTCGGCGGACCGCGGGCAGATCGACGTGCCGATGGCGGCGCTCCCGGAGGGCGAGGACACGCCCGTGGTGCTGCAGAAGGACGGCGCGGGGCGGCTGTACTACCGGTTGGGGCTGCGCTACGCGCCGCGCGACCTCGAGCTCGAGCCGCTGGAGCGCGGCTTCAGCGTCGAGCGGGCGTACGAGGCGGTCGACGACCCGGCGGACGTGCGGCGGGGGGCGGACGGCGCGTGGACGATCAAGGCCGGCAAGCGTGCGCGCGTGCGGTTGACGCTCGTCGCGACGGCGCGGCGCTACCACGTGGCGCTGGTGGACCCGCTCCCGGCCGGGCTCGAGGCGGTCAACCCCGACCTGGCGGTCAGCGCGTCGGCGCCACCGACGGAGGATGACGACGCCGTGGGCGGCGACACCTGGCCGTGGTGGCGCTGGTGGCGCTGGTACGACCACGCGGCGTTCCGCGACGAGCGCGTCGAGGTCTTCGGCAACGTCGTGTGGGCGGGCGTGTACAGCTACGACTACATCGCGCGCGCCACGACCCCCGGCACGTTCGTCGTTCCGCCGGCGAAGGCGGAGGAGCTCTACCATCCCGAGACGTTCGGGCGGGGGGCGACGGACAGGGTGATCGTCGAGGAGTAGGTCGCGCGGGATGAGCGGGCCCCACGTGGGATGCCGCGCGGGAGGCCGTGCATCGACATACGACGACACCGGTGGCCACCTGGCCGCGGGGGGGGCGCGCGCGCGAAATCTTTGCGCGCCGCCCCCCCCCCCCCCCCCCCCCCCCCCACCCCCCCCCCCCCCGCGCCCCCGCCCCCCCCCCCCGACGCGCTGCTCGCGAT
>CAYQBA010000329.1:0-2989 GCA_964415605.1 uncultured Anaerolineales bacterium | reverse complement strand
GTGGCTTCATGGGCCCACGTAGGCCTACCGGCGACCCTCACCACCGAAGATGGCGCCGTTCCCCGGGCCCCGTTGGGGGCAGGGGTGGCGAGTGAAGCGAGCCGGGGGTGGCGCCGGTCCCGCCATCGACGCCAAGCCCCGCGTCGGCGGCCGTGTGCAGGCGGCGGTAGAGCCCGATCACCGCGGATACGTCGAGTCCCGCCGCCGCGAGCTTCCCCGGCAGGACGCGCGTGACCAGCCCGGTCTCGAGCCGCAGGAGGTCGTGGAGGACGTGGTCCTCGCGGCTGTGCGAGAAGTCGATGAGACGGACGGTGCGGGCGTCGGGGTCGACGAGCACGTTCTCGAGGTTGAGGTCGCCGTGGATGGTGGCGATGCGGTGGGGGATCGGCCGCGCGAGGAGGTCTGGCAGCGCGGCAAGGGGGTTGGGGAGGGCGGTGTGAGACATCGTAGGGGCCGTTGCCCCACCACTCGGCGCGACGACGGTGGCGGCGCCGAGGTCGATCGCCACCCCCATGCCCGTCAGTGCCGCCGCGAAGTGTGCCGACCGATCGGGCCGCAGGAAGTCCGCGTACGCCTCGCTCAGCGGCGCGTCCGTGACGAGCCGCGACTGCCGCCAGATCGTCGAGAGGTGCACGAAGACCCGGCTTTCCAGGACATGCGCGAGATCCGCCGGTGCGGCCGACTCGGCGTAGCGCGCCAGGCTGACGAACTCGAAGAGCCCCGCGCCGACCAAGCCATACCGCAGCCCGCCGACGGCGCCGTCCGCGCTGAACGCCGGCTCCCCCCACACCTCGGGGATGCCCGAGAGCCGGCCGCGGATGTGGCGGCGGTAGGCGGCGTGCTCCTGGCGGATCAGGTCGGCTGCGCCGATCTTGACCACCGTCGGCAGCTCGGGCGTGGCGCCGTCGCGGAAGGGCGTGACCTTGAGCACGCGGGCGCCGCTGAAGCCGCCGGAAAGCGCGCCTTCGACCGCCACCCGCGCGTAGTCGGCGAAGAGGGCTGCCAGAACCGCGCGGTCGGCGGCGGGGAGCTGGGCGCGGGCGTCGACTTCCATGGGCGTCTCGACTTGATCAGGAAGACGAGCGAGTGGGGCGTGGCTGGCTGCCAGCCGTCGATCCTATCTCCGCGCCCACGACCGTGTCCTCAAGTCTCTCCAGTCGATGTCGGCCCGCCACGGGCCGGCGGTGTTGAACGAGCGGGGCATGGCGGGGCTCCTTGGCAGGGCTCCAGTATACCGTACCCCCCGGAAAGGGGCACGGCTCCATTGACCCCGTGCGCGCCCGCTCGCCGCCCCGTGCCGCCGTCTTCTGTATCATTGCCCCCATGAACCTCGTCGCGCTCGAACACGTCTCCAAGCAGTTCAGCGAGCGCCTCCTGCTGGATGGCGTCGACCTGCGCGTCAACGCCGGCGACCGGATCGGCCTCATCGGCCGCAACGGCAGCGGCAAGAGCACCCTCCTGCGCATCGTCGCGGGCATCGAGCCGCCCGACGCCGGGCGCGTCACCGTCTGGGGCGGGGTGCGGATCCGCTACCTGCCGCAAGATCCCGTGCTCGACGACGCCCGCGACGTGCTGACCCAGGTCTTCGACGCCGACGTCCCGTCCATGCGGCTCCTGCGCGACCACGCCGACGCCGTGGGGCGGCTGGAGCGCGCCCCCGGCGATACCGCCGCCCACGCGCGCCTCGCGGCGGTGGCCGCCGAGATGGACCGCACCGGCGGCTGGGCCGCCGAAGCCGCGGCCAAGGGCATCCTGACCCGGCTGGGCGTCGTCGACTTCACCGCGCTCGCCGCGACGCTGAGCGGCGGCGAGCGCAAGCGCGTGGCCCTCGCGCGGGCGCTGATCGACCCGGCCGATCTCCTCGTCCTGGACGAGCCGACCAACCACCTCGACGCCGACACGCTGGCATGGCTCGAGGCCAGGCTCGCGCGGCTGCCCGCCGCGATCCTGATGGTGACCCACGACCGGTACTTCCTCGATCGCGTCGTCAACCGCATCGTCGAGCTCGATCGCCGCGATCTCGTCAGCTATCCCGGCAACTACAGCGTCTATCTCGAGCAGAGCGCCGAGCGCCACGCCCGGCTGAGCAAGGCCGAGGACGATCGCCAGCGCCTCTTGCGGCGCGAGCTCGAGTGGCTGCGGCGCGGCGCCAAGGCACGTTCGACCAAGCAAAAGGCCCGCATCCAGCGCGTCGAGGCGCTGCGCGAGATCCGTCACGACAGCGGCGCCGAGCGCGTGTCGATCGCCCTGGCCACCAGCCGCCTCGGCGCCAAGGTCCTGGACGCGCGCGGGCTTCGCAAGGCGTTCGGCGATCGGCCGGTGCTGCGCGGCATCGATCTGGCGCTCGCTCCCGGCGATCGCATCGGGATCATCGGACCCAACGGCGCCGGCAAGAGCACGCTCCTGGATGTCCTGGCCGACCGGACGCCAGCGGATGCCGGCACGGTCGCGTGGGGCGAAACCGTCCGCCTTGGCTACTTCGACCAGCGCAGCGCGGCGCTCGACCCGGCCAAGCGGGTGATCGAGGTGATCGAGGAAGAGGCCCCGGTGATCACCACCGCCGACGGCGAGCGGGTCTCCGCGGCGCGGATGCTCGAGTGGTTCCTCTTCGACGGGCCGGCCCAGCACACCCGGGTCGGCAGCCTCAGCGGCGGCGAGCGCCGGCGGCTCGACCTCCTGCGGGTGCTCGTCCACCGCCCGAACGTGCTGTTCCTCGACGAGCCGACCAACGACCTCGACATCCAGACCCTGGCCGTGCTCGAGGACTTCCTCGACCACTTCGCCGGCACCCTGGTCGTCGTCAGCCACGACCGCTACTTCCTGGACCGGACGGTCGACGCCCTGCGCGTGATGGAGGCCGGCGCGTTGTCCGGCGCCTATCCGGCCCCGTTCGAGACGTACGCCCGGCTGCGGGCGGCCGAGCCGCCGGGGCCGAGCGCCGGGGCCGTGGCCGCCGCGGGCGGACCGGGGCCGACGCCGGCGACGATCG
>CAYQBA010000328.1:0-2993 GCA_964415605.1 uncultured Anaerolineales bacterium | reverse complement strand
CGCTTGGGCTCGCCGTCCCGCTGGTGGTCGCCATCTCCACGACCCTCGGCGCGCGTCACGGCCTCCTCGTGCGCGATCGGCGCGGGCTCGAGGATGCGCGGCGCGTCGACACCGTGATCTTCGACAAGACCGGGACGCTCACGCTCGGGGAGTTCCGTGTCGTCGAGATGGTCGTGGCCGGGGGACTCGCCGAAGACGAGGCGCTCGCCGTCGCGGCCGGCATCGAGTCGCAGTCCGAGCACCCGATCGCGCGAGGCATCGTGAAGACGGCCCAGGAGCGGAACCTGGCGCTGCCCGAGGTCGACGGGTTCATGGCCATCGCGGGCAAGGGTGTCGCCGCCTCGGTCGACGGCGTCGTCCACCACATGGGTGGCCCCGCGCTCTTGAAGGTCGAGGGCGCGCGGGTGCCGGATGCCCTCCGGCTGGCGGCCGAGGCGGCGGCCGGGCGGGGACAGGCCGCGATCTACCTCTTACGGCGCGGTGAGGCCGTCGCGACCTTCGCGGTCGCCGACGCGATCCGGGCCGAGAGCGGCGAGGCGATCCGTGCGCTGCATGCGCGCGGCATCGAGGTGGCGATGCTCACCGGCGACGCCCAGGCCGTGGCCGACGCGGTCGCCGAGCGGCTGGGGATCGACATCGTCCTCGCCCAGGTGCTGCCTGAGGACAAGGCCTCCAAGGTCCGGGAGTTGCAGGCCCGGGGCCGGCGGGTGGCGATGGTGGGCGACGGCGTCAACGATGCCCCCGCGCTGGCCGCGGCCGACGTCGGCATCGCCATCGGCGCGGGGACGGACGTGGCCGTCGAGGCCGGGGACATCGTGCTGGTGCGCTCGGACCCGCGCGACATCCCCGGCATCGTCGCCCTGTCCAGTGCGACCTACCGAAAGATGATCCAGAACCTGTGGTGGGCGACGGGCTATAACATCGTCGCGATCCCATTGGCGGCCGGGGCGCTCGCGGCCTGGGACATCTTGTTGACGCCGGCGCTGGGCGCCGTCCTCATGTCGGCCAGCACCGTGATTGTGGCGATCAACGCCCAGCTGCTGAAGCGGGTGCAGCTGCGGTGAGCGCGCCCCGTCACCGGCACGGCAGCGACCACGCGATCGTCCGGTAGATCCGCTCCAGCGCCCCCTCGTCCGGCGCGTAGCTGTAGCGCTCCGGGTCGCCCGCGATGTCGACGAGCAGCGCGCCGTCCGCGTCCGCGCCGAGCCCCACCGTGAAGATGGCGATCCCCGCCTGCCGCATCGCCTGCGCCTGCGCCAGTGCCGCCGGCCCGCTCCCGGCCGCCGGCTGACCATCGGTGAGCACGACCGCCACCGGCACGCCGCCCACCCGGTGCCGCGGCCCGAGCAGCTCGGCCTGCGCCACCGCCAGGCCGCGATCGATGCGCGTGCCCGAGCCCAGCGGCAGCACCGCCAGCGCCCGCGCCACCGCCCCCGCGTCGCCCGTCAGGCTCTGGACCAGCGCCGCGTCGGCGTTGAACGCCACCACCGCCGCCTGATCCCCCGGCAGTCCGAGGTAGCCCACGAAAGCCCGGGCCGCCGCGCGCGCCGCGTCGAGCTTCGACGGCCCGCCCGGTGTGGCGCGCTCGAGCATGCTCGTCGACGTGTCGATGACCAGCGCGACGTCCGCGCGGCGCTGGACGCAGCGGTTCTGGAACACCAGCGGCAGGTACGCCGCGCGCGGCCCCGCCACCGACACGCGCGGCACCGGGAAGCGCAGCCGGCCCGCGAAGCCCACGCCGTCGCGGTAGTCGCCCACCGCCTCGACGTTGGTCGGCCACACGCCCGCCTGCGCCGGCCGCACCCGGTAGCGCAGCCGCGTGCCCGCCGCCGGCACGTCCGCCAGCTCCCAGCGCAGCGCCGACCCATCCCAGGCCGCCGGCGGCGCCGCCGAGCCCGGCTCGTAGGCCATGTTGGCCGGCAGCCGGTCCACCACCGTGATCGCGCGCAGCAGCGTGCCGGTGGTCAGCCGGCGGGCCACCCGCGCGAACACCTGCGCCAGCTCGGCGTCGGTCGGCGCGCCGAAGTAGCGGTCCTCGCCGCCCGCCATCTGCACCAGGAGTCCCGGGTCGAGATCGCCCCCCAGGCCGATCGCGTACACCGCGATGCCGCCGTCGCGCGCCAGCCGCGCCTCGTCCAGCGCGAGGCTGGGCTGCTGCGGCAGGCCGTCCGTGAGGAGGACGATGGCCTTGTCGACCCCGGAGCGACCGCGCGGGCCGGCCAGCTCGGCGCGCGCCTCGCGCACCGCCAGCCCGATGTTGGTGTTGCCGCCGGCTTCGAGGGCCGGGAGCGCGCGGACCAGCGCCGCCGGATCGGCGGTCAGGCCCTGGTCGAGGCTCGGCCCCTGATTGAAGGTGATGAGCCCCACGCGGGCGCGCTGGAAGTCCATCTCCGCCGCGAAGGCCGCCACGGCGCTCCGCGCGGCGGCGAACTTGGGGCCCTGCATCGAGCTCGACCGGTCCAGCACCAGCATCACATCCAGCGGCGCTCCCTCCGCCGGGCAGTCGCCGCCGATGCTCAGCGTCACCGTGACGACCTCGCCGGCACGCACCACCGCCGGGGCGGCCGTCTTGTCCGGCCGCAGGTCGCAGCGGTCGCCCGCGGCCGGCGGCACCGGGATCTCGGCGGCGGGGTCCGGCGCGTATGCGAAGATGCGCCCGCCGCCGCCGTCGGCGACGAGCACCCGGCCCGTGGCGTCCACCGCCAGGTCCAGCGGCATGCCCTCCGGCGCGCCGTCCCAGGCCGCCCGCAGGTCGCCGCCGGGCCCGTGCTTCCACACCCAGCCGTCCGCCGTCAGCGCGAACCACGCCGAGCCGTCGCGCGCCGCGGCCACCCGCACCACCTGGCCCGGGAACGGCCAGCGGCCGACCTCGCGGCCGGTGAGGTCCAGCAACCGCAGCGCCGCCGCCGCGCGGTCCGCCACCAGGAGCCGGTCGCCCGCCGCCGCCACGTCGACCACCAGACCGCCGACCGCGATCGCCGCCGCGCCGCCGG
>CAYQBA010000327.1:0-2998 GCA_964415605.1 uncultured Anaerolineales bacterium | reverse complement strand
TGCTGCGGGTTGAACGGCGCGAACGGGTCGGTGTACGGCGCCACCTCCACCGGCAGCGTCGCGTCGCCGGGATCGACGGCGCCGAGGTCGCCCGCGCCGGCCAGCTGGCTGCGGCGGGGGTCGTCGGACGTGCACGGGAACTGCGCCGGCTGCGGCTGACCGCCGAAGACGCGGACGCCGCGCTGGTCGTAAAACAGCTTGTCGGCCAGGTCCGGGTCGAACTCGAACGCGGCGCGGCGCGGGCTGCCGAAGGGCGCACCGCCGTCGGGCGTGGCGTTGGTCTCGAGGTCGGGCGGCGTGGGCGGGACCACCGCCGGCACTGGGCCGTCGGGCATGCCCCAGCGGCGCCAGCGGGCGGTGGGGTTGGTCCAGGCCGTCGTCACCAAGTAGTTGTCGGGATCGTACGGCGGCCGCCCGGTGTTCGGGTCGGGCGGCGGGTCGGACTGGTCCGGCAGCACAAACTCGGTGTAGTTCCACGGCAGCGTGAAGATCTGCTCGTTGTAGAAGAAGCCGTTGGCCGGGGCGGCCGGCACGGTCTGGCCCGGCGCCTGTGCCCCGAACTTCTCGCGGAGCTGCCCCAGGAAGGCCGGGTCCACGTCTTCGGCGGTATAGAACCAGCGCGTGGCCCGCACGTCGTCGTACGGACCGACCAGGTGGTTCGGGTTGCGGCCGGTGTATGGCAGCACGTCGCCGGCGCCGAGCACCGGCGGGACGGGGCCGATGGGCCCGCCCATGTAGTGGATCGTCGGCCGCGGCAGCGTCGAGGTCGGCGAGCCGGGCGGCACCACCACCGGGTCGAAGCCCTCGAGCGCCACGATGTCTTCGAGGATCGTGTGCTCGTGGTTGAACGGCGGCGGCAGCGGCAGCTGGCGGTTGATGGCGTACGGCTGGAGCCGCACCGAGTGCTGCTCGATGGTGGCGGCGACCTTTGGCACGGGCGCGCGCAGCGTGAGGTACTGGAACCGCGTCCGCCCGCAGGCCTGGATGCCGACCACGTTGTACTCGTGGCCATCCACGTACATGCGCTTGAGGAACCATGGGCCGCCCGGCGTGCGGTTGGCCACGCCCGGCGCGCTCTCCATGGCGGCGCACGGCGCGCCGAGGGCCCGCCCGAGCTGGATCACCGCCGTCGACGTCTGGGGATCGACGTCGGACACGTAGGCGAACCACGGCCCGCGCGGCACCGAGCCCAGGTTGGTGCCGGCCGGCGCCACGATCTGCGCCGGGCCGGTGTCGCCGGCCAGCGCCACGGCGCCGATGCCGACCGAGATCTGCTGCACGAGGCGCGGCACGAGGTCGCCGGTGTAGTAGATCGCGATCGACACCGAGGAGTTGGTCACCGACCGCACTTCGATGGCATGGTCCAGGAACTGGGCCCGCTGCCCGCGCTGCAGGAGCAGGCCGTCGGTGTGCACCACGGCCAGCTCGTCGCAGCTGAGGCCGACCCCGTCGGGGTTCAGCACGTCGAGCACGTTGTCGCCGTCGAAGTCGATCCGTGCGCCGTCGAGCTGGCCGGGGAGCGTGGCCTCGTCGGTCACGTTGACCATGTCGATGTCGCCGTCGAAGTCCGCGTCGAGGCTCGTCAGGCCGTAGCCCACGGCGGGGCCGGCGGTGTTGAGCTCCCCGGCGGCGACGCCGACCGGGAACACGATGCGCGTGCCGCCCACCGCGCCACACACCGGCCGCGGGGCCGAGTGGTGCACGTCGTTGGCGGCCGGGTTGCGGTCCGGCAGCGGGTCGTTGTCGACCAGCATGTACGTCAGCTCGGTCATGATCGCCGGGTACCACTCGTCGATCGACGTCGCCGTCGGGTTGACCGGCGCGTCCGGCGTGCCGTCGCCGTCGGTGTCGGTCAGCCGCCCGTCGGCGTTGAGGTCCTTGTCGAGGTGCTGCGGCTCGTACCAGTGCCGCAGCCACACCTTCTCCGAGGCGTTGCCGACGCCGCCGGCGCGGATGTTGGCGCCCGCGCTGACCTCGTCGATGCCGCCGAGGCCGGGCCATTCCGCCCGCAGCGCGGGATCGCCGAGCCGCTCGGAGATCCACGCCGGGTCCCACGTGGCGAAGTCCATCCGGGGCGCCTCGGGCGAGAGCGGGTCGAACGGCCCTTCGCCCTCGGTGTAGGGCGCGTCCTCGGGCACGCCGCCCGTCAACGGATCGTTCTGCGTGCTCGAGCCGGCGGTGGCGGGCCGGTTGGCGTGGGGCGCGTCGGCGGGGTTGTTCGCCGCCGGGTAGCCGTGCAGGCGCAGCGTGTTGAAGGCGAGCTGCGCCTGGGCCCGCGCCTGGGCGGGAGCGGCCGGGAGCTGGAACCCGACCGCGACGCCGGCCGCCGCCACGATGGCCAGCGAGGCGACCGTCACCACCACGCGCGGGATCAAGGAAGAAGAAGAAGAGGTGGGCGAAGCAAGGCGATTGGCATCGGGTCGAGGTGGCACTTCAAACATCCCTTCGCGCATGCAATCGGATTCGTGGGTTCGGGGTCGCGCCGCCGCTTGGCACAATAGGCAATAGTCTCACGGCGCATCGCGGCCAGACCGGCATCTGGGCAAATGGTCCGATCCCCCGAGCTAGGTAAACGCACGGTCTTGCACTCGGTTACGGCGTCCTTGCGCCAGCGGCGCCCGGAGCAGCGGCCCGGGGTGCGGGTCCGTGCCAACAGGTGGCCGCCACCCCGGTCGGAGCGTGCGGGGAAGCGCTCGACCGGCATCCGGTCAGCCACCGGCGGCATGACGATGGCTGCGTGGGACATCCAGTATACACGGCTTAACGCATTGGTGACAAGTCGGGTGCAGCCGCGTGTCGGGCGACATGCGAGACTCCGATTCGTCGCCCCTGGCGCCGTCTGCCATCGATCCTCCCGGTGAGACTGGCCTTGCCGGTCCAAGCGGCCGTTCTTGACCGTGAGCTCCCCGGCGCTATAATCGATGGCCCGTGCGGGGCAGTAGCTCAGCTGGGAGAGCGCTACAATCGCACTGTAGAGGTCAGGGGTTCGAATCCCCTC
>CAYQBA010000326.1:1226-3002 GCA_964415605.1 uncultured Anaerolineales bacterium | reverse complement strand
GACCCCAGCGCCAGGGAGACTGTGGCACATGACCGCCGCCGGACCGATCGATCGTGGGCCACCCGCTCCAAGACCCTTGAAAGGAAGCGCCGACCATGTCGCCGACACCGACCCAACCCCGCCGTCGCCTCCGCGCCGCCCTGCGCCTCGCCGGGCTCGCCGCCGCCTTCGCCCTCCCACCGCTCGCAGCCGGCGCCGCCCACTTCACCCGCATCGCACCCTTGACCGGCTACTCGCCGTCACCCGCCCTCGACACTCCCCAGACGCCCGTCCCGTTCGATCCCGGCAAGCGCACAGCCGTCGTCATCATGAGCAACACCGGCACCGAGCTGACCGACTTCCTCGCCCCGTACGAAATCCTCGCCACCACCGGCGCGTTCAACGTGCTCGCCGTCGCCCCCCAAGCGCGCATCACCCCCCTCGGCGCCGGGCTCGACATCGTGCCGCACTTCTCGTTCGCCGGCTACGAAGCGCTGATCGGCATCGACCCCGACGTCATCGTCGTGCCGTTCATCAACGACTGGCGCGGCACGGCGAACCGCCCGGTGGTCAATTGGATCAAGGCCCACGCCGGGCCAAGCACCACACTGCTGACGATCTGCGGCGGCGCCGTCACGCTGGCCGAGACCGGCCTGCTCGACGGCCGGCGCGCCACGACGTATTGGGACTTCTTCGCCTGGGTGCCGCGCAGTTACCCGGCCGTGCAGTGGATCCAGGGCCAGCGCTACGTCGACGACGGCAACATCGTGTCGTCCGCCGGCATCGCCAACGGCATCCCGGCCACACTGCACGTCGTCGAAAAGCTCCTCGGCAAAGCCGTCGCGCTCGAAACCGCCCAGAAGATCGGCTTCACGCCGGTCGAGCAGCTGACCGACCCGCGCTTCCAGCTCGGCGCCTCGCCGCTGCCCGCGGTGCTCCTGGCCAACGCCTTCCGCTTCGACAAGACCGAGATGGGCGTGGTCCTGCAGGACGGCGTCGGCGAGCTCGACCTCGCGGCGGTGCTCGACACCTATCCGCGCTCCGGCACGGCGATCACACGCCTCGTCGCCGACACGCGCCGCGTGGTCCGCTCGCGCCACGGGCTATTCCTGGTGCCGCGCTGGGACTTCGCCACCGCCCCGCGACTCGACCGGATCATGGTACCCGGCGCACGCGCGGCGGCAGCCGCGCACACGGCGGCAGCCGCGCACACGGCGGCGTCGGACACACCCCTGACCACCTGGGCGCGCGACCGCCACGGCCTCGACGTGACCTACCTGCGCGGCGGCCTCGGCGCGCCGCTACCGGCCGACCGGTTCCCCTTCGACCTGACGCTGGCCGACCTGGCCCGCGGCGAGAGCGCAGCCGTCGCCCGCTGGAGCGCCCGCGGCCTCGAGTACACCCCCACCGACCCGGCCGTGCTGCGGGGCGCGGGCTGGCCGATCGGAATCCTCGCGTGGCCCCTGACGCTCGGGCTGCTGGGCCTGGCCGCGGCGCGCGCCGTCGCCGGCATCCGCCGCACGTCAGCCCGCGACGTCACACTCACGCCCGCCCCGACGTCGACGCCGACCATCGCGCCGGTTGGCGCCGACGCCTGACCGTCTCGCGGGCGGCCGTGCCACGCCGCCCGCACGGTTGCGTCCAGGCTGCCCGGCCCGCGCGAGTGCCGCGCCGCCCGCACGGATCCCCCCCGATCCCCCCGCGGCCCCCCCCCCCCGCCCCACCCGCCCGGGGGGGGCCCGCCGGGTGCCCCCCGGGGGGAAACCGGGGCCTGCGCCCCCCCCCGCCCCCCCCGCG
>CAYQBA010000326.1:0-1216 GCA_964415605.1 uncultured Anaerolineales bacterium | reverse complement strand
GCACAGATCCCCACCGATCCCCCCACGGCCCCCCGCGCCGGACATCTGGCGCGGGGGGCCGCCGCCTATGACACCCGTGGTACAATCCGTCGCCATGCCCGACCCGATCCGCATCCTCATCGCCGACGACCACGCCGTGGTCCGCGAGGGCCTGTGCACGTTCATCGGCACCGAGCCCGGGATCGAGGTCGTCGGCACGGCGGCGGACGGCGTCGAGGCGGTCGCGCTCGCCCGATCGCTGCAGCCCGACGTAATCCTGATGGACCTCATCATGCCCCGCCTCGACGGCATCGGCGCCATCGCCGAGATCCGCCGCGAGCGCCCCGACGCGCGCATCCTGGTCCTGACGAGCTTCGCCGAAGACGACAAGGTGTTCGGGGCCATCAAGGCTGGCGCGCTGGGCTACCTGCTCAAGGAAGCCTCGCCGCACGAGCTGCTCGAGGCCATCCAGGACGTGTCGCGGGGGGAGTCGGCGCTGCACCCGTCGATCGCGCGCAAGGTCATCCGCGAGCTGTCGCGGCCGCCGGCGACGCCGCTGACCGAGGAGCCGCTGACCGAGCGCGAAGTCGAGGTGCTGGCGCTCGTCGCGCGCGGCCTCAGCAACCAGGAGATCGCCGACCGTCTGATCATCGGCGAGCGCACGGTGCGGACGCACGTCAGCAGCATCCTGGCCAAGCTGCACCTGGCGAACCGGACCCAGGCGGCGCTCTACGCGCTGCGCGAGGGAATTGCCAGCCTGGGGCCGGAAGCTTAGGCCTCACGGCCCACCGGTCAATCCAGACCGTCCACGCGCTCGCGCGCTCGCGCAGGGCCGGAGCGCAACATGGCATCGCCCCGCACCGGCGCCCTCCGTCATTTGTCGCAGACCCCCGTCCGTCATTCCGCCCCGTGCCGCCCCGCCGAGCCTCGGACTTTCGTCCCGGCCGAAACCCGACCGCGGACGGATGCGAAACGCGCGGCGCCCGGGTATCCTATAGGCGAAGTGAGGACCGATTCAGGTCCACCGCTACCGATGAAAGGAAGTCCGGCGATGTTGAATGTTCTGTTGATGGAGCAGTTGGCCATGGCGCAGCACCAAGAGCACCTGCGCCGGGCCCAGGACGAGCGACAGCTCGTTCAGATGGCGCGCCACGGCGGATCGTGGCGCAAGCGGCTGGCCTCGGCCCTGCGGCCGCGGGCGTCCGCCCCGGGCACCGGGGGCGCGGGCTGCTGATGG
>CAYQBA010000325.1:0-3011 GCA_964415605.1 uncultured Anaerolineales bacterium | reverse complement strand
TTGCAATGAAACCCATTCCCAGGAGGTGTCTTTGGGGCGGCCGCGCCGGGCCCCGGTCCGGGCTCCGCGCCGGCGCCGAGGATGGTCTGCATCAGCGCCAGCTCCAGCGGGAGGGCCGGCAGGGCCCGGTCCGCGGCCGGCCGGGCCTCGTTGAAGCGGTGGATCATCGCCACCAGGGCCGGGGTGGGCAGCCGGGCAGCTTGGCCGCGCATCCGGGCCAGCGTGTCGTCCGCCACGGCCAGGAGGTCGGCGTCGACCCCCGTCTGGATCAGGAGCAGGCCCCGCAGGTGGCCCAGGAGCTGCGACTGGAGCTGGCGCACGTCGGCGCCGCGGTCGACCGCGGCGTTGATCAGCCGCAGCCCGGCGCCGCCGTCGCCGTCGATCGCGGCGTCCACCACGCCCGCCACGACGTCGCCCGTGGGCACCCCCAGCGCCGCCTGCACCGCCTCGACCGTGATGGCCTGGCCGGTGGCCACGAGCTGGTCGAGCAGGCTCTCGGCGTCGCGCAGCGAGCCGGTGGCCGCGCGCGCCACCGTTTCGAGCGCGGCCGCGTCCGCGGTGACCCCCTCGGCGGCGCAGATGCGCTCGAGCTTGGCGGCCGTGACCGCGACGCCCTGCCGGCGGAAGTCGTGGCGCTGGCAGCGCGAGAGGATGGTCTCGGGGATCTTGTGCACCTCGGTGGTGGCCAGGATGAAGATGGCGTGGCCGGGCGGCTCCTCGAGGGTCTTGAGGAGCGCGTTGAACGCCGCCGTCGAGAGCATGTGCACCTCGTCGACGATGTAGACCTTGAAGCGCGCCTCGGTGGGGGCGAAGCCGATCTTGTCGCGCAGGTCGCGCACGTCGTCGACGCCGGTGTTGGACGCGGCGTCGATCTCGATCAGGTCCATCGACCGGCCCTCGGTCATCGCCACGCACATCGGGCACGCGTTGCACGGCTTGCGGTCGCCGGCGCCGGTGCAGTTGACGGCCTTGGCCAGGATGCGGGCCACCGAGGTCTTGCCGGTGCCGCGCGGGCCGGTGAACAGGTAGGCGTGCGCCAGGCGGTCGCCGGCCACGGCGTTGCGCAGCGTCTGGATGATGTGGTCCTGGCCGAGGACGTCGTCGAACGACTGCGGACGCCAGCGGCGGTAGAGGGCTTGGGCGGCCATGGCGGTGCTTCCGTCGCGCGGGTGTCGGCCGGCGCGGGCGGCCGGTCGGGAGGCGGGCGCGCGGGGCAAGTCTAGCAGCCGGCCGGTGGCGCGCCAAGGGTCCGGCCTGCCGCCGCAAGCTGCATCGGCGCCTGTTCTGCGGCATACTATTTTCATGCCACCGCCCGAGCCCGGCGCGCCCGCCGCCAGCCCCGCCCACGATGCCGCGCGCCTGTACGCGGCCTGCGTGTCGCCGCGCGAGGCCGAGCGTGTCGAGGCGTTCGAGACGCTCGGGCGCTGGCTGTACCGGGCGCTGTGGCGGCACGTCCAGGGCGACCCGCGGCTCGACCACCTGGCGGCGGATTGCGCCCAGGACGCGCTGGTGACGGTCTGGGAGCAGCTCGCCGCCGGCCGCGGCCCGGACCAGCCGGCGAGCTTCCTCGGCTGGTCGGTGCGCATCGCCACGAACAAGCTGGTCGACGAGCTGCGCAAGCTCGAGCCGTCGCCGCGCGTCAACCGGTCCAAGCGGGTGGCGCTCAGCCAGCAGGTGCGGCTCGACGCGGCGGATGGGGAGGATGCCTCCAACGGGCGCCCGCTGGGCGACCGGCTGGCCGACGCCGCGGCGCCCGCGCTCGAGGACCGCATGGCGTACGTCGAGCTGCACGCGCTCCTCAACGAGATCCACCGGATCCGCTCGGTCAGCGCGAACTCCAAGACCGTGCTGCTCAACGGGTTTCTCGACGGCTGGGACGACGCCGAGCTGGCGGAGCACCTGTCCACGTCGGCCCGGAACGTGCACGTGATCCGGTGCCGGGATCTGGCCAAGCTCCGGCAGGAGGGGGACTTCATGCAGCGGCTCCGGCGGTTCTTCGCATGACCACGCCGCTGGCTCCGGGCGATGAAAACATCCGCGCCGGAATTTCGTCACCCCTGGTGCGAGGGCGGTGCGCATGCGTTCGGCGGGGGAGTTACCCCTCGACCGAACACGTCCGGCGGTGCGCGCGCGCCGTGAGCCCCGCCTTGGCACCGCAGGGGCGCCGATCCGCGGCGCCCGGCCGGATGGGGCGGGGCGGCGGCCGCCGACGAGGAAGGAACGCCTGGGACCATGGAATGCCGTGACGCGCGGCGCTGGCTCGCCGTCGATCTGAAGACGCTCCCGGACGCGACGCGCGCCGACGTGCGCGCGCACCTCGCCGGGTGCGCGACGTGCCAGGCCCACCTGGACCGGTTCGGCGCCGCGATCCTGTCGGCGGCGGACGACGAGATTCCGTGCGCCGAGTGCCGCGTGTGGCTGGACCGCTACGTGGCGCTGGAGCTGGCCGGGGCGGACCCGTCGCGCGAGCTCGGGCTGGTGCACGCCCACCTCGGCCGCTGCCCGGAGTGCGCCGACGACCGGCGCTTTCTCGTGGCGAGCCTGCGGTCGTTGGAGGACGCCCGGGGACCGGTGCCCGCGGCCTACCCGCGCTTCAGCGTCGGCTTCGCGCGGGCGGCGCCTCCGGCCCGGCGCGGGGTGCGCGTGGGCGGTGCCGGGTGGTCGACGGGCGAGCGGTGGCGGGCGCTGGCGGACAGCCTGCGATCGCCGTGGCTCTCGCGCGGGGCGTGGGGGACGCTGGCGGCGCTGGTGGTGCTGGCATTCGCCGGGCTCATCGCCGTCCGGCCGGACCTCCGGGCGCGGGTGGTCACGCTCATGCCGCGCGCGGATGTCCGCGCCACGGCCACGGCGGCCTCGGCGGCCACGCAGACGATGGCGGCGGCGATGGGCCACCGGTGGGACGAGCGCGCGGCGGAAACGCCGGCCGGCGCCGGTCGCTCGCAGCCAGGCGGGGGGGGCCCGGCGGGTCCCGGGACGCCGACCGCGACGGCGGGCGTCCCGGGCCGCGCCAC
>CAYQBA010000324.1:0-3056 GCA_964415605.1 uncultured Anaerolineales bacterium | reverse complement strand
CCGGCGCCGCCCGTCGGCGGCCTCGCGGTCGCGCGCTACCAGCCCGAGGGCGACGTGCAGACGGCCCCGCGCCTGGCCGTCACGTTCAACCAGCCGATGGTCCCCCTGACGTCGCACGCCGCCCTGGCCGCCGCGGGCGTCCCGGTCGATCTCGACCCCCAGCCGGCCGGCCAGTGGCGCTGGGCCGGCTCGCAGACCGTGATCTTCGAGCCCGAGGGCGGCCGGTTCCCGATGGCCACCGAGTACCGCGCGACCGTCCCGGCCGGGATGGCGTCGACCGCGGGATCCACGCTGCAGGCGGCCCACACGTGGACCTTCCGCACCCCGCCCCCCACCCTCGTCGCCCACGCCCCCGCCGACGACGACACCACCGACCGCCAGCCGCTCATCTTCCTGGCCTTCGACCAGCGGGTCGATCCCGCCGCCGCCCTCGCGCACATCGCGGCCACCGCCGGCGGCGCGGCGGTCTCCCTGCGCGTGGCCGAGACCGCCGAGGTCGTCGCCGACGACGGGGTGATGGACCGCGTCAAGCACACGGTCGACGGCCGGTGGATCGTCGTGCGCCCGGTCGACCCGCTGCCGCTCGACAGCCCGATCCGGGTCACCGTCGGCGCGGGATTCCCGTCCGCGGAGGGCCCGCTGACGACCGCCGCCGCGCAGGCCTTCGGCTTCCGCACCTACGGGCCGCTCGGCATCGCGGAGCTCACCTGCGGCGGCCAGCCCGCCATCACCTTCGACAGCCTGCGCCGCAACACCGCCAGCGGCTGCGAGCCGCTCGAGCCGTGGTGGATCCGGATGACCAACGCGCTCGACCTCGACGCGTTCGACCCCGCCGCCGTCACCATCGATCCCCCGCTCGAGGGCCTGCGCGTCGAGGCCAACGGCGACGGCATCTTCATCTCCGGGCTGTCGATCGGCCAGACCACGTACCGGGTCACGCTGCCCGCCGCGCTGCGCGACGTCTTCGGCCAGACCCTCGGCGAGCCCGCCGTGGCCACCTTCATGACCGGCGACATGCGCCCCGCGCTCTACGCCCCCGGCGACGAGACCGTGGTGCTCGACCCGGGGGGGGGGCCGAGGTTCACGGTCTACAGCGTCAACAACGACCGCCTGCGCGTCCGGCTCATGCGGGTCACGCCCGACCAGTGGGTCGCTTACCAGGATGCCCGCCAGCGCCAGGGTGACGAGAACCCGCCGCCCCCGCCGGGCACCGAAGCGTGGTCCGGCGTCCTCGAGCCCGGCGGCAAACGCGACACCCTGGCCGGCGTGCCGATCGATCTCACGCCCGCGCTCACCGACGGGCTCGGCCAGGTGCTCGTCGTCGTCGAGCCGACCACGTGGTCCTGGCAGGATCAAAACTGGTCGAACCGCCCGCAGTGGCGCTGGGTCCAGGCCACCCGCCTCGGGCTGGCCGCCTTCACCGACGTGGATGGCGTGCTGGCCTGGGTCACCGATCTGGGCGACGCCACGCCGATCGCGGGCGCCGCCGTGTCCGGGCCGCCCGGCCAGGCGCCGCTCACCGACGCCGACGGGCTCGCGCGGCTCGCGCCGCTGGGCTACACCGCCGACGGATCCGACCAGAACAACCACACCGTCATCGTCGCCCGCAAGGACGGCGACGTGTCGCTGCTGCCGCGCGGGTGGGGCGGGTGGGTCTTCAGCCGTCCGAGCCCGCAGCTGGCATGGCACGCGTTCACCGACCGCGGCCTCTACAAGCCGGGCGAGACCGTCCACTTCAAGGGTCTCGTCCGGCGCAACGATCCCGGCAAGGGCGGCGACGTCCGCCCGCTCGACGGCGGCCCGACCGACATCGCCTTTGTCCTGCGTCTGTCCAACGGCGAGGAGGGGCCGAGTGGCCGCCTGCCGGTCAACCCGTTCGGCGGCTTCGACGGCGTGGTCGAGATCCCGGCGATCGCCGAGCTCGGCAACGGCTACCTCGAGCTGACCGCCACCGGCGGCGACATGCCGCCCGAGGGCCGGAGCTTCAACCTGGCCGTCAACGTCGCCGAGTTCCGCCGGCCCGAGTTCGAGGTCGCCGCGACGTCCGAGCAGCCGTACTACCTCGTCGGCGACCGCGGGGTCGTCGCGGCCACCGCCGCCTACTACGCCGGCGGCCCGCTGCCCGACGCCGAGGCCAATTGGAGCGTCACGGCCACGCCGGCCGATTTCACGCCGCCCGGCCGGGGCGACTTCCACTTCGGGCCGTGGCGCCCGCTGTGGCTGGCATGGTCGTTCGCGCCCGAGCACGGCGAGCCGACCTATGCGGCCCACACCGGCCGCACCGACGCGACCGGCGCCCACCGGCTGGCCATCGACTTCGACGGCATCTACCCGCTCTCGGCCGCCTCATTTCGGGCCGAGGCCAGCGTCATGGACGTCAACCGCCAGGCGTGGACCGGCGCGGCCACGTTCATGGTGCACCCGGCGCGCGAGTACGTCGGCCTGCGCAGCGACCGCTGGTTCGTGCCGGCCGGCCGGCCGTTCGAGGTCGCGGCGGTCGTGGCGGACCTCGACGGCGCCCTGGTCCCCGGCCGCGCCATCGCGGTGCGCGCCGAGCGGGTCGACGGCGTGTGGCGCGGCGAGCGCTTCGTCGAGGACTTCACGCTCGTCGGCGACTGCGCGCTGACGTCGGCCGGGGAGCCCGTGACGTGCGACCTGACCTTCGACGCCGGCGGCGAGTACCGCGTGACCGCCGACATCGCCGACGCCGAGGGCCGCCCGAACCGCACCGAGATCCGGTTGTGGGTGGCCGGCGGCCCGTCGCGGCCGCGGCGCGGCGTCGAGCGCGAAGACGTCCAGCTCGTGCCCGACCAGGCCGAGTACCAGCCCGGCGACACGGCCGAGATCCTGGTGCAGGCGCCGTTCGCGCCCGCCGAGGGGCTCCTCAGCATCCGCCGGTCCGGGCTCGTGCGCACCCAACGGGTGACGCTCGACGGCCCGTCGGCGACACTCCGGGTGCCGGTGGACGAGACCCTCTTGCCGAACTTCACGGGGCAGCTCGACCTCGTCGGCGCGGCGGCGCGCGCGCCCGACGACGCGGCGGCCGAAGCCGGCGC
>CAYQBA010000323.1:0-3069 GCA_964415605.1 uncultured Anaerolineales bacterium | reverse complement strand
CCCGGCCGTGGGATCCGCCGGCCCGGGCCGGCGCCGGCGCCGGCTTGCCGGGGCCCTGGGATGCGCCGGCCCGGGCCAGCCGCGCCGGCGGCGCCCCGATCGCGGTCAAGCCGCCGACGTCCAAGCGCGCCATGACCCGTCTCTCGGCAACCCGCCCTCCGGCCGATAGCGTGCCCGAAACCGAGCGCAGTCGGAGCGCACCGCGGCAGCCGAGCTCGGCCGCGATCGCCGGGTTGATGGTCGTCGGCGTCGTCTTGATCGCGCTCGCCGGACGGTTGCGCGCCGACGTCGGGGGCACCGCGACCGTGCGGCAGGTGGCCGGTACCTCGCGGGTGGTGCCGCTCGAACGCCCCGCGATCGAAGCGATCGATGCGGTGTCGGGTGACGCTTCGGGAGCCATGGCGGTCGATACCGCCCCGATCGCAACGGCGTCCATCGGAGCTGTGTCCCCGTCCGCCCCGGCGGGAGATCGCATCGGCGCGGCCGCCGACTGCCCACTGCCGTCGACCGGGCGCATCGCGTTCGCGTCCGACCGGACGGGCAACTGGGACATCTTCGTCATGCTCGCCGACGGCGACGACCAGCGCCAGATCACCACGTCCCCTGGCGACGACCGCTTCCCGGCCCTCTCGCCGGATGGCCGGCGCGTGGCGTTCGCGTCGGCCCGGGGCGCCACGGCATCCGATATCTATGTAGTGGGCGCCGACGGGGCCGGCGAGATCCGCGTCACCGTGCACCCGGCCGAGGACCGATTTGCGGCGTGGTCGCCCGACGGCCGCCGCCTGGCCTTCGACTCGCTCCGGGAGGGCCTGCGGGCCATCTACTGGATCGACGCCGATGCCGGTGAGACCACGGTGAACCGCCCGACGCGCTGGTCGCCCGCCGGGTCGTACGCCGGCCACCCGAGCTGGTCGGTGCGCGGCCAGCTCGCCTTCAACGCCGATCCGGACGCCGATGCCGACGTGTTCGTCATGGCCGAGGACGGCTCGCCCCCCCACCGGGTGACGACGTCGGCGGACGCCGACTGGTCGCCGTCGTGGTCGCCGGACGGCTCGCACATCGTGTACGCCACCCGGGGCGCCGGCCGGGCCGGCATCGCCGCGGTCGACAACGCGGGTGGGCTGGCGAAAGTGCTGTTGGACACCGCGGGCTACGACTGGGCACCCTCGTGGTCGCCGGACGGGGCGTTCATCGCCTTCACGTCCGACGTGACGGGGCGCAACCAGATCTACACCGTGCGCACCGACGGGAGCTGCATGCGCCAGCTGACCTACGACGGCGCCGCGGAGTCCCCGAGTTGGTCATGGTGACGCCGGGGCGCGGGTCGCGGCTGGACCCCGGTGGCCGCGCCGTTCGACGCGCGGCAGAGGCTTCTGCTCCGGGATTGAGCCGCCGCAAGACCTTGATGCAGCCGATGGGCTGTGCTATGCTGCAAGTTATTCGGATATTAATCAACGCGGGGTGGTGATCATGGGCAGTCTCCCAACGCTTCCGCAGGCGGATCGGGGTGTGCGCGCGGCGCATGACGCGGTGCCCTGGGGCAGAGGCGATTCCCTGTACCAAGCGATGCGCCGGCGCCACGTTTGGGCGACGGTGCTCGCCGGCGGGCTGGTGGTCCTGGTGGGCGCTGCGCTGGCGGGAACGGGAGTCGGCTCGCTGGCCGACCGGACCATGTCGGCCGCGGAGCTGCCTCACGCGGCGTTCCTCCCGTGGGTGTCCACCTATCGCGCCCCGGACCGCCCCGTCATCTGGCCGGTCACCAACCCGAATGCTGTCCGCTACACCGTAGCGTGGGAGCCGGCCAGCGGCGCCGAACGCTACTGGCTGGAGGAATCCGACGATGCACGCTTCTTGGCCGCACGCCGTGTCTACTCGGGCGTGGGCACGCGGTGGGAGTCTCCTAAGCAGGGGAAGGTCGTCGGCCATTACTGGTATCGGGTCAAGGCCATCAACCGTGCAGGCTCAAGCGCTTGGAGCGCGGCGGTGGAAGTCGGCGTGAAGCCGCTCCACGAAGGTGTGGCGATCAAGACTCACGGCCGCACGGAGATCCGGGGCGCCGAGCGGTTCGGGTACGACTGGGGCGTCGACCGCAAGGTCGAGGCGGTGGCAGCCGAAGTCGTGACGGTCTCGGTCGCCGTCACGTTCACCGTCGCCAACCCGCTCCACCTCCAGGATGCCAGTTGGGAAGAGATCCGCGACGTCGACACCTCGGCCTGGATCAAGAACAGCAACGGCTCACGGCGCGACCCGTTGATCAAGTGGTCTTACGACTGGATCCTCCACCCCGACGCCACGTTCCGCGCGGGTGACATCGTGCGGATCGACAACCAGCCGTTCCTGGTCAACCAGCGCGCGATCACGCCGGGCGGGGTGTGCTACTGGGCGTTCTCCAACACCACCAAGTTCCTCGCCTGGCAGGAGAACGACGACGAGCCGCTGTGGAAGGCGTATGTCGAGCCCGCCGCAGCCGTACTGTGGTACGACGACGCCGACGCACACTTCTTGCTCTACGAGGACGTGACGTACTCGTACATGTATGACGGCAAGCCTACGGGCAACACCGAGCGCTCCATCGGCGGCATCTCCCATACGTCGGAGTACCCGCCCACGGATTGCGCGACCCGGCCGGCCCTGGAGGCCCCAACGCTGCTGCGGTCGTGGCCGCGGCAAGCGGCGATCGGCGGCGGCGCGCGGATCGGGTCAGGATTCGCACCGGCTGGGCCCGGCCCGATGCTCGGCCGGCGTCTGGCCGCCGGGCGCGACGGCTAGCCCTGTCAGGGCATCGGTGACTGGTTAATGGTCTGGCGGCGATGTCAAGTTGTCAGCGGGCGACGTTGGCCCCCCTAACCCCCCAATAATGGGGGGAACTCTCTTAGCAACCTCATGCAAGATACCGGAAGACGTCATTTGGTCGATGGAATTCTGATGTCCATCCCCGACCAACCTGAGGTGCCCGAGCACACGCATGCCACCCGCCAGAGAGTTCCCCCCATTATTGGGGGGTTAGGGGGGCTGCCCCCCCACCCACCGACCAACATGACACGGTGGACCGCCTCCACCAACCCTTGA
>CAYQBA010000322.1:0-3094 GCA_964415605.1 uncultured Anaerolineales bacterium | reverse complement strand
CGGAACGACGCTGGCGAGCTACCAGTACGACGGGCTGGGCCGGCGGGTGGTGGATGACGGCGGCAGTGGCGGGCGCGGCGGGCGCCGCGCTGTCCGGCGGGGCTGCTCCGCCGGTCGCCGGCGGCACCTCCGCCGCGCCGCCGGCAACCGCGGGGATCGACGCGGCCGGCTGGCTCCTGGGCTGGTGCCTCTACGGCGCCGTGGCCGGCGCGCTGGGGGACTGGATCGACGACACGCCGGCGGGGCGGGCGGGCACCGGCGCGGTGTTCGGGGCCGTGGGGTGGGTCGGGGCACGGGTCGCGGGGGCGCTCGCGGGCGTCTAGCGGTCGTCGGCGCCCGCCGGGCGCGGTCACATTCGGCCAACCTCGTTCGTCTGGCACGTGGTGGCGGACGCCGTCATTCCGACGGCGCGGCGTTGGAGAGGTGGGGTCGAATGATGCGATCGAGTGACACACGGCGCTGGTCCGTCGAGCTGCGGCGGGCCGCCGCGGCCCTGGGCGCGGTGGGCGCGATCGGGTTCGGCCTGGCGGTGGCGGCGCCGGGCGCGCCGCGCGCGACGCCGCCGGACGTCGACACCGCCTGCGGCGGCCCCAACCCGTACCTCGTCACGACCTGCTTCTTCGTGTACGGCAACACGACCAAGTTCAACGACCTCGACAGCCCCGCCATCCTGGCCTTCCGCGACACCCCCTCGGACGCGCCCCAATACGCGCTGGCCCGTCAGCGCGACGTCGGCACGGTGTGGGGGCTGGCCTACAGCCCTGCCGAGCACGCGGTGTATGCCGCTGCCTACCAGAAGCGCGGCTCGTTCTTCGGCCCCGGCGGCCCGGGCGCGGTGTACCGGGTGGACCTGACCACCGGCGCCGTCACCCGCTTCGCCGACGTGCCGAACGCCGGCCAGAACTACCACGACAACCAGCGGGCCGGCCCGGACATGGCCGCGCGAGGCTGGGTGGGCAAGAACAGCCTGGGCGACATCGACCTCGACCCGAGCGGCTCCGAGCTGTTCGTCACGAACATGGCGGACCGCCGGATCTACCGCTATGCCGTCCCGTCCGGGCAGCTCCTCGGCAGCTTCGCCCATGGCGCCGCCACCGCCGGCTGGGTGGCAGACGCGCGGCCGTTCGGGCTCAAGGTGCACGACGGCCTCGTCTACCACGGTGTCGTCCACTCGGCTCAGGAGAGCCGCGCGCGCGACGATCTGGCGGCGTTCGTCTACGCCAGCCGGCCCGACGGGTCCGCAATGCGGCTCGTCGCCCAAGCTCCGCTTGGGGGTGCGCTCCGCGGTCACCTCAGGCCACCCGACTGGATCAACGGCGGCCGGTCGATCCCGCTGCGGTGGCAGCCCTGGGTCGACGTGTATCGGACGCTGGGCGACCGCGAAGCCGACTTCTACGGGGTGTTCCCGATGCCGATGCTGAGCGATCTCGAGCTCACCGACACGGGCAACCTCGTGCTGGGCCTGCGCGACCGCTTCGTCGACACCACGTCGTCGCAGAACCCGGGCCGGGCAAACGAGGGCTTCGGGATCGGGTTCGGCGACATCCTGCTGGCCCGTGCGGCGGGGGACACGTGGTCGGAGCCCGACCCGGACGAGCATTACGACGATCGCGGGGGACTGGGCGACGAGAGCGGCCAGGGCGGGCTCGCCGCGCTGGCCGGACGCGACACGGTGGTCGGCACGGCGTTCGCCATCAGTGTGGACCGCCTGCGCTTCGAGATTCCATCCGGCGGCGCGCTCTGGTTCGACAACCCCTCCGGCAACCGCGCGCGGCGCGAGGACGTGTGCCGGCCCACGGGGCCCGTGCCGCTGGCGCTGCCGCGAGCGATCGCTTTCGGCGCCCGATCCGGGACCGTGCCCTTGGGGCTCGACGACGACTCGGTCCTGCCCAGCGGCGCCAGCGTCGGCGACGTCGAGGTGCTGTGCGGCGAGGCGCCGACGGCCACGCCGACGCCGACCGAGACCGCCACGCCATCGGCGACCGCGACGCCGACGCGCACCCCGACGGCGACGCCGTCGCCGACGCCGCCGGCCACGCCGACCGCCACCGCGACGGCCACGCCGACCGCGACGCCGACCCCCACGCCCAAGCCGCGCCCGGCCTACCTTCCATTGGCGCTGCACGAGCCGCCGTGCGCGGTCGAGGCGCCACGCATCGACGTCGTCCTCGTCATCGACGCGTCGTCGAGCATGCTCGAGCTGACGCGCGCGGGTCGCGCCAAGATCGACGCGGCGCGGGCGGCGGCCCGGCTGTTCCTCGACCAGCTCGACCTGCCGACCGATCAAGCCGCCATCGTCGCCTTCAACGCGTCGGCCGCGCTGGCCCAGCCCCTGACGGGGGATCGCGCGGCGCTGCATGAGGCGCTCGACGGCATCCAGACCGCGCAGTTCACGCGGATCGATCTCGGCATCCGCGCCGCCCAGGCCGAGCTGACCAGCCCACGCCGCCGCCCCGGGCACCGGCCTGCCATGGTCGTGCTCACCGACGGCCGCAACAATCCCGAGCCGGTGGCGTCGGCCGTGGCGGCGGCGGCGGCGGCCAAGGCGGCGGGCATGCGGGTGTTCACGATCGGGCTGGGCGACGACATTGAGGCCGACGCGCTGGCGGAGATGGCGAGCGCGCCCGACGACTTCTTCGTGGCACCGGACGGCGAGGATCTCGCCGCGATCTACCGGGCGATCGCCGGCGCGGTCAAGCCTTGTCCGGACTACTGGCCGGCGGGGCCGGGACGCGCGCCGGCGCGCTGACCTCGGCGCCGCCTAGGTCCGGGTCTGCGCGGCCTGCTCGATCTCCGACAGCTCGATCCACCGCTCGAGCGCGATCTCGAGCGCCGCGCCGACGCCGGCCAGGTCGGCGCTCAGCACCGCGAGGCGGGCGAAGTCGGCGCCGCTGGCGTTGATCTCCGCCGCCAGGGCCGCCTGCCGCGCCTCGAGCGCCGGGACCTCGCGCTCGAGGTCTTCGAGCTCGCGCCGCTCCTTCCAGGTGAGCTTGCGGGGCGCGGAGGTCGCGGCGGGGGCGGTGCCCGCGGTCGTCGCGGCGCCAGGCGCGGCGTGGCGCGCGGGCATGGGGGGCGTGGCGGGCCGCGGCGCGAT
>CAYQBA010000321.1:0-3108 GCA_964415605.1 uncultured Anaerolineales bacterium | reverse complement strand
GCCAGCCCGGTCGCGTCCGCGCCGAACGCCGCGCGCACCGCCCCGCCGTCGACGCCGGCTCGCGCGGCCGAGAGGGCGTCGTCGAGGATCTCGGCCGCGCGCGCCTCGTCGCCGTAGGGGTCGATGCCGTCGATCTCTTGCTGCCAGTCCGCCCAACGTGCTTCAAGCGTCATCGTGGTGTCTCCCGTCGATCTCGATCTGCGCGGCGACCTCGGCCGCGCGCTTGAGCGCCCGGTGGTTCAGCACCTTGACGTGGTTTTCGGTGATGCCGAGCTCCTCGGCCGTGTCCCGCACCGACCGGCCGTCCATAACCCGCAGCTCGAGCACGCGGCGGTAGTGCGCGGGCAGCTGCGCCAGCACCATTTGACCCAGGGCGGTGGCCGGGACCTCGCGCCGAGGCTGGCCATCGCCGTCGGGCTCCAATCCGCGCTCCGCGTCGATGCCGCCGGCACCCACCTGCTCCCCCGCGTGATCCAGCCCGACCTTGTCCGCCCGGCGCCCGTTGCGCCGCCAGTGGTCGCGCACTTGGTTGTGGGCAATGGCGTATAGCCACGTCCGGAAGCTGGACTGACTCCGATAGGCGCCGATGCCGTTGACGACCCGCATGAAGATCTCGCTGGTCAGGTCCTCGGCATCCTGGGGGTCGCCGAGCTGGTTGAACGCGTAACCGTACATCTCTTTGACATAACGCCGGTACAGGGCCACCAACGCGTCGGCGTCGCCCCGCTGGGCGCGGTGGACGAGAGCGCTGTCGGATGGCGGATCGGTGAGGATCATGGTCGCGTGCGTTCACATCGGGGAATCGGGCGCGGGCGCCGACTCCAGTGGGGTGGACGGGGGCGGGTTACGCCCGGGAAGCGGCGCGCCGGCCCTCGACGTCCGCGACGGTCTCGAGCGTGCGGCGCATCCGGCCGAGCCACGATTCGGGCCGGCCGCTGACCGGCAGCGCGATCTGATGCGCGCTCACGCGCACGTCGCGGTCGAGCTTGAGCTTGAGCATCACGCGGTCGAGCGTGTGCCGCTCGCCCCAGCGCACGACGATGGCGGTGCCCTCGCGGGCGATGCTGCGGGCGCCGGCCACGTGGGCCAAGACGCGCAGCCACAGCACCTCGATCAGGTTCTGCACCTCGGGCGGCGGCGGCCCGAAGCGGTCCTTGAACTCGTTCTCGATCTCGCGCACGGCGTCGAGGTCGGTCGCCGCGGCCATCCGGCGGTACAGCCGGGTGCGCTCGCCGGTCTCGGGAACGTAGCGTTCGGGCAGGTACGCGTCGAGCGGCAGGTCGACCGTCGGCAGTGCGCCGGGGTCGATGGCCTCGAGCTCCTGGCGCACCCGGTCGGCGGTCGGGCTGTCGGCCCGCAGCTTCTTGATCGCCTCGGCGAGCAGGCGCGTGTACAGGTCGAGCCCGATGGCGGCCACCTGCCCGTGCTGCCGCGCCCCGAGGATCTCGCCGGCGCCCCGGATCTCGAGGTCGCGCATGGCGATGCGCAGGCCGCTTCCCAGCCGGCTGGCCTCCGCCAGCGCCTCGAGCCGGTCGCGGGCGTCGTCGGGCAAGTCGTAGCCGGCGGGGTGCAGGAAGTAGGCGTACGCCCGCTGGTTGCTGCGCCCGACGCGCCCGCGCAGCTGGTGGAGCTGTGCCAGGCCGAACCGCTCGGCGTGCTCGACGATGAGGGTGTTGGCGTTGGGGATGTCCAGCCCGCTCTCGATGATGCTCGTGCAGACCAGGACGTCGTACGCGTTGCCGACGAAGTCGAGCATGGCCCTGGCCAGCACCTCCTGGTTCATCTGCCCGTGGGCGATGCCGATGCGCACCTCCGGCACGAGCTTGTGCAGCTTCTCGGCGACCATCTCGATGCCCTGAACCCGGTTGTGGACGTAAAAGACCTGGCCGCGGCGCGCGAGCTCGCGCCGAATGGCCTGTCGGACCTGGTTGTCGTCGTACGGCCCGATGTGCGTGGCCACCGGCAGCCGCTCCTCGGGCGGGGTGTCGATGGTGGTCAGGTCGCGCAGGCCCGTCAGCGCCATGTGCATGGTGCGCGGGATCGGCGTCGCGGTCATGGTCAGGGTGTCGACGCCCTCGCGGAGCTGGCGCAGGCGCTCCTTGTGCTTCACCCCGAAGCGGTGCTCCTCGTCGATGATGAGGAGCCCGAGATCCTTGAAGTGGATGTCGGGCGAGAGGAGCCGGTGCGTGCCGATGACGATGTCCACCTCGCGGGTCGCGAGCTTGTCGACGACCGTGTCCTGGTCCTTGCGCGAGCGGAAGCGGCTGAGCATCTCGACGCGCACCGGGAAGGCGCCGAGCCGGCGGCTGAAGGTCTCGTAGTGCTGCTGGCACAGCACGGTGGTCGGCGCCAGCACGGCGACCTGCTTGCCGGCCATCACAGCCTTGAACGCCGCGCGCAGCGCCACCTCGGTCTTGCCGAAGCCGACGTCGCCGACCACCAGCCGGTCCATCGGCCGCTCGCTCTCCATGTCGGACTTGACGTCTTCGATGGCCTTGAGCTGGTCGGGCGTCTCGATGAACGGGAACGCCGCCTCCATCTCGGCTTGCCAGGCGGTGTCCGGCGCGAATGCCTGCCGGCGCGCGCTCTCGCGGCGGGCATACAGCTCGAGCAGCTCCTTGGCGATGTCCTCGACGGCGCGCCTGGCACGCGCCTTCGCCTTCTCCCAGTCGGCGGTGCCGAGCCGTGAGACGGCGGGGTCGATCTCGCCCGCGCCGACGTAGCGCGCCACGCGGTCGGCCTGATGGGTGGGCACGAAGAGCATGTCGCCGGCGGCGTACTCCAGCTTGAGGTAGTCGCGCTCGACTGTCCCCACTTGCATCCGCTCGATGCCGCGGAATACCCCGATGCCGTGCTCGATGTGGACCACGTGATCGCCCGGCGCGAACTCGGCGAAGTAGTCGGGGGTCCGGACGGGGTCGACCTGGCGCACCTGGCGTCGGCGGTGCGGCATGCGCCACCCGAACAGCTCGCCGTCGGTGAGGACGAGGGTGGGGGGCGGCCCCGCGTCCGGGTCAGGGGCGCCGCCCGCGGGGCCGGCGACGGCCCCGTTGCGCGCCTCGGCGGCCGACCCCGGCCCGGACGCGGGCCGGGCGAGCCGGTCGTCGC
>CAYQBA010000320.1:0-3143 GCA_964415605.1 uncultured Anaerolineales bacterium | reverse complement strand
GTGGCGGCGGCTACGGCGGCGGCGGCGGTGGCGGCGGTCGCCCGCGCAGCGGTGGGGGTGGCCGGTCCTGGTGACCCGGCCGCGCCGTTCCACTCGGTAGCGACGACCGCGCAACGCAGCGCCAGCCGATCCGCGCCACGCCGCTCCGGCAGACGGGTTGCCGGAGGGGCGTGGTGAGCCCGACGATCACGGATGGCTGGCGCGACTCGCACCGCGCGAGTCTCCCCGTTGCCCATCAATCGATACGATCGCAGGCGCGGTCGCCCGGTTTCCGGGAAGCGCAAGTCCACGGGCGGCCATGCACGCATGGCCGCCCGTGTTGCTGCCTCGCGCCGCGACGGCCCGGCACGCGCCGCCCGCGGTGCGCCGACGTCAAGCCCGCGGCCACACCACTTCACCGTCGTGCCATTCCGGCTCGGCGGTGAGCATGGCGCGGTAGCGCTCGTAGCGGGCGTGCATGGCGGGGTCGTTGGCGTTGGCGACGTAGGCGGCCTTGTTCTCGAACACCACCGCCATGTAGTGCACCCCGGGCTCGTTCTCGGCCTGATACAGGTGCTCGCTGACCATCCCGGGGATGCCGCCTCCGTGGTTCACCTCGTCGAGGAAGGCCAGGAAATCGGCTTCCATGCCGGGCTTGACCTGCATGCGTGCGACGGTTCCGTACATATCGGCACCTCTTCTCGTGCGGCGCGGACGATGCCGGATGCGCGCCGACGGCATCGCCGCGGGGTGGATGGGGGAACGGCGGCGCGCAGCGTGGATTATACGCCCGCGGCCACCGGCCGGCCGTCAGCCGCCGGTCAACGGCGCCATGGGACGGGCGGCGGCAGGCCCTCCTCGGAGCGGCGCAGCTTGCCCCACACGGGATCGTCGAGCCCGTAGCCGAACTTGCTGCAGTAGGTCTTCTTGCCGACGATCCCCGGCGCGTAGTCCCACAGCAGGTAGCCGTCGACGCCGTCCTCGATGGCCTGCCGCAAGTCCGCCTTGATCCGCTCGGCGCGCGCGTCGGGCGTGCGATCGCCGCCGAGGGTCTGGCAGCCCTCGTCGAAGACCTCGTCGTAGATCTCGCCGTAGAAGATCGGCCGATCCTCGTCGGCGGCGAGCTCGAGCTCGTTCTCGCGGGTGTCGGCTGACCGCTTGTGCACCGAGAGGATCTCGATCGCATCGGTGCGGTGGATCATCCGGTAGCTCCGCTCCTCGTTCTCGTAGTTCCCGTCGCCGATCATGCCGGTCGACACGATATGGCAGGCGTCGATGGCCTTGACGCGGCGGGCCATCATCTTCAGCCAGTCGCGGATCTGCTCGATGCACTCGTCGTCGTGCTTGCCGTCGCCGCAGTTGGGCTCGTTGATCAGCTCCCACATCAGGATCTCGGGGCGGTCCTTGAAGCGCGCCACGGTCGCGTCGACGTGCGGGCGGTAGCGGCTCTCGTCGGCCTTGCTGAAGAAGAAGTCGACACCCTTGAACACGTTGTCCTCGAGCGTGACGACGAACCGGACGCCGTGGCGCGCCCCGATGTCGAGCAGGCGCGCCAGGCGCTCGGGGTCGTGGTAGTGGAAGAACCACACCCGCAAGGTGTTGACCCCCAGCCCGGCCAGGGCTTGGACGTCCTTCTCGACGCGCGCCTCGGGGTACTCGGCATCCAGGATCCCCTGAGCGTTGATGCCGAAGAACACGAACGGCACGCCGTCGACCGCCAGCGCGTCGCCCTGGCGGGCGGCGATGCCGGCGCACGGCCCGCCCGCCGGCGGATCGGGCGGGATCGTCGCAGCGGCCTCGGTGGCGGCCGGCGGCGAAGCTGGCGATGGCGTGGTCTCGACCAGCGACCCTGGATCGCCGCCCATCCCCGACTGCTCGATGACGGGAAGCGCCACGCGCCGCCCGGCGCCGCCCGCCAGCCCGCCGACGGCCGGATCGCCGGCGCCGGGGTCGCCGTCACCCAGCCCCGGATAAGCCGCGGGCCCGGCGGTGGTGGCGGGATCCCCTCCTGCCGTCGTCGCGATCGGATCGGTGCCGGCGGACGGTGGATCGCCGGCCGGAGTCGGACCCGGCTCGACGGGTGTGCCCGGCCCGCAAGCGCCGAGTGCCAGGCCCAGGACCGCGGCGACGGCGAGGGCGGACACGGTGCCCATGGCAGGTCGGCGGCGACGGCGATCGGCAGGTCGGCGGCGGACAACGGGGTTCGATGGGGGGATGTTCATGGCGCTAAGGCTAGCAAAACCGCGGCGGCTGTCGGAATGAGGGCGGGGGGCCAACCCCTCCACCTCTAACCTTTGCTTCCCCGCCCGTGTCCATACTACGCTGTGGGCCCCGTCATGGGGCGCCGCGCCGAGGACGAGACGGATGTGAACGCGTGAAGGCGGATACCATCGCTTGCGACAACCGGGTGGCCGATCGCCCGGCGGGGCGGCTCGGGTTCGAGCCGGAGCCCGAGGCGCGCTGCGTCGAGCGCGCGCTGCGGGGGGAGCCGGGCGCCTTCGGCCGGCTCTACCAGCGGCACGTCGAGGGCGTCTACGCGTTCGTGCAGTTCCGGGTCCGCGACGACCGGGTGGCCGAGGATCTGACCCAGGACGTGTTCGTCAACGCGCTGCGCGGGCTGCCGCAGCTGCGCGACCCCGCCCGTTTCCGGCCGTGGCTGCTGCGGATCGCCCACCACCGGATCCTCAACCACTGGCGCGCGCGGTCCGGCGCGCCCGACGAGGTCGAGCTGCCGGCCGAGGACGATCCGGCGGCGCCACCGCTGCCGGCGCAGCTCGCCGCCGCCGGCGACGGCCCGCTGGCGAGCGTCGAGCGCGGTCTGGACGCCGACGCGATGCGCGCGGCGCTGGCCACGCTGACCGACCTGCAGCAGCAGGTGGTGGCGCTGCGCTTCGTCGGCGGCCTGTCGGTGGCGGAGACGGCGCACGCCATGGACCGGTCCGTCAACGCCGTCAAGAACCTGCAGCACCACGCGCTGCGCGCGCTGCGCCGCCGCCTGGAGGCGGCGCCCCCGAGGATCGATGCATGAACGACGAGCTGACCGCCGCCTTCGCCGACTGCCTGGACCGGATCGAGGCCGGCGCCGCCCCGGAGGCCGCGATCGCGGCCCAGCCCGCGGCGCTGCGCGACGAGCTGTGCGTGCTCGTCGCCTTCGCCGCGGCGGC
>CAYQBA010000319.1:0-3193 GCA_964415605.1 uncultured Anaerolineales bacterium | reverse complement strand
GGGGACCGCCGCATCGGGCCCGCCCGGCCCGCCGGGGACGGCGACGCCGGCGGATCCCTTCGCCCCCGTCGATCCAGCCGGCGCCACGGCCGACGCCGTGGCCCGCGCGACGCTGGCCGCCTTCCCGACGGCCTGGTCGGCGCTCATGACGGCCGCGGCGGGGCAGCCCGGCGCCGGGGCGGCGACATCTGATCTGGCGGCGGGGTTGGGCGGCGGGGCGGGATCGGCCGCGGACGCCGATGCCGCGGTAGCGGGCGCCGCCCCCAACGGTTCACCCATGCCCCCCGCCGCGACGGACGGCGGATCGGCCACGCTCGTGCCCGCGCGGGCCGTGACCACCGCGCCGGCGGCCCACGACGCGGAGCCATCGGCGGCGGGTCGCGCCGGCGATCCGGGCGGCGCCGTCAGCGGTTCGGCCGGGCGCGGCCAGGCGGGCTACGTCGTCTTCGCTGCCGTGGCCGGCCTTCTGCTCGCCGCGCTCATGCGGCGGCGAAGCTCATGATGGCGGGGCGGATGGCGGCGGGGCGGGTGACGACCCGTCGGCCAGGAACCGCTCGACCGCCCCGTAGAACGCGTCGGCCTGCTCGAGCCACGGCACGTGGCCACAGCGGTTGATCAGGCAAGCCGTGACGTGGGGCATGACCGCGCCCAGGAGATACGCCTGCGCGGTGGGCTCGAAGTCCTGCTCCCCGTACACCACGAGCGTCGGGACCGCCAGCCCCGCGGCGCGGGCCAGGATGTCGATGGCCTGCACGGTCGGCCAGACGTGCGGCGTGATGTGCGGGTTGTAGCCGTAGCCCGCGGCGAACGCGTCGGCGAACCGCGCGCCCGCCGCCGGGTCGAAGAACCAGGCCCGCACGGCGTAGTCGCGCATCTGCCGGATGTGCAGCTCGGCGTGGCGAGCCCAGTCGCCCGCGGCCGCCGCGGCCTTGCGCGCCGCGCGCAGCTCGGCCAGGGCACGCCGCTCGTCTTCCGTCAGCGGCTGGTGGAGGTTGGCCGTCGCGACGTCGGCCAGCGCGGGGCTCAGCGGGCCCATGCCCACCAGCACCTGCCGGGCGACGGCGCCGGGATGCGCGATGGCGTACAGCAGGGCCAGCAATGCCCCCCACGAATGGCCGAAGAGGTCGATCCGGGCGACGCCGAGGGCTTCGCGCAGCGCGTCGAGGTCGGCGACGAAGCGGTCGATGTGCAGCGTGTCGCCATCCAACCGGTCCAGCCGCGACGCCCCGCACCCGCGCTGGTCGTACAGCACGCAAGCGCGGCCCGCGGCCAGCCGCTCGGCAACCGGGCGGAGGTAGCGGTGGTCGTCGCCCGGCCCGCCGTTGAGCAGCACGAGCGGGGCGCCGCCGGGGGACGGGTCGCCGAACGCAAACCACGCCAGCGCGTGGTCGTCGCGGGGCAGGCGGTGCTCGCGCCACATGGGCTTCCTCCGGGGCGTGGGATCGTGCCGATGGCCGGGCATGGTAGGCGGGCGGGCGCGCCGCCGTCAAGGCGGGTGGGCGCAAGGCCGTCAAGGCGGGCGGCTTGGCCGTGAGCAGCGGGCGACCCGCGCGTCTGCTCGGTCTGGCCATCTACGCCGTGGCCAACGCGCTGTGCGTGGCGGTGTTCCTGTTTCCGCTGTGGCGCCCGGTGGCATCCGCGACGGCGTACGGGCTCGACGACCCGGCCGCGCTGGCCCTGCTGGTGCTCTGCGGGGGCGCGGCGCTCGTGTTCGAAGCCGGCGCGGCCGGCCTGGGGCCGCGGGCGGTGGCGGTGCTCGGGGTGCTGGTGGCCATCAACAGCGTGCTGCGGTTCATCGAGGTGGCGCTGCCCGGGCCGGGCGGGTTCACGCCGATCTTCGCGCTGATCATCCTGACCGGGCGGGCATATGGCCCGCGCTTCGGGTTCCTGATGGGCGCGCTGACGCTCGTCGTCTCGGCCGTCATCACCGGCGGCGTCGGTCCGTGGCTGCCGTACCAGATGCTGACGGCGGCCTGGGTCGGCTTGACGGCCGGGTGGCTGCCGTTTCGGCCGGCGCCGGGCGCGCGGTGGGCGCACGGCCGCGCCGAGGTCTGGGGGCTGGCGGCGTTCGGCGCGGCCTGGGGCATCGGCTACGGCCTGCTCATGACGCTGTGGTTCTGGCCGTTCATCGATGCGGCCGGCGCCGGCGCGGCGGGCACGGCGGCGGCGGCCGCGGGACGCTTCGCGGTGTTCTACGCGGCCTCGTCGCTGGGATGGGACCTCTTCGGCGCCGCGGGCAACGCGGCGCTCGTCGCGCTGGCGGGCGCGCCGGTGCTGGCGGCGCTGCGGCGGATGGAGCCCCGCATCTTCGACGCGGACCGGCGCCTGGCGCGCGGCGTCGGCGATGGCGTGGGACGGGCAATGGCCTCGCGGGACGTCGGGGCGGGGGCCGCCGACCGTATGCCCGAGCAGCCATGCTCGCCCGACGTGGGCGACCGCGTCGGCGATGTCCGCGCCATCGACGCCGCTCTGACCGCTTCGCGACCCCCGCAACCCGAGTCGGCGAAGGCCGGCGCCGCCGCCCCGCACCCCCGCGCCTGGGTCGCCTGGCTGGCGGCGGTCGCGGCGCTGGCGTCGACGACGCGGCACCCGCTCGTGCTGCTCGGGCTAGGCCTCGCGGTGGCGCTGGTGCGGGCCCGGCTCCCGGCCACCGGCCGGATGGCCGCGCTGCCGGTGGCGCGGCTGGCGGCGGTGGTGATCCCGTTCGCGACGGTCTACAACGCCCTGCTGGCCCACGCCGGCACCACCGTGGTGCTGCGCCTGCCGGCGGGCTGGCCGTTGATCGGCGGGCCGCTGACCCTCGAGGCCGCGGCGTACGGGGCCCTGACCGGCGCGGCGCTGGCGCTCCTCATGCTGGCCTTCGCGACCTTCCAGGCGGCGCTCTCGGCGCGGGACATCGTCCGGCTGATCCCGCGCGCGTTCGGGGCGCTGGCGCTGGTGGCGGCGGTGGCGCTGACGTACGCCCCGTCGATGCGGGGTCAGATCGCCGCCGTGCGCGAGGCGCAGGCGGTGCGCGGGCTCCGCTCGCGGGGATGGCGGGCCTGGCTCCCGCTGGCGATGCCGGTGCTCGTGGGCGGGCTGGAGCGGGCGCTTGACCTGGCCGACAGCATGATCGCCCGCGGCCTCCTGCCGCCGCCCGGGCCGCCGCCGGGCCGGGCGCGCCTGGCCATCCTGGCGGCGCTCGCGCTCGTGG
>CAYQBA010000318.1:0-3208 GCA_964415605.1 uncultured Anaerolineales bacterium | reverse complement strand
CCACGCGCCGCCGGGCGCGGCCGGCAGCCCGGCGCCGAGCACGGTCAGGCCGGGGCCGACGGCGGTCAACCGGTGGGGGATGGCCACGGCGCGGGGGTCCACCGGCGCCGGCGGGCGGGCCACCGCGACCTCGCCCAGCGTGGCCGGGCCGGACGGGGGGTAGGTCTCGCCCGTCGCCGGGTCGTAGACCGTGATGCCGAGGGTGTACGTTCCGGGCGGCGTGGCGGGGTCGACGAGGAGGTCGTGCGGCTCGTAGGTCAGCTCGCCGAACGGCCAGGCCGACGTCGGGCGCTGGCCGTGGTACGGCTCGTGATCGCCGTCGGCGTGGCCGCGGCCGGCGGCGTCGCGCAGGACGAGCGACACCTTGTAGTCCGGGATGCCGCGCGCCGTCACCTGCCAGATCAGCCGCACGCGCGCGGCGCGGCCGGGCAGCGGCGCGGCCGGCCGGACGTCCCAGCCCAGGAGGTCGAGGCTGCCGAGGTGCATGGTCGTGCGCCGCGGGGGGTTCTGGCCGCCGCGCAGGACGGGCGCGAGCTCGTAGGCGTTGAAGTACACCGGGGTGGTGTCGCCCGGGAAGTCCTGGCGGTCGACGCGCAGCGCCCGCGCGTCGAGCCAGGCCGGCATGTCCACCGGCGTGCGCGGCGGGTCGACGTACCACAGGCGCGGGTGCTGGCGGAAGAGCGGCATGAGCTGGTCCTCGGCCGGCCGGGGGTCCTGCAGCCCGCTGGCGAGGAACGGCGGGAGCGAGATCACCGGGAGGTCGGGCGCGAGGTGGTCGAACGCGAGCTTGAGGACGCCGTTGGGCACGACCAGCGCGTCGCCGGGCACGGCGTGGGCCCGCACGTAGGTGGCCAGCGCGCGGTAGTCGTCCTTGCGGAAGCGGGGATCGCGGTAGAACGCGGCGTCGGCGGCGAGCATGGCGCCGAGGGCCAGCGCGGCGGCGGCCCACCCGGCGGCGCGTCGCCGACGGGCGAGTCCGCTCACGCCGGCGCCGAGGAGGATGTAGTAGGCCGGCGCGACGACGAGGATGTGGCGGAAGCCCATGTAGACAGGCTTGACGAACGTGACGGCGAAGAGCGCGACGACGGGCACGAGGAGGTAGCCGCCGAGGAACAGCGCGGCCGCGCGCCGGGCGCGCCAGGCGCCGGCGAGGCCGGCGGCAAGCAGGGCGGCGAAGCCGGCGTCGAGCGCCATGACCCACGGCGATGCCTGGTCGGCGGTCTTGCCGAAGCTGAAACCGAGGACGATGTCCTTGAGCATGACGGTCAGCGGCACGAAGTGCTGGTCGCGCTCCGGCCCGAGCCCGAGCCGCCACGCGGCGTACGGCACCAGCGGGAGCGCGGCCAGGGCCAGGATCAGCAGCGGGGCCGCGGCGCGCCAGTCGCGCCGCCGCGCGGTGGCGGCGGCGACGGCCAGGACCTCGAACAGGACGAGGAAGAAGCCGAGGTAGTGGGTCCACACCAGCGCGGCGTTGGCCACGACGGCGACGACGGCCCAGCCGCGGGGGGACGGGCGGAAAACGGGCGGGGCGGCGGGGGCCGGCGTGGCCAACGCCGGGGCGGCGTCGAGCCCCCACGCGCGGACGACGGCGTACACGCCGAGGAGCCCGAGTGTGACGACCAGGGTGTAGTGGCGCACCTCCTGGGTGTACCACAGGTAGGCCGGCGAGAGGGCGGTGAAGGCCGCGGCGGCGAGGGCGGTCCGCTCGCCCAGCCAGCGGCGGCCGAGGGCCCAGGTGAGCGGGATGGCGGGGAGCGCGTACACGAGCGAGAGCGCCTTGCCGCTCCACGTCGACGTCCCGACGAGGTCGAACCACGCCGCGAGCTTCACGAAGTACAGCGGGGGCTGGACGTCGCGGGTCATCAGGGCGTCGAGCGGGATGCCGCCGGCGAGGATGTCGCGCCAGCCGAGCCCGGCGCGGTAGAGCGACAGGCCCTCGTCCTGCCAGATCGACATGTGGTCGAGGTTCCAGGCCCGCAGGGCGGCCGCGAGGAGGATGAGCGCGGCGACGGCGGGGCGAGACCGGAGGCGGGGGGTCACGGGGTGGCCTCGGGGGCGCCTGCCGGCGCGGTGGTCATCGCCGGGACGGCGGGGGTCGCCGGGATGCCTGCCGGCGCGGAGGCCGCCGCCGGCGTGGGGGATGGCGCCGCCGGGAGCACGCGGATGCTGCCGACGGCGAGCTCGTAGTCGCGGACGTTGACCGGCAGGGCCTGCCAGTCGGCGGGATCGTACATCTTCACGTAGAGCGTGTACACGTCGGGCGGGGCCTCGGGATAGATCAGGACGGGATGGGCGTCGACGATCGTCTCGCCCGGTTGCCAGCCGGTGGTCGGGCGCTGGCCGTCGGCGGGCGGCTCGTCGTGCTGGCCCCACGTCTCCGCGGCGCCGCGGCGGACCTGCACCGAGATCTTGTAGTCGGTGTCGAGCGGCCGGCGGGTCTGCCAGTACAGCGTCAGGCCGAGCCGCTGGCCGGCGGGGACGGCGCGGCGGTCCAGATTGTAGCCTTGCAGCACGACGTCGTCGCCGAACGCCACGTCGAGGGGGTTGGCGATGCCGCGCGCGTCGAGGCGCGGCGCGAGGCGCACCCAGCCGAGCGTCACGGCGTCGGCGCCGGCCTGGGTGGCGAGCCGCGCGCCGGTGGCGGCGTCGTACACGCCGAACACGAGGCGGCAGGTGCAGGGGGCGGGGGCGGTGGGCGGGATCTGCAGGACCTGGGCGTCGGGATAGAGGCGGTCGAGCGCCTCGGGCGGCTCGGCGGTCTGCCAGTCGCTTGTCGGCGAGCGGCCGGACTGGGGGTACGAGTCGCGCTGCGCGACGATGAGGCCTTGCTCGTCGATGAGGTGCAGGAACACCGAGTAGTCGCGCGTGGGCCGGCGCACGGCGCGCCAGTAGATGTCGACGCTGACGGTGTCGCCGGGGTGGGTGGGCTTCGCCAGGTCAAGCGCATTGGCGATCAAGGCGATCGAGGCGGGCTCGACGGGCGACGCGGTCGGGTCGAAGAGCGGCAGCGTGATGCGGGGAAAGACGGCGTAGGCCTGGACTTCGTCCCCGAACACGATCGGCCCGGCGACCGGCTGGGACCCGGCCGCGGTCAGGACGGTCGCGCCACGCGGCGGGTCGGGCGCGTAGGCGGGCAGGATCACGGCGGCGAGCAGCCACACGGCGGCGGCGGCGAGCGCCGCGCTCAGCCCGGCGGCGGCCAGGCGGC
>CAYQBA010000317.1:0-3210 GCA_964415605.1 uncultured Anaerolineales bacterium | reverse complement strand
CTTGAGCGCCATCCCGATGACCGCTGCCACGCCGAGGCGGACCCAAGGGTCGTCCATCACCGGCGCCGCCGCGCGCGGCGCACCGCTCGCGCCGCCCGGGACGATCACGCCGGGCGGTGCGGCGTCCCCCCGCCCGCCCGCGTCCCCCAGCGCCGCGAGCACCGCCAGCCCCGGGCCGATCGCCAGCGCCGCGTACAGCGCGACCGCCCACGCGGTCGACGCGTCAACCGGCATCGTCGGAGCCGGGCGGCGCGGGATGGTGCGTCCAGCGCGCCGTCAGCGCGATGACGCCGAGCTCCTCGCCGAGCGTCCCGCCGCGCACGTGGATCGGGAAGCGGCGATGATGGTAATCGTACGCGTGCGACAGCGTCTCGTCGTAGCAGCTCACCGAGATCTCGTACGTCGCGGGAATCAGCGGGAGCACCGGGATCGCGTAGTCCACCGCCCCCCGCCCCTCGACGAACGGGATGTCCAGCCCCCCGACCCGCGTGTTCGGGCCCGTCACGTGCACGCCGTCGATGCGGTGGATGCCGAGCCCGAACACCGGCCGCTCGACTCGGCCGCGCGCCGCGTAGTGGACGCGGATCGTGGCGGGTGCGCCCGTGTGGAGCACGTGGTGCGGCGCGCCGTCCGGTCCAAGGAACTCCACGGCCACGATGTCGACGTCGCCCGACCCCCAGCGGTCCTCCCCCGCGGCGGCGGCGCTCTCGCCCGTCGCCGCCTGCGCCGCCGCCTCGGCCGCCAGCCGCGCCTCCTCGCGCGCCACCATGCTCGCGTGGTAAGCCTCGACCACGCCGTCGGTGGGGCCGTGCGCCAGCACCTGCCCGCGCTCGAGCCACAGCGCGTGGTGGCACAGCTCACGGATGGCGTTGTTGTCGTGCGACACCAGCACGATGCTCACGCCGTCGCGCCGCAGCTCGGCGATCCGGTCGCGGCACTTGTTCTGGAACGCCTGGTCGCCCACGGCCAGCACCTCGTCGATCAGCAGGATCTCGGCGTCGAGGTGGATCGCCGTGGCGAAACCCAGACGCATGTACATGCCAGACGAATAATGCTTGACCGGCATGTCGATGAACCGCCCGAGCTCCGAGAAGTCGACGATCCGCCCGATGCGCGCCGTCATCTCGGCCTGGGAGAAGCCGAGCATCGAGCCGTTGAGGTAGACGTTCTCGCGCCCGGTGAGGTCCGGGTGGAACCCGGCGCCGAGCTCGAGCAGCGCCGCCACCCGCCCGTCGACGATCACCCGCCCGGCGCTGGGCTCGAGGATCCGTGCCACGAGCTTGAGCACCGTGCTCTTGCCGGTGCCGTTGGGGCCCACCAGCCCCAGCGAGTCGCCATGGGCCAGCTCGAACGACACCGCGTCCAGCGCCACGAGGTCCTCGACCGCGCGCGGCGCGCGCCGCAGCGCGCCGACGAACGCGTCCTTGAACGCGCGCGGCCGGCCCTGGGCCAGCGCGAAGCGTTTCGTGACGCGGTCGAACTGGATCGCGGGGCTCATGGTGCACCCCCGGCTGCGGCATGCCGCGCCAGGCCGTGGAGGATCGCCAGCCCCGCCGCCAGCATCCCCCACAACAGCCCCGCGGTTGCCGCGGGCGGGTACGGCACCGTCGCCAGCACGTGGCGCGCGCCGGCCCGCCAGCCGGGATGGTAGACCGCGCGGAAGGCGAGGTCCCCGCCCGTCGGCCGACCGTCGACGGCCAGCCCGCCCGGCGGGTAGATGTCGCCGGCGGTCGTCCAGGCGGTCACGGGGTTGCCCCCCGCCTCGCGGCGCGCCAGCGACAGCGTCAACAGCGTGCCGGCGGGAAGGTCGGCCCGCGCCGCGAGGCGGAAGCGGTGCCAGGCGTTGTCGACGACGGCGGACCCCGCCAGCCGCCAGCCCGACAGCACGCGGCCGGCGGGGTCCGCCAGCCGCACGTCGAGCATCCCGTCCGCCGGGCGGGCGTAGTTGGCCAGCTGCACGTCGACCGCCGCGAGTCCCTCGACGACGATCGGGAAGGTCTGCGCCAGGGTCAGGCCATCCGCCAGCGGGGGCGCGGGCGCCGCCGCCACCACCTGGCCGTCGACGACGGTCCGCCCGCCCGCCACCACCACGCCGCCGGCCAGGCCGGCGGCGGCGAGCGCGATGCCGGCAGCCGCCGCGGGCCCGCTCACACCTCCTCCCCGAACCGCCCGCTGTGGCGCAGGAAGACCCAGTAGCCCAGCGCGAGCGTCGCGGCCGCGGTCGCCGCCGTGCGCCCCAGGAACAAGAGGTCCGGGCGCCCCGGCGGCCCGATCTCGGAGCCGTAGAGCGCCACCCGATAGCTCGAGACGAGGCTGGCCATCGGGTTGAGGATGTACGACAGCCGCATGGCCGACACCTCGGCGCCGCCGATCGACACGTGCATGGCGTCGAGGTTGCCCATCGGGTAGACGATCGGCGTCAGGAAGAACCACGCCGTCAGCACCACGTTCATGATGATGGCGGTGTCGCGGTAGTACACGTTCGCCGTGGCCAGGATCAGCACGACCCCGAGCGTGAACACACCCTGAACCGCGATGATCGGGCCCAGCCACAAGACATGGCGGGTCGGCGCGATGCCCGACGCCCACGTGATGGCCAGCAGCACCGGCACGGCCAGCAGGAAGTTCACGAGCTCGCTCAGCACGAGGCTGATCGGCAGGACCTCGCGCGGGAAGTAGATCTTGTTGATCAACGCCGCGTTGCCGACGATGCTGTTGATGCCGCCGGCCACCGCCGCGCTAAACCAGTTCCACGGCAGGATCGCCACCAGGACGAACACGTGGAACGCCTTGCCGCCCTGCCCCATCCACAGGCCGAACACGACCCAGAACACCACCATCATGAGCAGCGGGCTGACGAGCGACCAGAAGAAGCCCAGGACCGAGCTCTTGTAGCGCACCTTGAGGTCGCGGATGACGAGGTTGCGGATCATCGGCCGATAACGCCACAGCTCGGCGACGCGCTCGCCGAGCGGGCGGTGGCTGGAGGCCTCGACCACGACCGGGCCGCGCGGGCGGGCCCCGGGCGCGCCGCCGGCCGGCGGTGCCCCGGATCTCACGCCACGACGGCCCGCAGCGCGTGGGCCCCGGCCGTCCATGAGAGGACGTCGCTCGCCTCGAGGCGGTCCTGGGCGCGCATCGATCGGCCGCCGGCCGCGCCGCCGGTGGCGAACGCGTCCTGCACGACGAGGGCCGGCGTGACGGCGAGGG
>CAYQBA010000316.1:0-3217 GCA_964415605.1 uncultured Anaerolineales bacterium | reverse complement strand
GGGCGGTGCTCGGCGCGGCCGTGGCCCTGCGGGGGCTCCGGTCCGCGCGCGGCGCCGCGGACGGCCCGGATCGGTGGGACGGCACGCCGCCGGCGCTTGCCGACTCCGGCGCGGGCGTGCCGCCCGGCGACGTCGCGACAGCGGCGACGGCGCGCCACCGCGGCGGTCGTGACCCGGATGCCGGCGGCGGCGCGCCGCCCATCGCCGCCGTCTCCCCCGCGTGGCGCTCGCCCGCGATGTTCTGGCTCGCCGTGGCCGTCGTGACGACGGTCATGATCACCCCGCTCTCGCGGCCGTTGTGGGACCATGTGCCGCTGCTGCCGTTCGCGCAGTTCCCGTGGCGCTGGCTGGGGGTGCAGGCGCTGGCGCTGGCGCTCCTCGCCGGCCCACTGGCCCGGCTCGGCGGCGGCGCGACCGCGCGCGGCGCGGTGATGGGCGGGATGGCGGCGCTGGCCGGGGTGGCCGCGCTGGCGGCGGCCGCCATGGCGGCGCTGCCGCTGGAGACCCTGGCCGTGGACAACGTGACGCGCGCCGACCTGACCGCGTTCGAGGTGTTCACCGGCAACATCGGCTCCACGGTGCGCGCGGAGTACCTCCCGGCCGCGGTGGCGCCGCGGCCGATGGGCAGCGTCGACGCCGCCCTGGGCCACGACGGCGGCCCGCGGGTGATCGAAGGCGGCGGGGCCATCGAGTCGGCCACGCTGATCAGCCGGGACGCCGCCCGCCAGGAGTGGCAGGTCCGGCTGCGCGGCGAAGACCGGGCGGTCGTCGCCTTCCCGACCCTGTGGTTCCCCGGCTGGACGGCCGCGGTCGACGACGGCCCCCCGCGCCCCACGGAGGCTTTGGCCGGCAGCGGCTGGCTGACGATGGTCCTCGAGCCAGGCGCATGCGCGGGCCAGTGCATCATTCACCTGGCGCTGGGCCGGAGCGACGCCCGGGCGCTTGCCGAGGCGTTGTCGCTGGTCGCCGGCCTGGTGCTGCTGGGCTTCCTCGTGCTCGACCGCCGGTGGCGCTGGGGGCGGATGGCGGTGTCGGCGCTGGTGAGCGGGTTGCTGCTGGTGCTGCTCACCCGGGCCATGCCGGTCGGCGTGATCCGCGGGCCGGTCACGCTCGACACGCTGCGCGCGCCCTACCCGCATGCCAACCCGGCCGGCATCCGCTTCGGTGCCGCCCGCCTGGTCAACGCGCGCCTCACGCCGCGGACGGGCAGCGGCAACATCGAAGACCTCAACGCCGCCACCGAACGCCAGCTCGACGCCGGCGACACGTTGATGATCAACCTGAACTGGTCGCGCGCGCCGGCGTCGCTGCGGGTCAAGGCGTCGCTCGTGTCGCCGGCCGAGCCCGTGTTCGGCGTGCCGGACGTGGTCGAGTCGGCCGAGCAAGCCGCGAGCGCCACCGAGTCGCTGGAGCTCGCGGTCCCCGAGGATGTCCCCAACGGCCTGTACTTCGTCCGGCTGGACGTGACGCAGGACGGAGAGGCCGTGGCGCCGCGTACGGCCGATGGGCACGACCTGGGCGTCGTCTACCTCAACCCGGTGCGCGTGCGCGCCCGGCCGGCCGGCGCGGCGCCGGGCGCCGAGGTCGCCGGCATCATGGGCGACGTCACGCTGCAGGCGGTGACCGCCCAGCCGGTCGATGTCGACCACCGCGACTGGCTCGAAGTCCGGATGACGTGGCGCACCGACAAGCCGCTCGCCGTGGATCTCATGACGTCGGTGCGGCTGCTGGACGCGCGCGGCGAGCCGGTCCGGGATGCCGACGGCCAGCCGATCCAGGAAGACAAGCCGCCGCGCTACGGCTTCGTGCCGACGACGGCCTGGAAAGCAGGCGAACCCGTGGCGGACCGACGCTGGCTCGCGCTGCCGGCCAACCTGGCGGAGCGCGATGACTACATCGTGCAGGTCGTGCTCTACGACGGCGGCTCGATGAAGGAGCTCGGCAGCGCCCAGGTCACCGGCATTCGCGCCGGTCGCTGACGGCGCGCGCATGCGCTCGTGCTTAGCGATCGTCAACCCGCTCGCCGGCGGCGGCCGAGCCCTGCGCGCCTGGGCCGCGGCCGAGCCGGCGCTGGCGGCGCTGGGCGCGCGGGTGGGCGTGGCGCGCACCGAGTGGCCGGGCCACGCCGAGGCGCTGGCCCGCGACGCCGCGGAGGACGGCGGCTGGGACATGGTGCTGGCGGTCGGCGGCGACGGCACGGTCAACGAGGTCGTCAACGGGCTCTTGGGATGGGGCGGTGTCCGGGCGGGTGCGGCCGGCGTCCCGGGCGCGGACGACGGCCCAGCGGGTGTGCTCGACGGGGTCGGCGTCCCGGGCCCGGCGGTCACGCCGCGACCTGACGAACGGAGCGCCGATGCGGGCGACTCCCGGATCCCGCTGCTCGGCGTCATCCCCGCCGGCAGCGGCGACGACTTCGCGCGGCAGATCGGGGCCCCGGCGGGCGACGGGGCGGCGGCGGCGCGTCTGGCGGCGACAGGCTGCGTGATCGCCGTCGACGCGGGGCTGGCGAACGGCCGATGGTTCGTCAACGGCGTCGGCTGGGGGTTGGACGGGATGGTGGCGGTGGCCGTGTCCGCAGTCCACCGCGGGCGTGGGCCGGGGATGTACCTGCGGGCGCTGGCGGGCGTGCTGCCGCGCTTCGAGCCGGCGCACATCGACCTCACCGTCGACGGCCGGACGGTGCCGGGCCATGTCACGCTGGTGGCGATCACCAACGGGCCGGCCTACGGCGGGGGCTACCGGATCTGCCCGCACGCGCGCATCGACGACGGGCAGCTGGACGTGTGCGTCGCCGACGCGATGGGCCCGCTGCGCGCGCTGTGGCTGCTGCCGAAGGTGCGGCGTGGCCGGCACCTGGGCCAGCGCAAGGTGTGGTACGCCCGCGGACGGCACGTGACGCTCGTCAGCCGCGTCCCGCGGCCGGCCCATGCCGACGGCGAGGTGCTGGGGGCGGCGGTCACGCGGCTGGACGTCACGCTGGCGGCGGGCGGGTTGCGCGTGGTGGGAACGATGGCGGCCGCGGCCGCCGGCCCGGTGCAATCACGGTTCACCGGGTCGCAGGCGTGACCGTCGGGCGCCACGCGTTCGATCCGCGTGGCGTCGACCGATCGGTGACAAGTCAAGGCCCGGCGGCGGTGTTAAGTGGTCGGCGGGCGGAAGGACGGCCCCCCTAACCCCCCAATAATGGGGGGAACTCTCTGGCGGGTGGCATGCGTGT
>CAYQBA010000315.1:1668-3262 GCA_964415605.1 uncultured Anaerolineales bacterium | reverse complement strand
TCAACGTCCCGGTGCGCGAGGTGCCGCCCGACGCGGCGGCGCAGGCGGCCTTCGACGCTCTCGCGGCCGACCCCGCGGCGGGCCCGGCGGTGGCGGCCGCCGTGCGGGCGCTGACGTACACCGGCGCGCTGCCGCACCGCGTGGCGGCGGAGGTGGCCTCGTTCGGCCCCGACGTCGTCTACGAGCGCCACGCGCTCTTCGGGGGCGCCGGCCTGGCCCTGGCCCGGGCGCTCGGGGTGCCGCTCGTGGTCGAGGTCAACGCCCCGCTCGCCGACGAGCAGGCCCGCCACCGCGGGCTGGCCTTCCCCGCCGTGGCGCGCCGGATCGAGCGCGAGACGCTCCGCGCGGCGGACCACGTCCTGCCGGTCTCGGGCGCGCTGCGCGACTGGCTGCTCGGCCTCGGCGTCGACGCGGCACGCGTCACGGTCCTGCCCAACGCGGTGGACCCGCGGCGGTTCGCCGCCGGCCCGGCCGCGCGGTCCGCCGCGCGCGCCGCGATCGGGGCCGGCGACCGGGTGGTGGTGGGCTTCGTCGGCACGCTCAAGCCGTGGCACGACGTGGCGGCCCTGGTGCGCGCGGTGGGCGATCTGGCCGCCGGCGGCGCGCCGATCCACCTGCTCGTCGTCGGCGACGGGCCCGAGCGGGCCGACCTCGAAGCGCTGGCCGCGGCGCGCGGTCTGGCGGGGGCCGCCACGTTCACCGGCGCGGTGCCGCACGACGCCGTGCCGCGCTGGACGGCCGCGATGGACGTCGCGGTGGCGCCGTACGCGCCCGGCGACGCGTACTTCTCGCCGCTGAAGGTGTTCGAGGCCATGGCGGCCGGCCGCCCGGTGGTCGCCGCCGCGGTCGGCCAGCTGCCGGGCATCGTCAGGCACGGCGAGACGGGCCTGTTGTACGACCCGGCCGACTCCCGGTCGCTCACCACCGCCCTGGCGTCCCTGGTGGCGGAGCCGGGGCTCGGCGAGTGGCTGGGCGCCGCCGGCCGGGAGTGGGTGACGCGCCACCGCACCTGGGGCCACAACGCCGAGGCCGTCGCCCGGATCGCGGCCGGGCTGGCGCCGGCGCCGGCGAGGATCGCGTGATGGCCGGCGAGGATCGCGTGGCGGCCGGCAGGGATCGCGTGATGACCGGCGAGGATCGCAGGCTGGCCGGCGACGCCGCGCGCCGGCTCCGCCGGCAGGCGCACGGCCTGGGCACGTCGCTGGGGCTGGTCCGCCGCTTCGCCCCGCTCCTTGCCGGCCACCGGCGGCCGATGGCCACGGCCCTGGGCGCGTCCTTGGCGTACACGGCCGCCAGCCTGGCCGAGCCGTGGCCGCTCAAGCTGATCCTGGACCACGTGCTGCCCGGCAAGCCGCTCGCCACCGGGATCGCGGGCCTCGACGCGTGGGTGGCCGGCGGCCCGACGCGGCTGCTGGGGCTGTCGGCGGCGGTGATCCTGGTGCTCGCGGCGCTGCGCGGCTCCTGCTACTACCAGCGCAACGTCCACGCCAGCCGAGTGGGGCACGCGCTGGTCACCGACGTCCGGCGGCAGCTCTTCGCGCACATGCAGCGCCTGTCGCTGCGGTTCCACCACCAGCACGCCACGGGCGACCTC
>CAYQBA010000315.1:0-1568 GCA_964415605.1 uncultured Anaerolineales bacterium | reverse complement strand
GCACATGCAGCGCCTGTCGCTGCGGTTCCACCACCAGCACGCCACGGGCGACCTCCTGACGCGGCTGACGGGCGACATCGTGCTCCTGCGCGAGCTGATGGTCGCCTCGATCGTCACGCTGCTCTCGGAGGGGATCATCCTGGTGGGCTACATCGCGGTCATGCTGATCATGGCCTGGGAGCTGGCGCTGGTGTCGCTGGTGGCGATGCCGGTGATCTTCGTGCTCCTGACGGTCTACTCGGGGCGCATCCGGGCCGCCGCGCGCAAACAGCGGCGCGCCGAGAGCAAGCTGGCGGCGCGCGCCCACGAGGTGCTGGCGGGCATCCACGTGGTGCAGGCGTTCGCCCGCGAGGACGCCGAGGACGCCGCGCTGGGCAAGCTGGCCAAGCGCAGCCTCAAGAGCAGCCTGACCACGACCCGGCTCGAGGCGGGCCTGAACCGATCGGTCGAGCTGGCGATCGCGGCCGCCACGGCGGTGGCGATGTGGTTCGGGGTGCGGCAGGTGCTGGCGGGGGAGCTCTCGGCGGGCGACCTGATCGTCTTCGTGGCCTACATGAAGGGCTTCTACCGGCCGCTGCGCCGCATCTCGCAGGTGGCGGAGCGCGGCAGCAAGGCCGGCACGTGCATCGAGCGCGTGACCGAGGTGCTGGATCGGCTGCCGGAGGTCCCCGACGGGCGGGAGCCGGCGCCGGCGCTGCGCGGGGCGATCCACTTCGACGGCGTGGACTTCGGGTACGCCGCCGACCAGCCGGTGCTGCGGGGCATCGACCTGCGCCTCGAGCCGGGCCAGACGGTCGCGCTGGTGGGGCCGTCGGGGGCGGGCAAGACGACGCTGCTGTCGCTGATCCCGCGCTTCTTCGACCCGGCGGCCGGCGCGGTGCGCGTCGACGGGCACGACCTCCGGCGCTTCACGCTGCGCTCGCTGCGCGAGCAGGTGGCGCTCGTGCCGCAGGACGGGATGCTGTTCGCGGGCACGATCCGCGACAACATCGCCTACGGGCGGCCGGGCGCCACGGACGCCGAGATCGAGGCGGCCGCGCGCGCGGCGGGGATCCACGCGCACATCGCCTCGCTGCCGGGCGGCTACGACGCGGCGGTGGGCGAGCGCGGCGTGACGCTCTCGGGCGGACAGCGCCAGCGGCTGGCCATCGCCCGGGCGCTGGTGCGCGACGCGCCGATCGTCCTCCTCGACGAGCCGACGACGGGCCTGGACGCCGAGGCCGAGGCGCAGGTGCTGGCGGCGATGGACCGGCTGCTGGCCGGCCGGACGGCCGTGGTGATCGCCCACCGGCTGGCGACGGTGCGGCGGGCGGACCGGATCGTGGTGCTGGAAGGCGGCCGTGTGGTCGGCGACGGCACGCACGACGATCTCATGGCCGGGTGCCCGCTGTACCGGGACCTTTACACGCGCCAGCTCGAGCCGGCGGCGGCCGGCGAGGGCGCGGGGGAGGGCAAGCGGATGGATCGAGAACGCGGCGCGGCTCGCGCCGACGCCCCGCCGGCGGTCGACGCGGTCCCGATCCCCGCCGGCCCGGCCGCCGATGGCGGCGGACGCGCCGCGGCCGGCC
>CAYQBA010000314.1:0-3301 GCA_964415605.1 uncultured Anaerolineales bacterium | reverse complement strand
GCGCGGGCGGGGTCACGGTGATCGGCGTGAACGCGCTCGCGATGGAGCTCCTCGGCCCGCTCGCGGGCTGGCTCGCGTGGAGGGCCCTGCGGCGGGTCGCGGAGCGCGCGGCCCTCTTCGTCGCCGTGGCGCGCCGGGGCCGCGCGCCACGTGCGGCGCCGATCGACAGCGATCCGACGACGCCCGTCGATCCGGTCGCGTGAAAGCCTGAGGCGTCCGGCACCGTCCTTGGGGCGCGCGGCGCCGCTTGGGCGCCAGGAAGGGAGATCCCATGGGCGTGGGGAAACGCGGGCGCGCCGTCCGCTGCGGCGGCGCCATCGCCGCGGTCGCCGTGCTGGCCGCGAGCGGGCTGGCAGCATCGGCACGGCCCGACCCGGCGTGGCCATTGCCCGAGGCCCCCACCGTCGAGGGACTGACCCCGGTCGCGGGATCCGGCTGGCGGCGCGCCGTTGCCGCGGCCGCGCGCCAGGCGCCGAGCGCCACGTTGGCGGCCTACCTGCCGGCGGCCCTGCGGTCGTTCGACCCGCCGCCGGCGCACCCGCGCCCGGACCTCGCCGCGGCCGTGTGGCGCGCCGCCGATCGGTTCGCCGCCGCCCACGTCACGCCGGCGGTGTTCCCGGGCTACGCGGCCGAGCGCGGCGGGCCGTCCGCGGCCAACGCGCTGGCCAACGTCGACGCGGCGTGCCACGACTTTCCCGACCTGCCGGATCCCTTCGGCCCGGGCGCGCACCACCACGCGTGCTACGAGTGGGTGGCCGGCTACCTGGCGCTCTTTCACGCCGCCCGCGCGCGCCAGGCGGCCCTGGTCGGGTCTGGCGACGCCGGGTCTGGCGCGGTCGCGGCCGACCTGACCTGGGCGCGGCTCTACCTCGACGCCGAGCTCGACGCGCTGGCGCGCTTCGTGTACGGGCCGGACGACCTGCCGGCCGGCGTCCAGAGCCACCGCGACTCGCTGGCGGCGATCTGGCAGAACCCGCTGCGGGCGGTCGACGTCGTGGTGGCCGCCGAGCTCCTGCGCCGGCAAGGCGCCCTGCCGCCCGCCACCCAGGCGCGCGCCGAGGAGCTGCTCTCGGGCATTGCCAGGGCCTGGTACGCGGCGTTCCGCCTGGACGAGCCGGGCACCCACCCCACCACGGGCCTCGCCCTGACGTCGGCGCCGTACCCCGCCGCACGGGCGCTGTCGCTCGCCGGGCGCGACGTCGCGCCCCGCTACAGCTTCACGTTCCGCTGGGACGCCGACAAGGGGAACACCCCCGCCGAGGAGGTCGGCTGGTCGGGCGCCGCGGCGATGCTGATCGCGCGCGCCCTCGGCGTCCGTCGGCTGGCCGACGGGCCCCAGCTTTACGCGGCCGGCCGCCATTGGGTGGACTTCACGCTGGCGTATGACCGCCCGGATCCGGTCCATGGCGGCACCATCCGCACGCTCAACGCCGAGACGGGCGGCGGCGCGTACGGCCAGCGCCGCTACTGGCTGGAGAACCACACCGCCGACGTCCCGTCGCTGCCCTACCTGGGCTACGCCTGGCAGTCCATCGGGACGGCGCTCTTCGCGTCAAACCTCGGCGATCAAACCCCGTGGCCGAGCCTCGTACCGGACGACGCGGCGTGGCAGGTCATGCTGCGCAGCGCCGGCGAGACGATGCGCGCGCCGGACGGCACGTTCCTGGTGGACTGGACGCCCGGACGCGGCATCGGCTATGCCATGGAGCCGTTCCCGCTGTGGCGCATGCCGTGCGGCCAGTGGATCGCCGGCCGGCACTACGTGCAGTACGACGGCCGGGCCGGCGGGGCCGATCTCTACGTGGCCGAGATCGGACATCCGGCGGGGCTCGACGTCGTCAACGTCGCGTGGCCGCTGATGCGCATCGCGGCGCATCGCGAGGACCGGTCCGCGTACGCCTTGTGGTCGGACCGGCTCGCACGGGTCGTGACCGAGTATGGCGCGCGACCCCCGAGCCCGCGTTGGGCGACGTGCCAGATCGCCCCGTATGTCTCGGACAACCCCGGCTATCACGCCGCCCGCATGCTCTCGGTGTACGTGATGGCCTGGCACGGGCTCGGCGGGCACACGGTCGACCCGTGGCCGGCGCCGGAGGGCGTGGCGCGGTGACGCCCCGCGCCGGGTCGACCTGGGCCCGGACCGCCCTGAGCGTCATGCCCCTGGCGCGCCGGGCTCCTCGGGCAGGTGCTCGTGCCGCAGCACGACGGGCTCGCCCGGCCGCAGGCGCATGTTGATGAGCTCGACGGCAAACGAGAAGGCCATCGCGAAGTAGGCGTAGTTCTTGAGGCTCATCTCGTGCGCCAGCGTCGGGTTCCACCCCTCGACGACGAGCATCACGCCGATGAGGATGAGGAAGCTGAGCGCCAGGATCTTCATGGTCGGGTGCCGCTCGACGAACCGGCTGATGGCGCCGGCGGCGAAGAGCATCAGGGCCGCGGCGATCATGATGGCCGTGACCATGATGATGATCTCGCCCGACAGGCCGACGGCGGTGATGACCGAGTCCAGCGAGAACACGACGTCGACGAGCATGATCTGGACGACCACTCCGGTCAGCGAGGCCACCGCGCGCACCGCGTGCGGGCGCTCGACGGCTTCGAGCTTGTCGTGGATCTCGTAGGTCGCCTTGGCGATGAGGAACATGCCGCCGCCCAGGAGGATCAGGTCGCGCCCCGACAGGCCCCGGCCCATGATCGAGAGCAGCGGCTCGGTCAGGCGCATCACCCACGTGATGCCGAGGAGGAGGAGCACGCGCGTGAGGACGGCCATCGTGATGCCCAGGCGACGCGCCCGCTCCTGCTGGTCGGCGGGCAGCTTGGCCGCCAGGATGGCGATGAAGATGACGTTGTCGATGCCGAGCACGATCTCGAGCGCGGTCAGGGTGAGCAGCGCGACGAGGCTGCTGGTGCCCATCCCGTCGGGGGTGGCGGCCGGCGTGCCGGCAGCCAGCACGGTGGACAGGTGGCCGAAGCCGGGGATGAGATCGGCGAAGACGGGCATGGCGGACATCCTCCAGGGGATGGGTGTCGGGCGGTCCGGAACATGGATCGGCCGCGCCCGGCGGACGAGCGGGCGGCGACCTCACCAGCGTACGCGACGGGCACGGGGGGCGTTGCGCCCCGGCCCGCTTGTGCCATAATCGGTGCCGTGGACATTCTACGGCAACCGCCCGGCGTGACAAGGCGGCGGGCGGCGGCGCGCATCGCCGCGGTCGTCGCCGCGCCGGCGCTTGCCCTGGCCGGGGCGACCATCGGCGGGCCAACCATGACCGGGGCGACCCTGGCCCGGGCCGCTGTCCCC
>CAYQBA010000313.1:0-3351 GCA_964415605.1 uncultured Anaerolineales bacterium | reverse complement strand
GCGGCGAGGCAGGAGAGGGCGAAGTGGATGCTCGCCGCGAGGGCGCGCCGGGAGCAGGCAGCGCGGGCCTGGAACCTGCCCTTGAAGGCCTGATGGCGCTGTTCCGAAGGACGGTCAAGACCCCCGGAGCCGTGTGCCGCCCGCATTCGGCAGGCGAATCGACGACAGGTCATCCAGTCATCGCGGCGATGTCCACCCCGGCGCATGCCGCCTGCGCCAAGGCACCCGACCGCCTACCGCCCGCCCCAGAACACCGCCGGCGGGCACGGGATCGCCACCGCGATGGCCCGGTAGATGCCGCCGAGCGCTTCGGCGTCGGTCGTGCGGTACGCGTACGCCGGCCGGCTCGCCATTGCCGCCAGCGCCGCCGCGTCGACGTCGTCCCCCAGCCCCACCGTGAACACCGCCACGCCGCGCGCCTTGGCCTCCCCGGCCCGCCCGACCGCCTCTTCCGCCGGCCGCGGGTTCGACCGCCCGTCCGTCAAAACGACCATCGCCGGCTGGACGCCGGTGCGGCTCACCGCCCCCCGCAGCACCGCGTCGGCAGCTTCGACGCCGCACACCAGGCACGTCTGCGCGCCGATGGTGATCGCCGCGAGCGCGGCTTCGAGCGGCGCGATCTCGGCGGTCAGGCCTTGCAGCAGCCGCGCCTCGGCGTTGAAGGCCACCACCGCGGCACGGTCGCCCCGGTCCAGGCGCAGGTCGTCGACGAGCGCCCGCGCGGCCGCCACCGCCGCCTCGATCTTGGCGCGCCCGGCCGCGGTGCGTTCTTCCATGCTCGTCGAGGCGTCGATCACCAGCACGACGTCCACCCGGCGCTGGTCGGGCACGCATGCCTCGCGCAGCGCGAGCGGCAGGAATGCGGGGCCGGGCGTGGGGGTCACGGTCGGCGACGACGTCGGCGTTGCGGTCGGCGCGCGAGACGGGGTCGACGTGGGCGATGCGGTGGCGGCAGGGGTGGGGGACGCGGTCGGCGACGGCGTGGATGTCGGGGGGGCCGACGCCGTCGCGGTCGGTGGTGGGGGCGGCGGCGTGGGTGACGGGGTCGCCGTCGGCGACCAAAGCCGGCCGTTGAGGGTGTAGACGTCGCTTGGTGCGGCACAGTCATCGAGGAGTGTGGGTGGTGGCACACACGCGTTGAGGTTGACCCGCTCTTGTAGTGCCAACTGATGGTCTGCAGAGAGGTCAAACACCCGGAACTCGTGGCCGGATTGTGCGCTTGTGGCCGCAATGATGCCATCACCTCGACCTGTCCAGGCGATTGATGCGAATCGCATGACAGATCGATGCGCCCGCGAATCTATTGGGACACAGTCTGCATACACGCGCAGCGAGCTCTCGGGAACCCTGATGGATGCCAGCAGCCGCGGCTCGGCAAGCCCTTGGAAGCGCAACACGCCGACTTCGTCCTCGCCGTGAATCGCCAGCAGGCCATGATTCAGCGGGGCATGGTTGAACCGGAGCCCCCGTACCCGACGAAGGCCTGGAATGGTCACGAGATGCGTGGAGCGACTCGCCAAGTCCACCACTTGAATCGCGGCTCGATCACCCGAGTTGATGGCCAGGTAGCGTCCGTCCGGGCTGAGGGCTGCGAAGGTCTCGTGAATCCTGTGGTAGGGGTTGGGCTGGGTAGGGTCGTAGGCGATCGGAGGGCCGGTGGCGCGCATCATCTCGACGTCCACGCTGTGCACCCACCCATCCGTCGCCACGACATAGGCCGTGCGGCTGTCTGGCGACACCTCGATCGCCGCCGGCGATCCCGCGACGTACGTGGCCTGGACGGGGCCAAGCCCGTCGTCGGAGATGTGCGAGACGGCGTACTTTTCGATCCCACTGGCGAGCGGCATGAGCAAGGCCGTGTCGTCCAGCGCGAAGGCGATGGCTCCCCCGCTGACACCGATTCGCGCCGGCCTGCGCTCGGGTATCACGGCCGATACCCATTCCAGAGGCGGCTTGGCGAACGGGCGCATCAATACTGTGTCCAAACCGCCGTTGTTGGCATAGGCAGCAACCATGCGACCGTCCCTGGTTGCTGCAATCTGCCCGGGAGACACGTCATACGCACTCTCTGCGACTCGTTCGCCACTTCGGCCATCGAACAGCGTGATCCGCTCGCAGCCGGGAGCGTCCGGATGACTGTTGTCCTCGGTCACCAGGATCCAATCCTCAAGCGGGACGTGCTCTGGACCGTTGTCGCCATCTTCCTGTGGGCCGGACGCCCCTTGAGATGGTTCAATAGCCGTACCGACCGTGATGAACGTGGCACAGCCGGCGGCAGGTCCCAACAGCGAGAGAAACGAAATCCGCGCGACCACTGTGAGCGCGAAGGTCACAGTCCTGTGTTGGGGCCTGCCGCTCATGACTGCGGCCTAGTTGTACGTGAGCGTGACTGACGGGCTCGTGCCGCCCGTCGAACAGCTGTACGTGCAGCGCGAGCTGTTCCACGGTCCGTTGTCGAACACCGTGAATGTCTGACTTGTGGGGCTCACGGCGGCCCCGAGGCTGTTGCACGTGATCGTCGGGCCGTTGTCGAACACGATGAGGTCGCCGTCATCCACGGACGTTGTCTCGTATTGGACGTTGACGAGATTGAAGCCGGCGGGAATCTCCGGATCATTCACTTCCACGATCAGCTTGTAGCCGAACGCGTGCGTGCCGCTCGTGCCTGAGCACGTGTCAGAAGTCGTGCAGACATCGATGTCCACGATGTTGGCCGTGAGGTCGACGCCCGAGAGCACCCAACCGCTTCCGTTCCATGACACCGTCGCCTCGGCCACCTCGAACACCTCCTGCCCCGGGAGACACGGCGGCGCGGCCACCCAGTGCGCCGTGATCTCCCACGACTCGCCGTCGTCCGGCTGGACCCACTGCGCCGGCGTCGAGCCCGATGCCGGCTTCTGGTGCAGCACGTTCAGCAGCGAGGTCGTCGTCCCGTCGCCGCACGCGGTGTTGGCCGTCTGGCAGTCGATCGCGTGCGCCACCGGGATCGCGGCGATCCCGTCGTCCGCGCCGCCCGAAGGCCGCGCCCCGTAGGGGCTCCAGCCGCTGAGAACCCCCGCGCCGAGCGCGACGATCGCGGCCACGGTTGCCGGCCCGCGCCGGCGAAGGCTGGGGAAGGGTCGTCCGGTCTTCACAGTGATCTCCTTTGCATCGGGCGGGGCCACCCCGGCGCATGCCGCGAGTGCCCCGAGGGGGGAGGAGTCGTCACTGTCCTCGACACCGGGCGCCGCGCCGTCGTGCTTGACGCGCCGCGCGCCTGGTCTACAATCACCGGCTGTCGCTGTCCTCGGTTGGCGTTGCAGACGTCGAGGGCAGTGCGTTGACCAGTCGTTGCCACGGCTGGTCAACGGT
>CAYQBA010000312.1:0-3356 GCA_964415605.1 uncultured Anaerolineales bacterium | reverse complement strand
GGCCCTCCCGCCTACTACTTTGGTCGTAGCCCCTCTGTCCGCGCCTCTGCGGCGCGCCATCACCACCCCTTCACCCCAATCATCCCATGGGGAATTCCCCCTACCGGCAAGCGCGACCCGTATCCTACGCGAACCCGCAGCGTTAATAGTATTAATCCAACCGAACGGCACTCCCGTGCCGGCATGTTGGTGTTGGTCCGAGCCGGGCATTGATTCGACGTCGTTGGCGATTGACGGACAAAGCACTTGGGAGCACATTGTGACGGATCGCTGGACCCCGTCCTCCCATCGTCAGCGGCGCAACCCGACATGACGAGGGAGACATGAGCCATTCCGACCCCATCGCGCCGCTTCAGCCCGAGCCGGATGCCGCCGGCACCTCTGGCCCCCTCGATCGGCGCCAGTTCCTGCGCCTGACCGGCACCGCCGCGGCGGCCACCGCCGCCGGCGTGTCGGCCGCGGCCATCGCCCAGCCGATCCCGGCGTCCGCGCAGGTCCGAACGCCCACCCCGCGCCCGACGCCCCGGACGAGCTACGTGCCCGGCCCGACGCAAACCCGACTGCAGAAGGCGTACCAGCTGCGTCTCCAGGCCGCCCAGATGGAGATGGCGATGGGCACGGCCACTCAGCAGCCCAACGGCGACGAGACGCTGTACCCGAACCGGATCGGCAGCTACTCCAAGGGCCTGCCGCACAACAACCTCGGCGAGGTGGACGCCGCCGCCTACACGGCGTTCCTGAAAGCCGTCCAGTCCGGCAAGCCCGCGGACTTCGCCGCCATCCCGATGGGCGGCACGCTCCAGCTCAAGAACCCCCAGGGCGGCCTCGCGTTCACCATGCAGGGCGCCGACGCCGGCTGCCTCATGATCCCCGCCGCGCCGCGCTTCGCCAGCGCCGAGATCGCGGCCGAGATCGCCGAGAACTACTGGATGGCGCTGCTACGCGACGTCCCGTTCGAAGACTACGGGAGCGACCCCATGGCCGAGGCCGCGGCCGACGACCTGTCGGGGATGTCGGACTTCCGCGGGCGCAAGAGCGGCGGCCAGGTGACGCCGGACGTGCTCTTCCGAGGCGTCGAGCCGGGCTGCCAGATCGGGCCATACCTCTCGCAGTTCATGTGGCTCGAGACCCCCTTCGGCGCCGAGCAGGTCAGCCGCCGGATGCGCACCACCACGCCGGGCGTCGACTTCATGACGTCGTACGGCGAGTGGCTCGCCCTCCAGCGCGGCGCCGCGCCGTCCGCGGCGCAGACCTACGACGCCACCCCGCGCTACCCGCGCAACGGCCGCGACCTCGGCGAGTGGGTCCACGTCGACGTGCTGTTCCAGGCGTACTTCAACGCGATGCTGATCCTCTTCGATCTCGGCGCGCCGATGGACAGCGGCAACCCGTATAAGGCGCCCGGCAACCAGTGCGGCTTCGCGTCGTTCGGCCCGCCCTACGTCGCCAGCGTGCTGTGCGCCGTCGCGCGGCACGCCCTGCAGACCGTGTGGTACCAGAAGTGGTTCGTGCACCGGCGCTTGCGGCCCGAGAACATGGCCGGCCGCATCCACAACCACGTCACCGGCGCGGCCAGCTATCCCCTCCACACCGACATCCTGGGCTCGTCCGCGCTCGACGCCGTCTTCGGCACGTACGGCAGCTACCTCCTGCCGATGGCGTTCGCCGAGGGCTGCCCGCCGCACCCGGCCTACGGCGCCGGCCACGCGACGGTCGCCGGGGCGTGCGTCACCGTGCTCAAGGCCATGTTCGACGAGGGCTGGGTGCTGCCCGCCCCGGTGGTCCCGACCGCCGACGGCACGGCGCTCGCCCCGTACAGCGGCCCCGACCTCACCGTCGGGCACGAGCTCAACAAGCTGGCGTCCAACGTGGCCATCGGGCGGAACATCGCCGGTGTCCACTGGCGGTCCGACGCCACCGAGTCGCTCAAGCTCGGCGAGGCCGTCGCCATCCGCTACCTCATGGAGGAGCGGATGCTGATGAACGAGGCCTTCGCCGGCTACTCGCTGACGAAGTTCGACGGGTCGACGATCACCGTCTGATCGCGGGGACGCGCGTCGAGCGAGACGGGCGACAGACGCAAAGACAGGGGCGGCCGCGATGGCCGCCCCTGTCTGTTGGACCGTCGACGTCGCACCCAGGCGCATCGCCGGCCCCTACTGCCGGCGATAGATGAACGTCCCCGCCGCATACCGGTTGTGCGGCCCGCTGTCGACCAGAAGCGGGAACCCGTCGCGGCACGAGTTCGTGATCCCGAACCGTTCCTGCCCACACGGATAGCCCCACAGCGACGAGCCGGTGAACGCGATCGCGGCGCCGCCGTCATCCGTCGTCCAGCGCACCGGCCCGCCGATGCCGTTGCCGTTCGGCTCGGCCGACCCGTAGCCCGTGGCCACCACCGCGCCGCGGAAGCCCGGCGCCAGCACCAGAGGCTCGGCGAGCGGGACGAACCGGCTGCCGCCGGCCAGCTCGCCGTCGCCGCCGATCATCCGGACCTCCGTGAGCGAGCGGATGGCGTCGCGATCGAAGATCGCCACCCGGATCGCGTGCCGGAGCCCGTCCTGCCCGCTGTCGAACGCACCGAGGTGCGTGATCGCGATCGGGGCCACGACGTCGAACGCCATGCCGAGCGGTCCGTCGTGCGGCTGGTTGCCGAGCGTGCCGGCCGGCACGGCAAAGGCGACGAACGGGCCGTCCGGGTTTGGCACGACCGTCACGCCCGCCTCCTGGCGGCCATGCGCGCCGTCCAGCCGGCGCCACTCCAGCGTGAACGACCGGGACGCCGGCGGGCACACCTCCCGGCTGCCCGCGGTCGCCACCGGCTGGCCGTCGAGACGGGCGCTCGCCACGTTGTCGACGCGCCAGCGCAGCGTGGCGCACGCCCCCGCCACCACCGCCGGCGGCGCCGCGCCGAGCTGAACGGTGACCTCGTCCACCGCCTGCGCCGCCGCCGGCCCCTGCCCGGGCGTGACGCCCGTCGCCGGCAACGATGCCGCGCCGAACACGGCCGTGAAGGCCACGATCGCCAGACCTGCCTTGCGCATGTCAACCCCTCCTCGCGCATGCCGCGCGGTGGTGCGCGTCGATGCCATCGACGCCAGCGGTTCAGCCGGGTGGTCCGCCATCGAGCGGCCGCGCCGGATGCACGGCCCACCGATCCGATGACCACCCCGTCACAGCGCGTCGCAGCCCGTCGTGACGCGATTGTGTTGGATTAACGTCTCGTCGTGCCCCACGGTTGCAGATCGGTGCCTGTATAATGGTCAACATGACGACCTGCGATTGCTGCGAGATCCCGGCCCCGACCACCCCGGCGGCCACCCTGGGCACGACGCCGGCTCTGGCCTCGCTGAAGG
>CAYQBA010000311.1:0-3409 GCA_964415605.1 uncultured Anaerolineales bacterium | reverse complement strand
AGCTCGCCGAGCGCGCTGACGACGTCGCCTGCCGCCTGGCCGCCGCGGGCGTGACCGCCGGCGATCGGGTCGCCGTCCTCGTCGGCGACGGTGCGCGCTTCGCGGTGCTGCTGCATGCGACGGCTCGCCTTGGGGCCGTGCTCGTCCCGCTGAGCACGCGCCTGACGGCCGGCGAGCTCGGCTGGCAGGTCGGCGACGCCCGGCCGCGGCTCGTCGTGGCCGATCCGCCGCGGTCCGCGGCGGCGCCCGGGACCCTGGTGTTGTCCTGGCAGGCGCTGTCCGACCTGGCCGCGGCGGATGCCCCGCTGGTCGACGACGTGCGGCTGGACGCGCCGGCGACCATGATCTACACGTCGGGCACCACCGGCCGGCCGAAGGGGGCCGTGTTGACCTTCGGGAACCTGGCGTGGAGCGCCGCCGCCTCGGCCCTGCGGCTCGGCTTGCTCCCCGGCGATCGCTGGCTCGTGCCGCTGCCGCTGTTCCACGTCGGGGGCCTGGCGGTCCTGTGGCGCGCGGCGCTGGCCGCCACCACCGTCATCGCGCCCGGACACTTCGACGCCGCGGGCGTCGCGGCGGCCATCGCGGGCGGCGGCGCCACGCTGGTGTCGCTTGTGCCGACGATGCTGGCACGGGTGCTCGGCGCGTGGGGCGACCGCCCGCCGCCGGCCGGGCTGCGCGCCGTCCTCCTGGGCGGCGGGCCGGCCGCGCCCGCGCTGGTAGACCGCGCCATCCGGCTCGGCTTCCCGATCGCGCTGACCTATGGCCTCACGGAGGCGGCCAGCCAGGTCGCCACCGACTGGCCGCGCCGCGACCCTGCGGACGTCGACGGCGGCGCCCCGCCGCTGGCCTTCACCGAGGTCCGCGTCGTCGGCGCGGACGGCGCGCCGCTGCTGGTGGGTGAAGACGGGGCCATCGAGGTTCGTGGTCCCACGGTGATGGCCGGCTACTGGGGCGATCCGGACGCGACGGCGCGGGCGCTGGCCGGAGGCTGGCTGGCTACGGGCGATATCGGGCGGCTGGACGCGGCGGGGCGGCTGCACGTGCGCGGGCGGCGCGAAGACCTGATCGTCACCGGGGGGGAGAACGTGTACCCGGCGGAGGTCGAGGCCGTGCTGGCGGGCCACCCGGCCGTCGGCGCCTGCTGCGTCGTCGGGATCCCGGACTCGGAGTGGGGCGAGGCCGTGGCGGCGGCGATCGTCCGCGCGCCGGGGGCGGCGGCCCGTCAGGACTGGCCGCCCGTCGCCGAGGGTGGCGCGGCGGGGGCGTCGGACGCACCCCCGAGCGGGGAGACCGTGGCGCATGTCACGTCGCGACCGCCCCCGAGCGGGGATGCCGTCGCCGTGGGCACGTCGGGCGACGGGTCGTCGAGCGGCGCGGGCAGCGACATCGCGGCCGAGCTGATCGCCTTCCTGCGCGCGCGGCTCGCCGGCTACAAGGTCCCGCGGCGGCTGGTGTGGCTGGACGTGCTCCCCGCGACGGCGGCGGGCAAGGTGCGGCGCGACGAGGTCCGGCGCCTCGTGATGGAGATCGCTGCGCCGCCCACGGCGCCCGCCCGGCAGGCAGGCGGCGGGCACCGGCCGGCGGGATGATGTAAACTCAGCCCGATCGCCGTGGTCCCCTGCCCGCGGCGCCCGCGGAGCCCGAGGTCGACCCGATTTGCTCTTCCCCACCGCCACCTTCGCCGTCTTCTTCCTCGTCGTGCTGCCCATCGCCGGCTGGCTGCGCGCCCCCAGCCCGGGCTGGAAGCGGTTCGTGCTGGCGGCCAGCTACGTGTTCTACGCGGCGTGGGACTGGCGCTTCGTGTTCCTGCTCGGCGGTTCGACGGTCGTCAACTGGCTCATGGGGCGGGCCATCGGGCGGGCGGGCGATCGGGCGGGCCGGTGGTGGCTGGGCGCGGCCGTGGCCTTCAACCTGGCCGTGCTAGGGTTCTTCAAGTACTACGGCTTCTTCGTGGCGTCGGCCGACGCCGCGCTCCGCCCGTGGGGGCTGGAGACGGGGTTGCCGTACCTCGACATCGTCCTGCCGGTCGGCATCTCGTTCTACACCTTCCAGGGCATCAGCTACGTCGTCGACGTCTACCGCCGCCAGGTGCCGCCGGCGTCGCTCGTGGACTTCGCCATCTACCCCTCGTTCTTCCCGCATCTCGTGGCCGGGCCGATCGTCCGGGCGGCCGAGTTCCTGCCGCAGCTGCGCGCGCCGGATCCGCTGCGCCGGCGGGACGTCAGCCGCGCCGGGTGGCTCATCGCCCAGGGGGCGTTCAAGAAGGTCGTCGTCAGCACGTTCCTGGCCGGCGCGATCGTCGATCCGGTGTTCGCCGTGCCGGCCGAGCACAGCGGCCTGGAGATCGCCCTGGCGATCTACGGCTACGCCGTGCAGATCTACGCCGACTTCAGCGGCTACACCGACATGGCCATCGGCATCGCGCTGCTCATGGGCATCCGGTTCCCACAGAACTTCGACCGACCGTACGCGGCCGAGTCGATCGCCGACTTCTGGCGGCGCTGGCACATGACGCTGTCGCGCTGGCTGCGCGACTACCTGTACATCCCGCTCGGCGGGAACCGCCACGGCGAGGCGCGCACCTACCGCAACCTGATCCTGACGATGACGCTGGGCGGCTTGTGGCACGGCGCCGCGGCCACGTTCGTGGCGTGGGGCGTGTTCCACGGGCTGGGGCTGGCGGCGGAGCGGTGGTGGCGGGGGCGGGGCTCGCTCCCCGCGGCCGGCGGCGGCACCGCCCTTTCTCGCGGGCTGGCGCGCCTGGCGACCTTCCACTTCGTCTGCCTCGGCTGGGTGCTGTTCCGCGCCGAGACGTTCGACGGGGTCGTGGCGATGCTGCAGGGACTCCTCCGGCCCGGGCCTGCGCCGATGGCCACGGCCGCGGTGGCGGTCGCCATCGGCGTCAGCCTGGCGGTGCAGCAGTTGCCGGCGGGCTGGGGCGCGCGGCTCGAGGCGGGGTTCGCCCGCCTGCCGCTGGCGGCCCAGGGCGCCGCGCTCGGGGTCTTCTTCGCGTTGACCGCGGCGCTGGGCCCCGAGGGCGTGGCGCCGTTCATCTACTTCCAGTTCTGAGCCCGGATCCCGAACATGCCGATCTCGCGACCCGATCCCGTGCCCGGCCCGCCGCCCGGCCGCCGTACGCCGGCGGGGGGTGTTCCCGCCGGGCGCGCGCCCTTGGGGCCCGGACCTTGCGCTGGCTCGACCCCGGCCGAACCGTCGCTGCGCCCGAGCGCGGCGCTCGACCGGCCCGTCGCGCCGGCGGGCGTGTTCCTGACGGCGCTGGTGTGCGCCGCCGTCACCGCGCTCCTGTCGTCGGCGCACCTCGTGGCCATCGCCGGCCGGGTCGAGTTCGGCGCGCGGCGTGACGCGCTCGTGGCGGCCGCCGGTGCGATCCACGCCGTCGCGTCGGCGG
>CAYQBA010000310.1:0-3548 GCA_964415605.1 uncultured Anaerolineales bacterium | reverse complement strand
CGAGCGCGATGAACTTCTCGGGCTCGCGCAGGAACTCCACGACCTCCGAGAGCTCTTGTTTGGCCTCGTCGATGCCCGCCACGTCGTTGAAGGTGACGGTCGGGGTGTCGCCCGTCATCAGCCGCGCCCGGCTGCGCCCGAAGGCCATCGCCTGGTTGTTGCCCGACTGGGCCTGGCGCATCATGAACATCAGCAACCCGACCATCAGCACGAAGGGCACGAGCGCGCCGAGGAGCGGCGCGAGGCCGCCAAGGCTGCTGGCCCGCGCCACCGAGTACTTGACGCCGGCCAGGTCCGCCGGGCCCAGGCCGAGCTGCTCGATGAACGTGTCCGAGCTGCGCTCCTTGAGCACGGTGCGCTGGCTGTCGTCGGTCAGCGTGACGAGCGCGCGGGATTCGTCGCCCGACAGCTGGATGGCGGCCACCTTGCCGGCGCGAACCGCGGTGGCGAGCTCGGTGAGCGTCATCCGCTGGCCCGACTGGGTGGACTGATAGGCGAATCCGAGGATCAGCGCGCCGGCGAGAATCACCGCCCAGACCAGCCAGCCGCGTTTATTGCTCCGTACCATGACGCGTTTCAATTCCTCTCGACCGGGGTCGGGCCGCACGGGGGATCGAAGGCTACGGTCGCCATCGTCGCCCGAGTTCCGGGAGATTGATTATAGCGTGTCGCCCGGCCCCCAACAACGCGGTCTGGCGCACCCCGGCGCCGGCCGCGACGCACGCCGCGGGCCGCTGGCCGCCTAGGGCGCCGGCGCATCCGCCGGCTTGACGTCGATCGCCATGACCTCGACCTGCCCGTCGGCGACCCGCGCCGCCCCCCCGCCCCTGACGGGCAGGCGCTCGCCGGGGTTGCCGATCCGGAAGACGTCGACCCACAGCGTGTACGACCCGGCGGGCGTCGATGGCGGGATCGGCAGATCGAGCGGCTGCCCGCTCAGGCTTTCCCCCGCCGCCCACGCCGTGGTCGGGCGGCCGTCGCCGCCGAGCGCGGGGCTCTCGTCCTGGCTGATGACGATGCCGTCGGCGCCCCGCAGGACCGCCCGCGCGCCGTACTCGCCGGTGATCGGGCCGACGGCTTCCCAATGCGGCACGAGCGTCGCGGTCTCGCCCGCGGCAAAGGCGGCGCGGTCGAGATCGACGGCCGCGAGGAACAGGTTGTCCTCGAAGTCGACGCCCAAGGCCAAGCGTGAGCCGCTGCCCACGGTGATCTGGACGGTGGCGCCGTAGGGCATCCGCTGCCCCGGGCCGGGCGCGATCTGGACCACCCGCCCGGACGTGCTGCCCCACTGGTAGCGCGGGCTGCCCGGCACCAGGCCCGCGCGGGTGATCGCGTCGGCCACGGTCTGGTAGTCGCCCTCGGCTTCCGGCACGGTGGTGATGCCCTCGGCGCTGACGAGGAGGTTGACCACGGTGCCGGCCGCGACGGTCTCGCCCCCGGCCGGGATGTGCCGGATCACGCGCCCGACCTCGACGGTGGCGTCGGGGACGTCTTCGGTCGTCACGCCCAGGCCCTCGGCCTCGAGCCGCCGCGTGGCCTCGTCGGCGGTGAGGCGCGCCACATCCGGCACGAGCACCATCCTGGCCGGAGGCTCGGTGGCCATGGCGGTGGCCGCCGGGCGGGCACCGCCGGGCGCGCCCGGCGGTGCGTCCGCCGGCGCCGCGCCGAGGCGATCGGCAACCACCGACCACAGCGGGATCAGCATGGCCAGCGCGACGAGCGCCACGAAGCCGAGCATCAGGCCCGTCGTGTCGAACAACGGCCCGGCGGCGGCCGGCGCTGCGGCGCCCGGGCGAGTCGCCGGCGGCGCCGCGGCCACGGGGGGCCCGGCCGGCATGCCGCCCGCGGGGGCGGCGGGATCGACGGCGCGGCCAGGTGCCGTGTGCTGGTCCGACCAGCGGAGGAAGCTCTCCAGCGCCTCGGCCAGCGCCGTCGCGTTGGCATAGCGCTCGGCGGGATCGCGGGCCATCGCGCGGGCGACGATGCTCGCCAGCACCGCCGGGACGCGCGCGTTGACGTGGTCGACGGGGACCGGCGCCTCGTGGATGATCTTGAGCGCCACGCCCACGCCCGACTCGGCGGTGAACGGCACCCGGCCGGTCAACATCTCGTACATGACGACGCCCAGGCTGTAGACATCCGACGCGAACGTCGCCGCATCGCCCGATGCCTGCTCGGGGGCCAGATAGTGGACCGTGCCCATGACCACCCCGGGCGCGGTCATGCCGGCGGCCGCGACGGCGCGCGCGATCCCGAAGTCGGCCACCTTCATCCGGCCGTCCGGCGTCACCAGCACGTTCTGGGGCTTGATGTCGCGATGGACCATGCCGATGGCATGGGCCTGCCCGACGGCGCGCGCGAGCGCCGTCGCGATGCGCACCGTCCGCCCGGGGTCCAGCGGCGCCTCGGCCCGGATCACCTGCTTGAGGTCCTGGCCCGGCACGTACTCCATGACGAGGAAGTGCACGCCCTTGTCCTCGCCCACGTCGTAGACGCTGACCACACCGGGATCGTTGAGCGCCGCCGCCGTGCGTGCTTCGCTGCGGAACCGCGACAGGAACTCGGGGTCGCTGGCAAACTGGTCGCGGAGCACCTTGATGGCCACCACGCGGCCGAGGAGCATGTCCTCGGCGCGCCAGACCACGGCCATCCCGCCCTGGCCGACCACCTCGTCGAGCCGATAGCGGCGGTTGAGCAGCGGCTCGGGGGGCGCGGTATCTTCCGTCATGGGCGCGATTCTACTGCATGTCGGCCGCGAACGAGAAAGGCCGATGCGTGCCGCACGGCATGCCCGGATGACGCGGGGCGCCGTTTCCGTTTATAATGCGGCCATGCGCCCGCCCGCCCATCCCCGTGCCGCCGCCCCAGCGCGCGCGGCGACCCCGGTCCGACCGGCCTTGCCAGCCTCGTGAGGGCGGGGCTGTGGGTGGCGCTCGTCGCCGCGCCGATCGCGCTGGCCGGCCCGCGGCTCGGCATCGGGGCGATGGCGGTCTTTGTCGCCGCGGCCGTCGGGTTGGCCGGCCTGACCACGGCGACGGGCCACGCCATCGAGGCGGTGGCCCTTGCTCATGGACGGCGCGCCGGGGGGCTCGCCAACGCGGCATTCGGCAGCGCCACGCTGCTGGCCGTGAGCGCGTGCGCGATCTGGGATGGCCGATTGACCTTCGTCAAGGCCGGCCTGACCGGATCGATCCTCACCTACCTGGTGCTCGGGCTTGGCCTGAGCATCTTCCTGGGCGGCCTGCGCCATGGCACGCAGTACTTCAGCCGCGAGGGCGCCAACATCACGGCCACCATGCTGGTGCTCTCGGTCATCGCGCTCGGCGTCCCCGCCCTCTACGGGCAACGGATGCCGGTGCGCAACAGCGGCCCGGTCGAGAGCTTGAGCGAAGCCGTCGCGGCGGTCATGCTCGGGGTGTTCCTCCTCTCACGCTACTACCTCCTGTACTGGACCGAAGACGGCGTGGCCACCCGGCCCAACGCGCGCCGGGCGGCGGCGCCCGAGGCAAGCCCGGCCGCCGGCTCGCTCGCGCGCTGGGCGCGGCCCG
>CAYQBA010000309.1:0-3620 GCA_964415605.1 uncultured Anaerolineales bacterium | reverse complement strand
CCCGACCGACCCGCCGTCGGTGACGCCGGCCGCGTCGCCGCGCCCGACCGAGACCGCGACGCGCGAGCCGACGGCGACCGCGACCCGCAAGCCCGAGCCGACGCGCGCCGCGAGCCCGACCGCCTCCCGCGAGCCCACACGGCCACCGACGGCGACGCACGCGCCGGAGCACACGCGCACCCCCGAGCCGACGGAGCCTCCCCGGCCGACCGGGACGCCGCCGGTGGAGCCGACCCTCGCCGAGCCGACGGCGACGGCCACCCGGATCGGCCGCGCCGGCATCGGCCACACGCTGGCCGGCGCCGCCCTCTCCAACCCTACCCTCCGATGATTTGGCAATCGCGGCCCGATCGTGATTAACTTCGGCGTTCGCGACAGTCACCCAACCATCCGTCGGATCCAGTCGAGGCCAGGCTTTCCATGTCCCACGCTTACAGCTTCACCGAGCAAGTCAACCGGCAGTTCGACCGCGCCGCGGTGTTCACCCCCCACGATGCCGGTCTGCTCGAACAGATCAAGCGCTGCAACGCCGTCTACCGCGTCGCCTTCCCCGTCCGCCGCGACGACGGATCCGTGGAGGTCATCGAGGCCTGGCGCGCCGAGCACAGCCAGCACAAGCTGCCGACCAAGGGCGGCATCCGCTACAGCCTCGGCGTCAACGAGGACGAGGTGATGGCGCTGGCGGCGCTCATGTCCTACAAGTGCGCCGTCGTCGACGTCCCCTTTGGCGGCTCCAAGGGCGGGATCCGGATCAACCGGGCGCACTACTCCGACGGCGAGCTCGAGCGGATCACGCGCCGCTACACGTTCGAGTTGATCCGCAAGAACTTCATCGGCCCGGGCGTCGACGTGCCGGCGCCGGACTTCGGCTCCGGCGAGCGCGAGATGGCCTGGATCGCGGACACGTACCAGGCGATCACGGCGGGCGAGCTGAACGCGCTGGCGTGCGTCACCGGCAAGCCGGTGGGGCAGGGCGGCATCCGCGGCCGGCGCGAGGCCACGGGGCGCGGCGTGTTCTTCGGCATCCGCGAGGCATGCCGCTTCGGCGACGACATGCGCGCCCGCGGGCTCTCGACGGGCCTGGGGGGCAAGCGCGTGATCGTGCAGGGCCTCGGCAACGTGGGCTATCACGCGGCCAAGTTCCTCACCGAGGGCGGGGCGGTGCTGGTCGGGATCGCCGAGTACGAGGGCGGCATCTACCACCCGGACGGCCTGGACCTCGACGCCGTGGTGGCGCACCGCGCCGAGAACGGCTCGATCCTGGACTACCCCGGCGCCGAGAACATCACGCCGTCGATCCGGACGCTCGAGATGGACTGCGACATCCTCGTGCCGGCGGCGCTCGAGAACCAGATCACGGCCGAGAACGCCGGCCGCATCCAGGCCAAGATCATCGGCGAGGGCGCCAACGGCCCGGTGACGGCCGACGCCGACACGATCCTCCTGGACAAGAACGTGCTGATCATCCCCGACACCTACCTCAACGCCGGCGGCGTGACGGTGTCGTACTTCGAGTGGCTCAAGAACCTGTCGCACGTCCGATTCGGGCGCATGGAAAAGCGCTTTGAAGAGGGCGCCTACCGCAAGCTGCTGCACGCGGTGGAGAACGTGACCGCGCACCACTTCTCGGAGGACGAGGTGTCGGTGTTCACGCGCGGCGCGGCCGAGGAAGACCTGGTCAACTCCGGGCTCGAGGAGACGATGGTCGGGTCCTACATCCAGATCCGCGAAGCGCAGGTGCGGCACGGCTGCGACCTGCGCACGGCGGCGTATGTGACAGCCATCAACAAGATCGTCGCGGCCTACGGCAGCCTCGGGCTGTTCCCGTGAGCAGCCATTCGACCACGAATGCCGCCGGGGCGCAGGCGCTGCTCGCCGGCGGCGAGGGGTGGTCGATCGTCGACGTTCGCACGGCCGAGGAGTTCAACCGCGGTCATCCGGCCGGCGCGCACCACGTGCCGCTGGCCGTGCCCGGGCCGTTCGGGCTGATGTTCAACCCGGGCTTCGTCGCCGCGATGAAGCAGCGCTTTGCCCCGTCGGATCGCCTGATCCTGACGTGCGCGGTCGGCTCGCGCTCGCGCCAGGCTTGCGAGATCCTGGCGGCGGAAGGGTTCTCGAACCTCGTGAACCTGCACGGCGGCTTCGACGGCGCGCGCGACATGTTCGGCCGCCTCGTCGAGCCGGGCTGGGCGGCGTCCGGGCTGGCGGTCGAAACCGGCGCCAGCACGCCCGTGGAGCGGGCAGATCCGGGGTAGGCCGCCGGCGCCATCGCGCCGTCCCCGCACCGCGCACCCGCCCCATGGCACGCCCCTTGCTGACGGCACTCTTGGGAGGCACGTCACCCCCATGACCGCACGCAAGATCACGCTCGCCATCGGCCTCGTGGCGATGCTGGCCGGCCCCGCGGGGCCGCCGCCGGCGCTCGCCGGGCCCGGGCACGCCCCCGCCGCGCAGGCAAGCCCCAACCCCCGCTTCGGCCTGGTCCACGTGGACGGTCTGGACCTGCACGCCGTCCGGTTCCCGGACAGGCCGCCGGCCGACCGCGAGGCCCTGACCCCCGACGTCGTCGCGGACCGCTACCGGCGCGCCGCCGAGTCGGGGGCCGGGTGGAACCGCTGGTCGCTGTACTGGGACCTCGTCGAACGGTCCGGGCAGATGAGCTGGGCCGCCAGCGACGGCATCGTCGCGCGCGACGTGGCGCACGGCCTGCGGACGCTGGCCGTGCTGCAAGGCAACCAGCCCGGCGTGGTGGTCATGGACGGCGCGCCGGAGGGCCTGGGCGCCGCGATCTTCACGCGCGCCGATGGGGGCGCGAGCGACGACCCGGCCGGGGCGGCGGCCGTCAACCCCGCCAACCGCTGGGCGGCCTATGTCGACGCCGTGGCCGAGCGCTACCGGCCCGGCGGCGAGCTGGCGCGGGCGCGCGGCTGGGGCGCGGACGCCGGCATCGGCGCCTGGGAGATCGGCAACGAGCCGAACCTGCGGGCCTTCTGGCGCGGCACGCCGGCCGAGTACGCCCGCTACCTCGAGGTGGCCTACCTCGTGATCAAGCGGCGCGACCCCCAGGCCGTGGTGATGCACGGCGGCATCGCCGACGACGCCGGCGCCCAGGCCTGGTATGCACAGTTCCTCGACGCGCTCAAGGCGCGCGCCGCCGCATCGCCGCTGCCGGCCCGGCACAATCACTACTTCGACAAGGCGGCGTGGCACTGGTACCGCTCGCCGTCGCTGCTCGAGACCGGCCCGGACCGGGCCCGCGCGCTGCTCGCGGAGCGTGGGATCCCGGCCAAGCCGATCTGGGTCACCGAGGCCGGCCTGCCGATCTGGTCGGAGCACCCCGGGCCATGCTGGGACCCGGCCAGCCCCGGCCGCGCCAACCTGGCCGAGCAGGCGGGCTACATCTGGCAGGCGCTGCCGGAGGCGCTGGCGGCCGGCGTCGAGACGCTGTTCTACTTTCAGCTCTACGACGACTGCGGCAACGGGCCGACCAGCTACGACGCGTTCGGCCTCGTGCGCAACCATGCGGGCAACCAGTGCTGGGCGGCGTTCGACCGGCCGTGCTGGCAGATGGACCCGAAGGTCGCCGGCGCGCCGCGCCCGGCCTACGCGGCGTTCCAGGT
>CAYQBA010000308.1:0-3642 GCA_964415605.1 uncultured Anaerolineales bacterium | reverse complement strand
CGACCCGCGTCGCGCGCGAGACCGCCGTGGCCGAGACCGCCACGGTGCTGGCACCGACGCTGGTGGCCGAGGAGCCGACGCCGACCGCGGCCGCCGCCACCGCCGCCGCCATCGCCGCGGCCGCGGCGGGCCCGCGCCTGCGCATGCTCGAGCCCACCGTGGCCGTCGTCGCCACCATGGGCGCCCGGGCGCCGACGCCCGCGCCGGCGACCGCCACGGCCTACGCCGACGCGCACGCCGCCATCCGCCAGAGCTGCGGCGGCCCGAACCCCTACCTCGCGACGACGTCGTTCGCCCCGATGCTCGACGGGGCCGGGCAGGCCTACGGCCCGGCCTGGCTGTCCGGGCAGCCGGCCGTGGTGGCGTTCAACGACACCGCCGGCGACGACCTCCTCCGGCACTTCAACGTGGCCTACCAGGACCAGGTCGGCGCCGTGTTCGGCATGGCGCACGACCTCCGGCGCGACCACCTCTACGTGGCGGCCTACACCAAGCGGCTGGCCGGCTTCGGACCGCTGGGGCCGGGCGGCATCTATCGCGTCGAGCTGGCCACGGGCATGGTGCGGCCGTGGGCGCAGCTGGCCGCCGGGCGCGACCCGCACGACTTCCGGCCGAGCGGGTCGTTCGACACCGCCGCGAGCGAGGATGTCGGGCGGGTGGGGCTGGGCGACATCGAGATCACGCCCGACGCCGACGAGCTGTACGTCGTCAACCTGTCCGACACGCTGATCTACCGCCTGTCGGTGCCCGACGGGCGCATCATCGGGCTCTTCCCGCACGGCGCGGCGGGGCAGTGGTGGGCCGCCGACGCCCAGCCGTTCGGGCTGGCGTACCGCGACGGCTGGCTGTACCACGCCGTGGCCGACACGCAGGCGCGCCACCCCTCGCGGCCGGGCACGGCAGCGTACCGGCCGCTGGCCGTGTACGTGTACCGCTCGCGGCCCGACGGCACCGCGATGGCCGAGGTGGCCCGGGTCGATCTCGACTACGGCCGCACCCCGCCGTGGCAGCCGTGGCTGGCCAAGGACAACGACCGCCTGACGCAGGCGCAGGCGATGCCGGTCGACATCGAGTTTCGCGAGGACGGCGACCTCGTCCTGGGGCTGCGCGACCGCCAGGCCGACAGCGCGGTCATGCGGGCCGGCTACGGCGACATGGTCTTGACGATGCGGCAGGTCGGCGACCGGTTCATCCCGCTCACCGTGCCGGAGTTCTACCACGACAATGTGATCCACGCCGAGTCGAGCTGGGGCACCCTGGCGTCGCTGCCGTGGCTGGACCAGGTGATCTCGACGATGATCGATCCGATCACCATCTACAGCGGCGGCATCGCGTGGTACGACAATGTCAGCGGCGACATTGTCACCAAGGAGACGATCTACGCCGGCGCCACCATCACCTTCGGCAAGACCGCCGGCCTCGGCGACCTCGAGGCGCTGTGCGCGCCGCTGACGCCGACGCCGACGTGGACGCCGACGGGCACCGTGCCGCCGAGCGCCACGGTCACGCCCAGCCCGACGGCGACCGACACGCCGACGGTCACCCTGACGCCGTCGCCGACGGCGTCGATCACGCCGACCCCCACGCCGTCGGTGTACACCATCTACCTCCCGATGGCCGGCAACGAGCCGTGCGTGCCCGAGGCGATCCACACCGACGCGGTGCTGGTGATCGACATGTCGACCTCGATGTACCGCCCGACCCGGACGGGGCGCACCAAGCACGCGGCGGCGCTGGACGCGGCCAAGCACTTCGTGTCGCTCCTGGTGCTCGAGCCCGATCGGACCGGCGGCCGGGACCGCGTCGGGGTGGTCGGGTTCAACGACCGGGCGTGGACGGCCATCGACCTGAGCGACGACCGCATGCGCGTGGTCGGCGCCATCGACGGTCTCCTCGGCCAGGTGCAGGAGGGCACGCGCCTGGATCTGGCGATCCACGAAGGCCAGGCCGTGCTCGACCGAACGCCGCGGGTGGGGGGGAACGACCCGGTGATCATCCTGCTCACCGACGGTCTGCCCAACCGCGTGCCGACGCCGGTCGGCGGCGGGCGCCAGGAGGACACGGTGCTGGGCGCGGCGGACGCCGCCAAGCGGGCCGGGACGCGGCTGTTCACGATCGGGCTCGGCGAGCGCGACGACGTCCTGGACACGCTGATGCGCGCCGTGGCGTCGCGGCCGGAGGACTACTTCTTCGCGCCCGACGGGGAGGATCTGGCGGCGATCTACCGGCAGATCGCGGGTCGGCTCACGGAGTGCCCGTGAGTGGGTGCCGGGGCGGCATGGCGTTCAACGCCATCGAGCCGTGACCAGCGTGCCGACGGCCTTCACCACTGAACCGTGACCGGCGTACCGATGCCGGCCCAGCCCCACATCCACTCGGCATCCGGGGTGGGCAGGTTCACGCACCCGTGGCTGACGGGGGTGCCGAACGCGGTGTGCCAGTAGGTGCCGTGGATGGCGTACCCGCCGATGAAGTACTGGACGAACGGCACGTCGGGGGCGTAGTAGCCGGGGCCGGCCATGTCCTGGCTGCGGTAGCGGCTGTAGATGCGGTAGAACCCCACCGGCGTGGGGGTGGCGGGCTTGCCGGTCGAGACGACGACGCGGCGGACGGGGGTGCCGCCCTCGAAGGCCGTTAGCGTCTGGTCCGAGAGGTCGATGACGATCTCGCGCGTGCCGCGGCCGGCCGGGGCGGGCAGCGGGGCGGCGATGCCGCCCGATCCGGGCGGCGCGGCGGGCGGCGCGGCGGCGGCGTCGGTGCCGGAATCGGTGCCGGTCGGGTTCGGGGACCTGGGGGATGTGCCGGTGGCGCCGGTGGCGCCGGGGAGCTTGAGGATCTGCCCGGCGGCGATGAGGTCGGCGGAGGCAAGCCCGTTGAGCCGCGCCAGGGCGTCGACGGAGGTGCCATGCCGCAGGGCGATCCGGAAGAGGTTGTCGCCGGGCTGGACGACGTACTGCCCGGCGGGTGACGCATCGGTCACGGGCGCGACGGGCGCCTCGGCCGCCGTCGCGGGTGCGGCGATGGGGGCGGGTGGTGGAGCGGGGTCGAAGAGGGGGGAGTCGGTGGGCGGGGATGGGGCAAGGTCGGGCGTGTGCGGTGCGGGAAGGGCGGGGGACGGCGCGACGGCCGGCATGGGGCGGCCGGTTGGCCGGGGCGCGAGCGCGAGGCGCTGGCCGGCGGTGATCCAGTCCGGCGACGCCAGCTGGTTGGCCCGCACGAGTGCCTCGACGGTGGTGCCGTAGCGCAAGGCGATCCGAAACAGGTTGTCGCCGGGCTGGACGGTGACGGTGCCGACCTCCGGTTGGGCCGCGGCTGGTTGTGACAAGGCGTGGCTTGTTGCCGAGGCCAGGGCCAGCGCGAGGGCCAGGTTGCGGGAGACTCGTGGCGTCATCGGGGTGCTTCCTGAGGGGGCTACGTTTCGTGTAGTGATTCGGCTATTGGTGGAAGGCAAGGCTTTGATGGCCGCGATTGGGGTGAGGCGGCGTTTGGCCATTATAGGAATGGCGCATCGGGGCCGTCAACGGGTTGGGGGGGTGGAATAGGCTGCGGAGTCTTAAGGGTGTGGCGGAAATCCTAAAACCTGGGGCTGGTGTGGGGGGGGGGGGGGGGGGGGGGGGGGGGGGGGGGGGGGGGGGGGGGGGG
>CAYQBA010000307.1:0-3803 GCA_964415605.1 uncultured Anaerolineales bacterium | reverse complement strand
TCCGGCGCCGCGGGTCGGCGGGGCCGCGCCCGCCGGCCGACGCCGCGCCGCCGACCCGCGGCAGCCGCGCGGCCAGGTCGCGCTCGTCGATCTGGATCAGCGCCGCCAGCCGCGCCAGCCAGACGCTGCGCCCGACCACGTCCGGGATGTCGGCGATGACCGGGATCAGCCGGTCGGCCGCCTTGAGCCGGCCGCGCGGATCGGCCAGGTCGAGGTCCGCCGTCAGGGCGTCGAACAGGTAGGCCATCAGCGGCTTGGCCGCCGCCACCGCCGCGCGCCACGCCTCGGGTTCGGTCCGGATCACGTCGTCGGGGTCGCGGCCCGTCGGCAGCGCCGCCACACGCAGCTCGACGTCCAGCCGCTGCTCGTAGCGCACCATGCCCGACGCCGTCGGGACCGGCAGCACCTCGCCCGCCGCCGCCTCGCGCGCCACCTCCAGGCCGCGGATCGTCGCCGCCTGCCCCGCCGCGTCGGCGTCCAGCGCCAGCACGATCACGCCCGCGAAGCGCTTGAGCAGCTTCACCTGGTGCTCGGTCAGCGCCGTGCCGAGGCTGGCCACCACGTTGTCGAAGCCCGCCGCGTGCGCGCGGATGACGTCGGTGTAGCCCTCGACCACCACCGCCAGCCCGCCCGCGCGGATCGCGCGCGCCGCGCGGTGCAGCCCGAAGAGCTGGTGGCCCTTGTCGAAGATCGGCGACTGCGGTGAGTTGAGGTACTTCGGGATCCCGCCCGGGTCGAGCGTGCGGGCCCCGAACCCGATGGCATGGCCGCGCGGGTCGTGGATCGGGATCATCAGCCGCCCGCGGAAGAGGTCGAAGACCCCGCCGCCCGACTCGCGCGGCCGCGCCAGGCCCGCCGCCACGAGCTCGCCCGGCCCGAAGCCCTGCCCCGCCAGGTGGTCGACCAGCGCCGTGCCGGACGCCGGCGCCCAGCCGAGCTGGAACGCCTGGGCCACCTCGCCCCCGAACGCCCGCGACTTCAGGTACGCGCGCCCCGGCTCCCCCGCGGCGCCGCGCATGAGCTGCGCGTGGTAGAAGTCCACCGCCGCCGCCGTCGCGGCCAGCATCCGCTCGCGCTCGCCCTCGCGCTTCGCCGCCGCCGGTGTGGGCGGCGCCAGCACCACGCCGGCGCGGCGGGCCAGCAGCTCGAGCGCGGCGCGGAAGTCGATGTTCTCGATCCGCATCACGAAGTCGAACGCGTTGCCGCCGGTGGCGCAGGCCCCGAAGCAGCGCCAGTGGCCGTTGTCGGGGTACACCACGAAGCTCGGGGTGCGCTCGTCGTGGAACGGGCACAGGCCGCGGTAGATGCGCCCGGCCCGTTTGAGCGCCACGTACTCCCCGACGACCTCGACGATGTCGAGCCGGTCGCGGACGTCGTCGACGGTGCTCATGGCGACAAGTTTACAGCATGCCAACGCCCCTCGCCGGTGGGCGGAGGGATTGACGGAGGCGACCAACCGTGATACCCTGCGCTCATCCGCCACCATGGTAATAGGGGGCACGGCATGATTCGACGTGTGCGCCACCGCCATCTGACGATGATCTTCGTGCTCATCGCGCTCGCACTGGGTACCGACGGCAAGCCAGCCGCAGCCGACGGCCCTCTCCAGACACCTCCTCCCCCCTATTTGGAGTTCGAAGTCTACGAGGGTCTGATTCGGGAAGACACACTTCCCCCGGTACTGGCGAACGGTAGAGCTGACTATCGTGCAGTCTACCAGAAGTACGACCTGTGTCGCTTGGCCAAGGAAGGTCTGATTGACGAGGTGTGGTTTTGGGGAGGCAATGGAGACGGAGTAACCAAGGGCCACTTCTGGGAACATACGACATCCGGTCCTGGCTGGGGGAGCCCGGACGCGCCCGACTGCGGTCGTGTCATGAGCACGATGGCTTTCAACTACACGCTTGGCACTGACCAAGCCGTTCATGCCATGGGGCATCGGATGGAGACGTTTTTCAAGACCTACTTCCTGTGCGACTTCGTCACACAGACGTGGCCGTGGGAAGGAGACAAGTACTTTCCGCAGCGGTGCGTTGGGCTCTTCAGTGACCAGTACGGCTTCGTTGCCCGCCCATTCACCGGAAACAACCAGGTCGCCGGCTGTGGCGATATCCATCACCCGCCCAATATCCCGCGCGAGAACGACCGAGAATACATCTACGCTGACTTCACTCCGACCACCAGCAACTGCGAGGACTGGAGCCAAGACGGGTCGGCGCAGTTGAATCAGTATGGTTGCGAGCGGTGGGGGTGCACTCCTCTGGGATTCTACACATGGTGGATACAGAATGTACCGGGACTCGACAACACCAATCGAAATCGATCTGGGCTTCACCATCCAAACTGGCTTGCCTATCTGTTTGGACCACCGTCCGGCACCATGCTATCGGCACCCTCTATCAGTCTCCAGATGCCACGTCCCGACGCCCCTGACCCCATCCGCCGATCGTACAGCATTGCCCCTGCGCGTTTCGGCTCGCGCGAACTCGCCACAGCACCCAAACGACCGGGTTCCTTCGGGGCACTCAGGGGAACCACACGCGCGATCACCAGGGCCGGCTCTGCCGTAACGAAGAAGACTGTCTTCGTAATCAACTTCGCCGACTATGGAACACCACTGAAGGACGTGGATCGCCAGAATGACGATGTGATATCCGCCCTTCGCGATGCAACTGTCTACCACGGCTACTTGCACTATCCGCTCCCGGCGGCGCACTTCGTTGGTCAAGATGGAGGTGCGTATGCTGGGGTGATGTGTAGTCCTGGGACGATCGGCGACAACCTCCACATTCGCCTGTCTGGCCTGCGGACTGATCACCAGCCAGTGCGGTTCGTTCTCCTGGATTCCGCCGGGGGAGGGCGATGGGAGCAACCGTGTACGGCGACGTGGATGCTCTATGTGCAGTCTGATGGCCCGGGCCGGGCCGATCTATATGCGAAACCCTACCGTAGTGCCCCAGATGGCACGTTGTACACAATCCAGGTGTACTACGACGATGGGTCTGTCGACACCTTGGTGGCGCGCGGTCGCGAGGTGATCCTGGGCTTCGTACCAACGCCAGCCCCGCCGACCTTGACACCGATGCCGACACTACCACCAACTCGGACTCCGGTACCAGTGTCGACGACGACTCCGACTCGTCCGCCAACACTGGCACCGACATCCATGGCTACAGCAACACCCACGGGAACGACCTTCCCAGCACGGCAGCCGGTCTGCCTGCCACTGCTGATGACTAATGATATCGGACACCGTCGATGACGTTGGCCAGGTCGGGCGTTGGATTGCCGGCCATGGGGGCCATGTCGGACCCTCCACTGGCCCCCATGGCCGCCACCGTCATCGGCCGCAGTCTTGAGGACGTGGAAACCGCTGCCCAAGTCCTCCGCCACCTCGACAACCAGTAACCTGCGTCATGCACAGCCGATAGCAGGGGAACTCCCTGGCGGGTGGCATGCGCGCCCTTGGCCGAGGTGGATTGGCCGGGGGATGGACATCAGAATCCCATCGGCCAAATGACGTGTTCCGGCATCTTGCATGCGGCGGCTAAGAGAGTTCCCCCCGTTATCGGGGGGGTAGGGGGGCCCTCCCCCCACCCGCGCCCCCCGCGCCTACGGCGTCGCCGTCCGCGCCGCCGGCGTGCCCGTGCCCGTCGCCGCCTCCGCATCCGCCGCACCCGCGCCCGGAGTGCCAGCAGCCTCGGCGCCCGGCGTGCCCTCGGCATCCGCCGCACCCGCCTCGGCCGCGGTCGTCGACGTCGCCGGCACCGCCGCCGGCGTCGGCGGCCGTGGGCCGCCGCGCG
>CAYQBA010000306.1:0-3851 GCA_964415605.1 uncultured Anaerolineales bacterium | reverse complement strand
CGGCCATCGAGGTGCCACCTTCTCCGATTTTACAGAAGCAGAGTTGCTCGATCCCATGACCACTTCGGGTACTTGGAATCCATAGCGGGACTGCTGAGAAGCCACCACAACCATTTCCACCAACAGGGTCGCAGATCGACTGGGCACATGGCCGCCCAGGGTGCGACCATATCGTGGCTACAACGCCGACGACTCTACCATCTCCCGGAAACATCTGTGCCCTTGCGAGGCAGTGCTCATTGGCGGTGGGGCATTGAGCAGTGCCCCCATGCCCAGCCCTTGTAGATCGAGGGGTAGAAGTTGCGACAAAGAGAGCTGTTGCTCCGGCGACTATCGGCATTCGCAGTCTTATCCATCGATCATGACATTTCAACTCTCTACTCCTTGCGCTCAGGTACTCATTCAGCCTGGCCGGCTGACGACTTGCGAATCCGGCAGGACGAAGGTACCCTGACGCCATGCTGAAGCGGTTGAGGATGTCCGGAAGCCGCGAGCTGTCGGTTGAGCGGCTCCAAGCCGAGAATCTCGAACTGCGTGCCCTGGCTGTCGAGTTGCGAGCCGAGAACAGCGAGTTGAGGCATGCCAATGCCGAGTGTCAGCATCGGATTGACGCGCGCGAGTTGACTTGGCAACTCGTCAACCACTGCGGGTCGAATCCACTTGGCGGTCTCGCTGTACCCACCACCATGCGCCTACCGCCATGCGGGCACGTCGCGTGTGAATGCTCGCACTTAATTATTATCCTACCACACGCCCCCCCCCACGTTGTCAACACTGAGGCGTGGGAGACTTGCTCCCGCGACACTGTTGCCTCGCCCGCGGCCCCAGGGCTAAAGTCTCCGTCGACGCAATGTGCCGCGCTCCCAGCAGGGCAGGTACGCGGTCACCTGACCCATACCCCATCGCCCACCGATTCCTTGTGACTCATTGGCAGCTCCGTAAAGACCAGCCAACACCCTCGGTGGCCGATCGGCGGCCGGACGACAGCCATTCAGCGCCCGCGATCCTGAATAAAACACCGCCCACGATCGTATTCATGGCGGTTACCCAATCGATCGCCGCGGCGAGCGCCCGACCCGAGAGGCGCACGAGAGCGGTCACCCTACCCAGGAGAGGATCACGACCCGATGGCGGCGTTCGTTCAGGCAGTGGCGCACTACGGCCTGCGGCTCAAGCGGCTCCCGCGCGCGCGGCTGGGCGCGCTGGCGATCCATCTGGCCGACATCGCAGGCGCGCGGCTGGACGCGCTGGCGATCCATCTGGCCGACATCGCGGGCGCCCGCCAGAGCGAGGCGACGCGGGAACGCTGCGAGCTCCAGGCGGCGCTGCGGCACGACCACCGCCGCGATGCCGCCGTGGCGCCGATGGGAAGCGGCCCGTTCATGCCGGCGATGCGCCCGGCGGAGGCGCCGATGGCGGACCGGCCCGCGGCCGGAGCCACGTGACACCCGAACACGCTTGGGACCATCGGTGACAACTAAGGGCCTGGCGGCGAAGTCAAGCTGTCAGCGGGCGACTTTGGCCCCCCTAACCCCCCGATAACGGGGGGAACTCTCTGGCGGGTGGCATGCGAGCCGTCGGGCGCGATGGATTGTACGGGTGATGGACCTGAAGATGCTGTCGGCTACGCGACATGTGCCGACATCTAGCATGAGGCGGCCAAGGGAGTTCCCCCCGTTATCGGGGGGTTAGGGGGGCCATCCTCCCGCCCGCCTGCCATGATGACACGGTTGACCGCCTCCACCGACCCTCAACTTGTCGCCGATGGCTTGAGCCGTACGATCGAGGGCGGTCCGCCAACCGGGGACCGCCCTCGACTGCGTTGACCGGCCGGCCAGCGCCGGCGGAGGCAGTCGCCCGGCCGCGGCCGGTTGCGGCGGGCAACGCGCGCCAGAGACCCCCGACACCCGCGCGACCCCGCGCCGCGCCGGCGGTGATCCTGCAAGATGCCGCCGCCAGCCTTGCAAGGCGCCGCAAGCGTCCTTGCAGGACGCCGTTCTGCTCCTTGCAAGGTGCCGGGAGCGCCCCTGCAAGACCGCCAAACGGGCCATGCAATGTGATCGGGGCGGGACTGCAGGCCGCCGTCGAACCCGATGGCCCGTCGGCAGCGCAATCGCCCGTCCCGCTCCCTACGCCAGCCCCAGCCGCCGCCGGAGCGGCTCGTGGAACCAGCCCACGAGGTACGCCCCCGTCAGCACCCCCGCGAACGCCGCCAGCGCGTACACCTTGCCCTCGCCGACGTTCACCAGCACCGGCCCCGGGCACATCCCCGTGACCGACCAGCCGACCCCGAACAACACGCCGCCGACCACGTTGCCCCGGCTCGGCAGCTTCGGCTTGATGACGATCGCCTCGCCCGTCACCGTCTTGCCCACCCGCCGCAACACCCGCAGCCCGATGGCCGTCAACGTCACCGCCACCGCCAGGATGCCGTAGAGCTGCAGGTTTGTGAACAGGAACATTCCCTGGATGAAGTCGTAGTCCGCCGCGCCGCTGCGGCTGAGCACCAGGCCGAACACCGTCCCGAAGATCGCGAACAAGACATTCTCGCGCATGCCGCACCGCCCCCTAGAAGATCACGCGATAGATGATGTGCGTCGCCACGATCCCCGCCAGCATGAAGCTCACCACGCTGACGAAGCTCGCCCGCTCGAAGTTGGCCAGCCCGAAGATCCCGTGCCCGCTCGTGCAGCCGTCCGCGATCCGCGTCCCCAACCCGATCAGCAATCCCCCGCCGAACATCCACGCCAGCTTGCCCGCCGGCCCCCAGCCGATCTCGGCGTCGAACATCCCCAGATCCCACAGCGGCGCCCAGCCCCCCGCCAGCACCGCCGACAGCGCCCCGCCCAGCACGAGGCCCCCGGCAAAGGGCAGCCGCCAGCGGCCTCGTCCCTGCAGCTCCGCCCGCTGGAAGTACGGCCGCCGGCTGACCAGGCCGCAGAAGCTCTCGTAAACGGTCGAGATGCCGAATCGGCGGTTGGTCGTCCACAGCAAGAGCAGCGTGATAGCCGCGATGCCCGCGCCGGCCGCGGCCCAGTGGATGGCGGGCAGATCATGCAGGATCAGCATCGGTTTCCTCCTCGTGATGGCAGATGGCCGTGCCGGCGACGGCCTGAACTTTGGAAATGCCTGGGACCGCGGGCATCCTGCACGCCGCGCCGCCCCCGCGCCTCACCCGCGCCCGAACTCCCGGAACAGCCGGTCCGCCGTCAGCACGATCATCGTCGGCCGCCCGTGCGGGCACGTCCGCGGCGACTCGCAGTCCTCGAGGTCGCGGATCAGCGCCTGCATCTCCGCCGGCGTCAGCGTGCGGCCCGCCTTGACCGTGGCCTGCTTGCACACCGCCCGCACCAGCCGCGCCTCGAACGTGTCGTGCACCGGCGCGCCGCCCTCGGCGGTCGCGTCGATCACCGTCCGCACCGTCGCCGCCGCGTCGGCGGTGGTGGCCAGGACCTCCGGCAGCGCGCGCACCAAGACCGCGTCCGTCCCGAACGGCTCGACGTCGAAGCCCAGGTCCGCGAACGCGCCGGCGTGGTCTTCCACCGCCCCGAGCTGCACCCGGTCCAGCGTGACGATCTCCGGCACGAGCAGCGGCTGCGACGCCAGCGGCGCCGAGCGCGCCATGAACCGCTCGTACATCACCCGCTCGTGCGCCGCATGCTGGTCCACGACGTACAGCCCCTCCGGACCCTCGGCCAGCACGTACATCTGCGCCAGCTGCCCGACGACCCGCAGCACCGGCAGGCGCTTGCCCGCGCGGTCGAGGAACGTCGCCTGCCGCCCGCCCGGCGCCGCCGCCTCGCCCAGGGCCGGCGGCCACGCCGCCGCGCCCGGCCACGCCTCGACCCCCG
>CAYQBA010000305.1:0-3857 GCA_964415605.1 uncultured Anaerolineales bacterium | reverse complement strand
GAACACCGAGCCGTCGGTCGCAGCCGCCTCGTCGATGGCGCCTTCCGCGCGCCACTGGCTGGCCGGGGTGCCCGACAGGCTCCAGCGCTGGGCCCGCGGGCGGGCATCCAGCACGAACACGCCGGCCGGCCCGGCATCCAGGCGGCGCGGGCCGTGCAGCGCGCCCAGCGCGGCCGGCGAACCGCCCCAGACCCCGCCCTGCGCCGAGAACGGCTGCCGGGTGGGATAGTGATAGACGCCGCTGAAGTCCGCCCGGTTGTCCCGCACCGTCACCACGTAGCCCGCTCCGGGGCCAATCGCGATGCCGCTGCCCCCGACGAGGTACGCGCCGGGCACCCACACGCCGACCAGGTCGAGGCTGAGGAACGCGAAGGCCTGGCGCGGGGCCACGGCGTACACCGCGGCGCCCTCGATCGCGACGTCGACGGCCATGAAGTCCGGATTGGCGGTGGCGCGCGTCAGCGTCGTCGCCAACCGCCCGTCCGGGCCGACCACGACGATCGTGCCCGCCCCCGGGTCCGCGATCGCCACCGTGCCGGCGGCGTCGACGTCGATCCCGCGCGGCGTCGTGAGGTCGAGGTCGCCGCCGCCCCAGACGTCGAGCACCGCGCCGCCCAGATCCAGCACCCAGACCCGGTTGGACTCGGCGTCGCTGACGTAGGCGCGCGCGGCGCCGACGGCGATGCCGTGCGGCCGGCCGAGGTTCGGCCACGCCGCCACGAAGCGCCCGGTGGCCGCGTCGAACACCTGCACCCGGCGGTTGCCGGAGTCGGTGACGTAGGCCCGGCCGCCGCGCACGTCGACGTCGGCCGGCCGGTCGAGCTGCCCGGGCCCGTGCCCCGCGGCCCCGATGATCGCCCGCCCCGCGCCGTCGGGCGCCAGCACGTGCACGTTGCCCTCGGCGGCGTCGACGATGAACACGCTGCCGTCGGCGGCCACGTCGACCCCGGCCGCGGCCGTGATCTCGCCGGCCGGCCGCGGCTGCGGCCGACTGGCCCACGTGTCGACGCGGCGATAGGCTTCGGGCAGCGTGGGTTGGGCCCGGGCCCATTCGCCCGCCACGGCCAGAGTCAGGGCCGCCGACGCGGCCATCGCGATGGCGGTGCGGCTGCGCGCGAGGTGCATGGTTCGATCCCCTATCCGATTCGCACGATCCGTGCCGATCCGTCCGCTCAATCCGTGCCGGGCAGCCCGCCGGCGGTGCCCGCCGCGTAGCCCGTCAGCTCCACGTAGCCGTGCCCCGCGACCGGCGCACCGTCGCGCGTGCCCGAAACCCGGACCGCGCCCTCCCAGTACTTGAAGCCGACGTCGAGCTCCTGGTCGCGCACGAGCGGCGCGACCGCCAGGTCGAGCCCGGCCGCCGGAACGGTGAGCCGCCAGCCCGACGGGTACTCGCCCCCGGATCGCGGGCTGGTCCAGCGGCCCGTCGGCACGATGGCGAAGTCCTCGCGCCCCAGCGGCGTCACCGCGCCGTCGCGGTCGACCAGGCTGCCGCTGGACTCCGGCGCGATGCCCCCGCCCCGCTCCCGGAGCTGGAACGCCATCAGCTCGCGCCCGTCCTCGAGCTGCAGCGAGAACCAGTCCCACCCGACTTGTGAGGGTGCCAGCGCGCTGGTGGACCACTCGTGGTCCATCCACGCCAGCCCCCGGACGGCGAACGCGCCGTCGGCCGTCGTCACCGTCCCGGTGGCGCCCAGGCGCGTGTAGGAGTAGTAGTACGAGGCGTTGCCGGGCTCGGGGCCCTTGCGGCTGTAGCCCGCGTCGCCGTGCAGCGCCGGCGGCTTCGCCGGCCGGAGCTCGAGGTCGATGGCGACCGGCCCGTCGGCGGCCGCCAGGCGCACCGGGCCGGAGAAACCGTCGCTGTCCGCCACGCCGCGCCGCGCCGAGGGGGCAGGCATGCCCGCATCGGGACGGCGGGCCGTGCTCGCGGGGACGGCCACCGCCGGGCCGGGCCCCCGCGCCAGCCCGGCCGACCACGACTCCACCCACACCTCGAACGGGTCGGCGGCTGCGCCGGCCAGCCCCGCGCCGCCGCGCGCCAGGCGCTCGGCCGAGTGAAACCGCCCGGCGGCGACGTCGGTGACCGTGAAGTGGGCGAGATAGGCCTGCGACGCCGCCCAGCGCGACGGCCGCGCGGTCCCACCCGCGTCCGGCGCCAGGGCGCGGCGGAAGAACGTGAGCTGGAAGCCGAAGCGCCGGCCGCCGTCGGCCGCCGCGAGGTTGCCCGTGTAGTACCACCATTCGGTCTGGTACTCCGGGTGCGGGCCCTCGTCCGCCGGGAAGCGGATCGGCCCCGGGCCGGACGCACGCGCGAAGCCCGCGTCGCCCCCCCGGGCCGAGAGATAGTCGACGACATCCGCGCCGCCCCCGTCGCCCGGGCGCGCGGGGCGGCAGCCGGCGGCGAGGCCGGCGGCCGTGGCGGCGACGACGCAAGCCGCCGTCGCCACGGCCTTGGCGGTCGGTCCCCGGCGTGCGCCCCATCGACCACGGGCCGGATCGCGCCCGCCGCGCGCGCTGCCCATGCTCACTCCTCGCGCAGGACCCGGGCGATCGGCAGCCGGCGGAGGCGCAGCGCCGGGTAGATCCCCGCCAGCACCGCCGCGCCGACCGCCAGCCCCAGCGCCTGCACGAACGTCGCCGGCTCGAACGCGGTCTGGATGGTCCACCCGAACGACCGCCGGTTGATGACGTAGATCAGGAGCAGCGCCAGCGTCAGCCCCGCCGGCCAGCTGAGCAGGCCCGCGACGCCGCCCATCAGCGTCGTCTCGAGGAGCGAGAGCGCGCCGACCTGGCCCTCGGTCATCCCGGTGGCGCGCAGCGTGCCGAACTCGCGCCCACGCTCGAGCTGCAGCGCCAGGAGGGCCGCCAGCACCCCGACGAACGCCACGCCGATCGCCAGGATCTGCAGCGCCGCCGTGATGGCGAACGCCCGGTCGAACACGGCCATCACCGCCGCGCGCAGCCCGCGGTTGGACTGGATGTTGAGGTCCACCCGCCCCGCCATCCGCCGGCGCAGCTCGGTCGCGAACCCGTCGGCGTCGATCTCCGGCGGCAGCATGAGCGCGATCGACGAGATCCGGTCGTCGTCCCAGCCGGCGCGGTAGACGGGGTCCGCCATGTAGACCACGCCCCGTTCCGACCCGTAGTCGTAGAACACGCCCGCGATCGCGTGGTCGCGGTCGCCGTGGTCCGTGGCGAGGCGCAGCCGGTCGCCGACGCCCAGCGCGTGCCGCCGGGCGAACGGCTCCGAGACGATGACCGCGCCGCCCAGCATCGCCCGCCAGACGGCGGCCGGCGGCCCGATGGACGCCAGGTAAGGTCGCCGCTCGCCCGCGATGTCCGACGCCACGGCCGTGAGGCTCACGCGCCCGACGTCGGGCGAGCGGACCTCGACCTGGTGGGCCGTCGACATCCCGATGACGCCGTCGAGGGCCGCCAGCTCGATCGCCAGGGCCGGGTCGAGCGTCCCGTGGACGCTGGTGGTGTTGGCCGACGGCGGTGAGACGAAAACGTCGGCGCCCAGCGTGTCGGCCAGCCACCGCTCGACCGTGACGCGGAAGCTGCCGACCATGAGGCCCACCCCAATGCTGACGCACACCGCCACCATGAGCGCGGCGATCGCCACGGCCGTCCGGCTGAGCGCACGGCCGATGTCGCGCGGCGCCATCCGGCCGACCGGGCCGAACAGCCGGCCGGTCACCGGCGCCGCCACGGCCATCAGGGCCAGCGTCGCCGCCGGCGTGGCCAGCGCGAACGCCAGCACGATGGCGGCCATGCCGGCGAACCCCAGGTCCACCCGATCGCCCGGCAGCGCCAGCAGGCCGGCGCCGAGCGCCGCGCAGCCCGACGCGGCGGCC
>CAYQBA010000304.1:0-3881 GCA_964415605.1 uncultured Anaerolineales bacterium | reverse complement strand
CGGCGGCGGCGTCGCCCGGCCCGACGGCCACCCGGCTTCCGTCGCCCGCCACGCCGCCGACTGCGGTCCCGATCACGACTTCGCCGACCCCGACCGCCAGCGCGTCGCCCGCGATCTCGCCCCCGGCGCCGCCGACGGCGACCGCGACGCCGTCGCCCGGCCTGCCGCCGCCGACGATCGACGTGCCCACCGCGTCGCCGACGGCATTCCTCGGGGTCATGGCCATCGGGGCCCTGACGACCGGCACCGACCCGGCGCGCCTGCGCCAGGCGTTCGCGCCGGGCGAGCCGATCCACCTGTTCGTCGGCACCCGCAACGGCACCGGCGCCCCGGTGACCGCCGCGTTCGAGTTCACCGTCGTCGGCGACAACGGTGTCGCGCCCGACGCGCTGGCCTGGCGCGGCTCGCTGCTGGTGCCGCCCGGCGAGGAGTGGTTCCGCCTCGAGCGCACCGTGCCGGCGGACCTGCCGGCCGGGCCGTACCGACTGCTGGGGACGGTGACCTACGCGGGCGGAGCGACGACGGCGACGGGCGACTTCTTCGTCGCGAGCGGCCTGCAGCGCTACGACGGGTTCGGGGACCCGAGCAGCGGCTGGACGACGCACGACGACGCCGACGTCCACAGCGGCTACCTGGCCGGGGTGTTCCAAATCCTCATCCGCACCGCGGGCATCTGGCGCTTCGACACGCCCCGACTGGCGGCGACCGACTTCGCCATGGAGGCGGACGTCGCCTTCGCGGGCGACGCCGCCGGTGCCGCGGGCCTCGTGACGGGCATCAGCGCCGACGGGCAGGCGTGGCTCACCTTCGTCGTGGTCCGCGACGGCCGCTACGGGCTCTTCCGGCGCGGTGGCGGGGTCTGGCAGGCGGTCGTGCCGCTGACGGCGTCGGCGGTCGTCCAGCGCGACGCCAACCACATGCTGGTCGCCCGGCAGGGCGAGACCGTGCGGCTGTACGCAAACGGCCAGCTGCTGGCGGTGGTCGAGGAGCGCTCGGCGACGAGCGGCACGGTGGCGCTGTACGCCGAGGCCGCATCGGCGGGTCTGGATGCGCGCTTCGACGAGTTTCGGCTGTATCGGGTGCCGCGTGGCGATCTTGCCGCCGGCAGGCCGGTGGCCCATCCTTTGGGAGTGGAGCGCGGCTGGGGCGGCGAACCGGCGCGCGTTCCAGGTTTCGCACGGAATCCACGAGGAGGTCGTCCATGACCATGCCGGCCATCGTGCCGACGCTGACGCCCGAAGCCTATCTGGACATGGATCGCAAGGCCGAGCTTAAGAGCGAGTACCTCGACGGCGAGGTCGTCGCGATGAGCGGGGCGAGCCTGGCGCACAACCTGATCGCCTGGAACATCGGCTTGAGTGTTCGAAACCAGCTTGGTGAACGACCCTGTACGGTGCTCGGAATGGACATGCGCGTCCGGGTCGACCGTTCCGCCTACACCTATCCGGACCTGGCCGTCGTCTGTGGCGAGATCGAAGTGGAAGATGATCAAGGCGACACCCTGCTCAACCCGACCGTGATCGTCGAGGTCCTCTCGCCGTCCACGGAAGGCTACGATCGCGGCGAGAAGTTCAGGCGCTATCGCCGAATCCCTGGGCTCCGCCATTACGTCCTCGTGGCGCAGGACGCCGCATGGGTCGAGGTGTTCACGCGCCAGGGCGACATGTGGGTGTACGCCGACGCGGAGGGGCTGGACGCATCCATCGCGCTGGATGCGATCGGGTGCACGCTGGCGCTCGGCAACGTCTACGCCAAGGTGCCGTTGACGGCGTCGCCGACGCGGTCGCCGACGGCGCAGGCGTAACTGCCTGGCGGATCCGTCTGCCGAGCGCCGATCCACGATCGGCGACACCGGCGTCATGCACGGCCCGCGCACGGCGGTTGACGCGGCCCGCTCCGATGCTGCATCAGAGGCCGGGGGCTGTGCTATAGTCTCGCCCGCACCCGCGGGTCAACACGTCCGACCGGATCTCCCAAGGAACGCCCCCATGCTGACACGCGCCATCCTCGCCGCCGCCGTGATCCTCGTCGGGCTCGCCGCCTCCTCGACCATCGCCGTCCAGGCCCAGGAACCCCAGGTCGCCACGCCGTGCCAGATCCAGGGCTCCGGCGCCAAGACCGGCATGGAGGACGCCCGCGTGGTCGTCGAGGGCATCGTCACGGGCGCGTTCGTCGACAGCGACGTCGACGGGTTCTTCATCCAGGCGCCGGGCTGCGACGCCGACCCGGCCACGAGCGACGGGCTGTGGGTGTACGACGGCAACCGCGACGCCGAGATCGCGGCGGGCCAGCGGGTTCGCGTCACCGGCCGCGTCAGCGAGTACTACGACCTCACCGAGGTCATCCTCGACACGTACGAGGTCGTCGGGCCCGACGACACGGCCATCGTCCCGATCGGCCTCGACCTGCCGGCCGGCGTCGAGGCGGCGGCGGCCTACCTCGAGCCGTTTGAGGGCATGATCGTCGATCCGGGGCCGGTGCGCGTCGTCGGGGCCACCAACGGGTTCGGCGAGGCCTACACGGTGCCGGACCAGAGCGAGGTCCGGCGGGTCTTCCGCGGGCGCGAGACCGGGCTGCGCCTCGGCGTGCAGTTCCCGAACGGCTGGCGGTCGCTCGACCACGGCGACGTGCTGCGCGGCGCGATCGGGCCGCTGAACTACACCTACGGCAACTTCAAGGTGGCGGTCGGCGCGGCCGCGGCAGGCGCCATGGCGGTGATGCGGTCGGGGATCGCGCCCGCGATCGCGGCGCCGGCCGGCCCGGGCGAGCTGACGCTGGGCAGCTACAACCTCGAGAACTTCTTCGACACGATCGACGACCCCGGCAAGAACGACACGGAGTGGACGCCGAGCCCGGAGCGCTACGCGGTCAACGTGGCGCGGCGGGCGCGCTCGATCGGGCGGCTGCTCGGCGCGCCGGACATCCTGGGGGTCTCGGAGGTCGAGAAGGTCGAGGTGCTGCGCGACCTCGCCGCCCATCCGGAGCTGGCGGCGGCGGGCTACGACGCGGTGCTCGTCGAGGGGATGGACGCCCGCGGCATCGACGTCGGGCTGATGTTCCGGCGCGGCAAGTTCCGGGTGCTGACGGCGACGTCGGAGCAGCACTGCGGCCCCATGGACGTGGCCGAGCCGAAGGTGGCCTGCCCGCTGCCGGGCGGCGGGACGGGCTGGATGCTCTACAGCCGCCCGCCGCTGCTGGTCCGCCTGGCGCGCGTCTCCGACGGCGGGCGGCTGAACGTCATCGTCAACCACTTCAAGAGCAAGCGCGGCGGCGACGAAGAGACGACGCCGGTGCGGGTGGCGATGGCCCAGCACAACCTCGAGCTCGTGCTGGACCTCAAGGCGCGCGAGCCGGACGTGCCGGTGATCGTCATGGGCGACCTCAACGACTTCGAGGATGCCGGGCCGCTGCGGCGGCTGACGGAGGGCGGGCACCTGGTCAACCTGCACCTCGTGCCGCGGCTGGCGGCGCCAGACGAGGCCTACAGCTTCATCTTCAACGGGGTCTCGCAGATCCTCGACCACATCCTGGTGGAGCCGTCGTTCGAGCCGCACGTCAAGGCGTTCGGGTCGGTGCACGTGAACGTGGACTTCGGCGTCGCGGCGCCGGACGATGACAGTCCGGACACGGTCCGCACTTCCGACCACGACCCCGAGCTGGCGCGGGTCGACGCGCGGGCACTGGCGGGAGTGCCGCCGCGCCTGTACCTGCCGGCGCTCCTGGCGGGCGCGGGCTTCGACCAGTCGTCGGGCGAGCCGGGCACGCCCGCGGCGTCGGCGACGCCGCTGCCGACGGGGGCATCGATCCCGCCGAGCCCGACGCCGACGGTGCCGCCGACGCGGGCGGCGACGGCGACGAGCCGGCCGCCGAGCCCGGTGCCG
>CAYQBA010000303.1:0-3887 GCA_964415605.1 uncultured Anaerolineales bacterium | reverse complement strand
CCACGCCGGTCAATCCCGAGGCCAACGCACGGGCGACTGACCTGGCCCGCAAGACGGCCGAGCCCGTGCCCACCAAGCGCTCCGCCCCCCGGCCGCTGCAGCCGCCCGCCACGCCCCAGCCGCCGGCGGCGCCGACGGACCAGGGCACGCCATAGTGGGGCGGGGGGCCGCGGGGGGGGGGGCGGCGGGGTGGGCGGGGGCCCCCCGGGGACCCGGGGGGCGGGGGGGCGGCGCGCCGCCCCGCCCGCCCCGCGACGGCCTGGCGCAGAACGGGCCGCCGGCGGCGCGCCTGTCGCTGCCGCTCCTCGCCCACGGGACGCTCGAGCGCTACATCGTCGCCGGCGCGACCGCGCAGGCGCGTACGGCGACCGCGCTGGCCCGGACCCCGCGCACGCCCGCGGCCACGGCAACCCGCACCGCGACGCCGCCGGGATCGGCCACCCCGGTGGCATCGTCGTCCCCCACGCCCGGGGCCACCTTGACGCCGGTCGCAAGCCCGACACCGACCGCCCCGTCGCCCTCGCCCGCCGGCCCCAGCCCGACGCCGTCGGCAACCGCGACGCCCTCCATCACCCCCACCGCGTCGACGACCCCCACGCCATCGCGGACGCCGACGCCCCGCGCCGACCCGGCCGGCGAGCGGCTCGTGCCATGGGCAAGCTTGCGGGAAGGCGCCCGCACGGTGACCTTCGATGCGGCGGCCCGCACATACCGACTGGCGTATCGCGGTGGCATGACGTTGACCTTCGAGATCGACCTCCGCCATCCCGACAACGCGCGCGGACGGCTGGCCGTCCGTGAGGTCACCAGCGGCCGCTTCCCGATGTCCGGCGCTGGCCTCTACTACCGCCAGGCCGACGGCACCGAGATCGAGCCGCGGCTGTTCAGCCTCGTCGGCGCCGTGGACGAGGTCGCCCACGCCCTGCTGCCGGAGGGCGACGGGGTCGAGCTGAGCGTGCGCGAGACGCTCGAGAACGTGGCGCACCAGAAGCGCTATACCGTACGGTTGGTCGGCCGGGCGCTCGAGATCCGCGCCGAGAGCCTCGACGGCGGCGTGCCGCCAGGCGCCGGCGGGTACGCGGGCTTCACGGCCGGCGACATCGAAGGCTCGATGGACGGCGTGAGCGTGCGCCTCCCGTACATGGACGCCGTGCCGGTGACCATGCTCGATCACCAGTGGTTTGCCAGCACCCTCCTGGACTACCCGCGCAGCCACGCCGATGCGCTGGCGGCGCGCGGCCCGACGCTCCTACCCGGCGCGTTCGCCAATGAGATCGGCGCGTTCTACCGGCCCGACGCCGCCGGAGAGGTGCGGCCCGTGGACGAGACCGTGTGGGTGACCCTCTCGCCCGACGTCACCGACGTCTTCGCCGTGCCGCGGCAGCCGCCTTCGCCCCATCGTCCCGCGCTTGCCGGACGCGTGCACGTGACGCTCGCGGGCGGCCCGGGCGCCCCGGCGTTCGCCACGCAGGCCGCGTGGTTGGCCCGCCTGCAGGGCTGGGGCGTCGACGACCTGCAGGTTCACCGCGACGGCTGGATCGACCCCCGCGTGCCCGCGCCGGCGCAGTGGCCGCCGGCCCCCGCGGCGGGGGGTCCCGAAGGCCTGCGAAGCCTGGCCAACACGGCGGGCGGCCGCCTCTCGGTCACGCTGGCCTACACCATGACCGATGCCGGTTGCGCCGATCGCCCGAGCCCGCTCTACCGGGCCGCCGACCGGGTGATGGGCCGCGACGGGATGCCCAAGCAAGTCACCGCCGGCACGTGCCCCGACGGCATGGCCACCGGCGGCTACCTCCTCGCCCCCGACGCCGCGGTGCGGCTGGCCGCGGCGGCCGGCGACGAGCTGGCGCGCGCCGGCATCGGGGGGGTCGACGTGTCCGAGGTGGCCACGTGGAACCCCGCCTACGCCTGGCCGGGAGCGCCGGACAACGCGCTCGATCGGGGCGCGCCACCGGCCCATCCGGCGACGGTCGGCGGCGGCATCCACGCGTACAAGCGCCTGATGGCGGCGCTGCAGGCGGCGGTTGGCCCGGTGTCGGCGGCCGGCGCCCATGGGCCGTGGGAGGTGGGCTACGACACCTTCTACACCGGCTACGTCGATGCCGTGTCGCGCGCGTTGTCCACGGGCAGTGCGGACCAGCCCGCCGGGGCGCCGTACCTCGTCGTCCCGGACTACGAGCTGGCGATCGTCCGCCCGGGCCTGATCGGCTATGGCATGGGCGGCTACGAGCGCTTCTTCGCCGACTGGCCGGCCGGCCAGGATCGGCAGCTGACCGAGGCCGAGATCGACGAGTGGCAGGCCACCGGTCTGGCCTATGGGCATGCGGGCGCGTGGCAGACCCGGGGCGACGGGGCACCGGGCGATCTCCTGTCGGCGGCTGACCAGGTCAAGACCTACTACGTCTCGCGCGCCCTCCAGGCGCGCTACCTCGACGCCGACCTCGTGGGGGTCGGGTACGCCGATGCCACCGGGGTCGAACGCGACCTCTCATGGGCCTTGGCGAACGACCTCGACCTGGCTGGGCCGCGGCTGCACATCCGGTATGCCACCCTCGATCTCTGGATCAACCATTCGGCGGCCGTGTGGCCGGTCGCCCTCGGGGGCGGCGTCCATCTCTTGCCGGAGCACGGCTGGCTCGCACGCGGGCCCGACTTGCTGGCCTACAGCGCGCTGGTGGAAGGTCGGCGGGCCGACTACCTCGACGCGCCGGAGTGGCGCGTGCTCGACGGCCGCGGACGCACCACGCAGTTCGGCTCGGACTCCGCACGGTTCCTCGTGGTGCGGTTGCCCGACGGGCGCCGCCTCGAGGCGCAGGCCGATGGTTCGCTGGTGTGGTCCGGCCCGTAGCGCATCCGCCGCCGGCGGCGGATGCCATCCCGCTCGCGGGCCGGGCCGCCGGCACTGCCGGTGTCCGCGGCGGTCGGCGCCGCCGCCGCGCCGCCGGTGCGGCGGTGGTCGGTGCGGGCGTGCTTGCGATGGCGGTGGCATCGACGACCGTCCACGCCGACCCGATCGATGTCGTGCGGAACGTGGCCTACGCCTCGGGGGTCGGGGCCGACCCGACGCGGCACGTCATGGATCTTTACCTCCCGACGGGTCGGGACGATGCCCCCGTGGTCGTGTTCGCCCATGGCGGGGGCTGGACGTCGGGCGACCGGCGCAACCACGCCAACATCGGCCAGGCGCTGGCCGCACGGGGCATCGGGGTGGCGCTCGTCGATTACCGCCTGACCGATGGTGGCCCCGGCGGCGTGGTCCACCCCGCCCACGCCCAGGACGTGGCACGCGCCGTGGCGTTCGTGCGGGCCTACCTGATCGTCCGGGGCGGCGCCCCCGGCGGCGTGTTCCTGATGGGGCAAGGCGCCGGGGCGCACCTGGCCGCGCTCGTGGCCACCGACGCGCGCCTGCTCGCGGCGCATGGCCTCTCGCCGGCCGACATCCGCGGCGTCGTGGGGGTGTCGGGCATCTACCGGATCGATCCCGCGAGCCGCGAGTATGCCAACGTGTTCGGGATCGATCCCGGGGCGCGAGCCGACGCGTCGCCCGTGGCCCACGCATCGCGCGGCGATCCGCCGTTCCTGCTGCTGTACGCGGCCGACGACTTGCCGCGGCGGGATGCCGAAGCCGAGGCGATGGCCGAGGCCTTGCGGCGCGCCGAGGTGGCGCGCGTGCTCGATGTGGTGCCGGGCCGCGACTTCGAGACCATCGTGTCCGCCATTGGGCAGCCGGCCGACCCCACCACCGAGCGGATCGCCGACTTCATCGGCCGGCTGGTGCCCCGGCCATCCCCGTCCGCGTCGCCCGGCCCGACGGGCGCGCCCTCGCCGACGCTGGTGCCCGTCGCGCCGCCGACCCAGCCGCCGGCGGGGCCGGGCGGCGCGGCGCG
>CAYQBA010000302.1:0-3890 GCA_964415605.1 uncultured Anaerolineales bacterium | reverse complement strand
GTCGCCCCGGTCGCCCCGATTGCCCCGGTCGCCCCGGTCGCCCCGGTCGCCCCGGTCGCCCCGGTCGCCCCGGCCGCCCCGATTGCCCCGGTCGCCCCGATTGCCTCACCGACCCGCCAGCCGGGCGCGCAGCGCCACATACGGCAGGTGTGCCCGTCCCGGCAGCGGCCGGGGGTCGGGGTCGTACGGGTCGGGGACCCCGCGAGGCCCGGCCGCCGTCGCGAGGGCGTGCCAGCGGCCCCCAGCCGACCCGGCCGCCGCATCGGTCGTCACCTGCACGCGGGTGATGTCGGCCAGCGACCACGCGGCGCGCGGCGGCATGTCGGACGGCCGCAGGCGATAGGCCCCGGCGGCATCGGCGGCGACCGCGAGCCAGACCGAACGGCGGTCGCGCAGCTGGAGCTCGATCTCCATGGCGCGCCCCGGCGTGGCCCCGACGGTGATGCCGTCGCCGGCGCTCCAGTCGAGGCTGAGCGGCTCGACGACGGCGGTCTCGACCGCTCCGGACGCCGTGACCTCGACGCGGTCGCCCGGCCGGGGCAGGGCCGGCTTCCCGGCCGGGTCGCGCAACGCGGCCCGGTAGGTGCCGGCCGCATCGGCGGTCGTGCCCGCCGTGGCGATGGTGGCGCCCTCCCGCTTGAGGACGGCCCGCACCTCGCTCAGCGCCGCGGCCCGGCCGTCGACACGGCCGGTCTCCACCCAGGCGCGGATGCGCGGCCGGACGACGGGCCGGAACGCCCGGTGGCCGTCGGGGCCCACCACCCCGATCTCGACGCCATCGCCAGGCACCGCCGACGCGATCGACACCTGGAACGTCCCGTCGGCATCGACCGCGAGGGGGGTCGTGGCGGACCACACGGTGTCGCCGCAGTTGCCCGCCGGGCGGCGCAAGGTGGCCACGCCGCCTGCCGCGAGTCGGCCGGCCAGGCTCAGCCTGGCCCAGTCGGCCTCGACGGCCAGGTCGGGGACGACAAGACGCGACGTGTCGGGACCGGTGGTCACGCTCACGCTGTCGCCGGAGCGGGCCGGGATCGGCCGGCCGAGGGTGTCGGCGAGGATCAGGCCGAACCGCCCGTCCGAGTCGGTGCGCGTGATGCCGGTGGCCCGGATGCGCTGCGCCGCGTCGTGCAGGACCGCTGTCGTCACGGTCCGCGCCCGGCCGTGGCCGCAGACGGCCGCGCCAGCGTGCTGCACGTTGAGCCAGGCGACGCGGAGGGAGCGGGCGACCATGTGCCCCTCGGGCGTCTTGTAGGCAGCCTGGATCAGCGTGCCGGCCGCGACGTCGAACCGGGGCCCCAGCGTTGCCGACCAGGAACCGTCGGCGGCGATGGCGGGGATGACGACCGTGGTGGCCGGATCCCCATGGGTCGATGAGACCTGCCCTCGGTCATCGACCACCGTGAGCCGCATCGACCCGCCGGGCGTGGCGCGGCCGGCGACGGTGTCGGCGACGACGTCGGTGGTGAACGCCAGCTCGGGGACGGTCAGGCGCAAGGCGCGCTCGGGGTCGGCGGGATCGGTGACCGCGATCCGGGTGCCGGGGCCCGGCTCGCCGCCGGCGTGGCCGAGGTCGACCGTGAACGTGCCGTCGGCCGCGACCGGCACCGCCAGCGCCGTGGCCGTTCCCCCGGGCGGGGCGACGTCGGCGTGGAGTGGCCGACCCGGCGTCGGCCACCACCCGCTCAGGGTCAGGCGGTCGAGGTCGAGCGACAGGCCGCCAAGAGACTGCCCGCGCATGACCGGGTGCCCATCGACGGCCGTCTCGACGGCCACGGAGTCTCGATGGCGGATGTCCGCCGTGCCGCCGAACGCGTGGCCGGCCAGGCCGCGCGCGTCGGCGACGACCACCACCGGGGGCGGCGCCGGGCCGGACGGCGGATCCAGGCTGAGGGTGAGGGTGACGGGACGACCCGGGTCGGTGGCGACGACGACGCGGTCGTCCGCCACCGACGCCGTGACGTCGAGGCGCGGCAGCGGCAGCCTGACCTGGTCGTCGCCGACGGTGACGATCAGGCTGTCGCCCGGGCGGGCCGAGACACCGTGGCCCAGGGTATCGCGCAGCAAGACACCCTCCCACTCCGTGCGATGCCCGGCCGGGCCGGCCGGATCCGGTTCGGCCAGCCCGATGGCCGTGGCGACCAGCCGTGCGTCCCCCGCGCCCCACAGCGCGGCGGACATCGGCTGCCCCCGGGCGCCCACGATGCGCGCCGACACGGATCCGCTCAGGTTGACCCGCAGCGCGATCGCGCTCCAGTCCAGCCAGATCTGGTGCCCGCCGGCCAGCGTCACGCGGGCCAGCCCGTGGGCGTGGCGGTCGAGGTCGGCGATCCCGGCGAAGGCCGCCGCGTACCGCCCGCCGCCGTCCGCCTGGGTGGTGATCGTCGGGCCGGCAGGCTGTAGGGGGACGACCTCGACGGTCGCCCCGGCAGGCGCCATCCCGGAGACGGCGTCGGCCCAGATGTCGGTGCGCGCCGAGACCGGCGGGATGACCACCCGGGCCGGGTCGCCAGCCTCGATCTCGGCCTCGACCGTGTCGCCGGCACGCATCCGGCGGGCGTCGGTGAACCAGCGCACACCGAAGGCGCCCGCGCCGTCGGCCCGCGTGGCGATCGCGCCGCGCGGGGTGCCGTCGGGGCCGCGCACCGTGACCGTGACGGGGCGCGCCGGGGCGGCCGTGCCGGCCACGGTGGCGCGGAACGGGGCGACGACGAGCCGCCGCGGCGCCGGTTGGGCCGCGACCTCTGCTGGCGGCGGCACGGCCGCCAGCCCTCCCCCGGCGATGACCCATGCCAGGCCCCACGCGGTCGTCCTGCGCTGTGTCATGTCATGCCTCCTGCTGGTCTGGCCTGCTGGTCTGGCCTGTCGCGGCCGCCATGCCGATCCGCCGCCTGTCGCCGGTGCGTCAGCCGGGGGTGCAGTTGCAGCAGTAGTATTCCACCGACACGTGCCCGATGGTCAACGGATCCTCGACCTGGATCTGCCACTGGTAGGGCGTCAACGTCGGCCGCGCGCCGTCGAGCAGCGGGATGTCGCACGGGATGATCGCCTCGCCGTGGATGATGGGGTAGGTGCCGATCCGCAGCCCGTTGGGCCCGAGGGCGGTGACGGAGCCCATGTACGGGTTGCCCGGCAGGCCGCAGGTGTTGACGCGGATGCGCGCGCCCATGCGCTGTTCGATGCTGTCGTAGCACGGGAGCTGCCGCGGGACGTCGACGTCCGGCACCACCGTGATCGCCCGCTGCGTCGGGCAGGCCGCCGAGAACAGCGACTCCGTCGGGCGCCGCTGGCCCTCCTCGCAGCACTGGCAGCACGTGGCGTAAACCTTGATGTGGTCGGGCCAGGGCTGGCCCGGCGGGATGTTGGCGACCTCGACGTACAGGCGCTCGGTGTCGTTGGCCGTGAGCCGGCACGCGGTGCTGCCGGCCCCGTTGCTGATGCTCAGCGTGGTGGTGAAGCGCCCGCTGAAGACCAGCGTGGCTTCGGGAATCGGCAGCCCCGTGCACGTGTAGGCCAGCGCCGCCAGCCGGTAGCGCCCGCCCGCGCACGTCAGGTCGCCCATCGAGTCCGACAGCATCAGGCGGCGGTTGCCGGGGATCGGCCGGCACACGCCGGCCAGCCCGATGCCCATCACGTAGAACTGGCCGACGTTGCGGCACTGCTCGGGCAAGCCCGGCTGGGCCTGATCGTACAGCGCGTCCAGCGCCGCGCCGTCGCCGTACGGCACGACGTCCTGGGTGATGACGACGTCGATCTCGGCGCCGGCGTCGTCGGCCGGCCGGGCGCCCACGGCGCGCAGCCCCGCCAGCACGCCCTAGCCCACGGCGGCGGCGAAGCACGCCGCCAGCACAGCGAATCTCCGGAACATGGTCCACTGACCCCCCTCGGTGGCC
>CAYQBA010000301.1:0-3932 GCA_964415605.1 uncultured Anaerolineales bacterium | reverse complement strand
GGAGCGTGAGTGATGGACAACGTCGCCAACCAGATCGCGGCGGAGCGAAGTGCGTTGTTTTCCGAAACCGCCGCCGACATGGGCACAACCCCGGCGGTCATCGAAAAAGATTTTTGGGTGACCTGGGTGCTGGATCGCTTCTACGTCGTGTTCTTCGACTACGGCGCGACTTCGAGAGGGGAGGTCCGGGACACCGGCTCGCGCGCGTTCGCATTCGGAGGCGACTACAGCGTGCCCGGCGGCAACGCCTACCAGGCCCGAGGCCGGCTGTCGGTCAACGTGCCCGACCGGATCGCCAGCGGCGGGGACTATGCGGTGGACGGACGCGTGGCGGGCGACATCGCCATCCAGGGGACGGTGCCCGCCGCCGGCGAGCGCGCGGCGGTCGAGGTCTCCGGGCTGTGCTGGTACGACGATCGGTCGGGCAAGCAGGGGGCGGAGACGCGCATCCTGCCGGGCACGCCGTCCGCCAGCCTGGACGCGGCGTTCCCGGCGCTCGACCTGACGGCACCGGCCATCCTCGACCCCACCACGCCCGCCTCGCACAACTGTGAGTTCGCGGCCACGCTGTCGGTCGGGCTCGCGGTCGCCTGGCGGGTGACCGTCCAGGCGCAGTACAAGCAGCAGGCCGCCACCGCGCCCGGCCTGGATCTCGACGCCGACACGACGCGGCTTCCGCCCAGCGGCGCGCAGCCGTCGACCGCCGCGATCGTCGCCACGGTCCGCGACGGCGCCGGGCGGCCCGTGGCGGGCGCGCCGATCGACTTCACGCTCGATCCGCCGGACATGGGCCGGCTGCAGCCGGCGCGCGGCACGACCGACGCCCAGGGCATCGTCCGCGCGCGTTTTACCGCGCCGGCCATCGGCGAGCTGCGCGGGCGCACGGGTGTGACGGTGCGTGCCCGCGCCCCCGGCCGCGGCCTCGAGCGCGGTCTGCACATCGGGATCGAGCCGTATCGCCTGAGCACCGCCGTCGAGCCCGACCAGCTGCCCGTGCGCGATCCGCCGGGCACGGCCCGGCTGCGCCTGGTCGCCGAACGCTTCGACGGGCGGCCCGCGGCGGGGGACGTCGTCGCGCTGCGGCTCGACCCGCCCGACATGGGGCGGCTGCTGGGCGATGCCCTGCTCGAGGACCGGGTGCTCACCGATGCCCAGGGCGTGGCCGAGGTGTTCTACGAGGCCCCCCCGCCGGCGGCGATGCGCCAGCGCGACCGCGTGGCCGTCCACGCCGTCAACCTCAGCCACGGCGGCGAGGCGGCGGCCGCCATTCGCTTCGTGGGCCTGCGGGTCACCGGCGCCGAGCCGTCGGAAGGCGCGCGCGACGTCGCGCTGGCCCCGGGCGGCGAGGCGATCCTCCAGCTCGACCGGGCGGTCGACCCGGCCTCCGTCGGCCCGGGCACCGTCCAGGTGCAGACGCTGTGGCACGGCGACCTGGCGGCCGAGGCCCGGGCGGTGGGCGACGCGATCCACGTGCGCGTGACGCAGGATCCGGTCCCCGACGTCGGGCTCGTGGCGACGGTGCGCCTGGTGGGCGGGGTGAACGGCGTGCGGAGCATGGACGGCCACTTGATGCTCGGCGACTTCACGCTGCGCTTCATGACCATGCCGCGCCTGGCGCCGCGGATCATCGTCTCGCAGGTGGTCGACGACCCACGCGATCCCGCCTACGGTGTCGTCTCGGCGGCCCCCAAGCCCTTCGTGCTGCGCGTCGCCGGCGGCCTGTCGGCCGACAGCGAGCTGACCGCCGAGCAGGCCACGGTCACGCTCACGACGCCCGCGGGTGGCGAGCAGACCGTCGACCACACGTACTACCCGGGCGACTGGCCGCCGCGCGTCCCGGCCGCGGTCGTCAAGCACGGCAACACGGCCAACTTCGTCGTCGATCCCGGCCTGCGCGCCGGCGCCTTCGCCGTGACGGCCAGCGTGCGTCCGTTCTTCGCGCCCGACGACCGGGCGGTGAGCGCCGCGCCGGTCACGATCAGCCTCAACCGCTGGCGCAATGCGCGGGTGGCCAACGGCCTGGGAGTGCTGTTCGTGCCCCTCCAGAACGACCACCTGCCGGGCTACGCGTGGAACATCTCGCGCCATGAGCTCGCGCGGTGGGTCGCCCAGCTCGGCGCCGAGGCGCCGCGCTACCTGCCGCTGCGGTCGATGGCGCCGCGGCTCGGCTTCTTCGAGGACACGACGTGCCACGACCCCGACCGCTGTCAGTTCGAGCGTCATCCGTGGACCGAGCTCGACCACTGGGCGCGCCATGTCGGCCGCGCCGGCTACGCGACGCCGTGGAGCTACGTCTTCCCGGTGGTGCCGCGGGGTTGGTTCGCGGCCCGCTTCGCCGATCATCCCGACGTGGTGGCCAACCCGGACCGTTACCACAACATGATCAACAACGGCCTCTGGTCCGACGTCGCCGTGGCCGGCATCGCGCGGCAGTCGCCGTCGATGAGCCCGATCCTCCAGGCCGACGCGTCGGCCGCGGCCTTCGTCCACGCGCTGGGCGACGCCATCGGCCGGCCGCACGCCGGCGGTGCGCGCGATGCGCTGGCCGGCTACGACCTCGAGGCCGACCAGGCCATCGCCGCGGACGGCGCGGGCTGGACGGGCGCCTACGTCTCACTGATGAGCCTGGACGTCGGCTTCGGGAGCGAGTGGACCAGCCGGGTGGACTACGAGGCCTTCCTCGACCGCTGGACCGAGAAGGCCTGCGCGGGCGTGCCGCCCTGTCCGGCTTCGTGGCTGGCCGGGGGCGCCGCCACGGCCGCGGGCGGATCGACCCGCGCCGGTGGCTCGGCTCCGCCTTTCGGGGCCTTGCTCGACCGCCTGCCTGGCGACCGGCCGCTCGCTCTGGCCGCCGACCGGGCCGCCGGACCGGCCGCCGACCAACCTTCCGCTCCAGCCGCCGACCCGGCCGCCGGGCCAATTGTCGTCGTGTCGGGGACGATTCGCCGGGGCGCGGCTGAGTCGGCCGTCCTCGACCCCCTGATGTGGACCGAGGGCATCCCGACGCTTGCGGGCGGGGACGACGCCGGCTACGCCGTGGTGCTGAGCGACGCGGTCGGTGCGACCCTGGCCCGGCACGCCTTCGCGCCGGCGTTCGGGCCGGTCGACGGCGGCGAGCTGGCGGGCTTCCTCGCCGCCGTCCCCCGCCCGGCCGACGCGGCGGCGGTGGCCGCGGTGGCGGTGGTGCGCGGGGACGTCGTGATCGGCACGCTGCGCCGCAGCGCGAACGCGCCGGCGGTCGACATCCTGCGCCCCGCCGCCGGTTCGACGGGGCGGGGGACGATCGACGCGGCCTGGACGGGCCGGGACGCCGACGGCGACGCGTTGACCTACACGGTGCTCTTCAGCGGCGACGGCGGCCAGGTGTGGCTGCCGCTGCGGATCGACGGCGACGAGCCGTCGCTGGCTCTGCCCGGCGACGACCTCCCCAACGGTCCCGACGCGCGCCTGCGGGTGGTGGCCAGCGACGGCTTCAACACCGGCGCGGCCGAGGTGCGCTTCCGCCTCGACGGCCGGCAGCGGGTGCTGGCGACCGTGCCCGAGGACGGCGCGCGGGGGGTCTCGCCGCTGACCGGCGTCCGCGCCGTGGTCCGCGACGCGCTGGCGCCCGACCGTCTCGACGCCGGCACCTTCCAGCTGCGCGGACCGCGCGGCGAGGCGGTCCCGGGCGCGATCTCCTACGACCCGGTATCGGGCACGGCGCGGTTCGACCCGGCGGCGCCGCTCCTGGCGGCCCGCACCTACGAGGCGCGCCTGACGGCCGGCGCGCTGACGCCGGACGGCCGCGCGCTGGCGGCGGACGTCGTGTGGCGCTTCGCGACGCGCGGCGAGACGATCCACTTGCCGCGCGTCGCGCGGGGCGCCGCCGACGGCCCGGTGCCGGTGGCGCCGACGGCCTCGCCCAGCCCGCCGCGGTCGGGACCGCCTCCCAC
>CAYQBA010000300.1:0-3984 GCA_964415605.1 uncultured Anaerolineales bacterium | reverse complement strand
GGGTCGAACGGCACGCCGGGCAGGCGCGCCGGGCGGTCGGGGATGGGCAGCGTGGGCATCCCGGGCGGCGTGGCGATCCACGCCGGGGCGGGGACGAGGTCGGCCGGGCCCGGCAGCGGCCGCGCCTGCCACGCCTTCATGAACGGGGTGAAGACGACGTAGGGCTCGCCGCCGGGTTTGACGACGGTGCCCGGCGCGCGCACCGTGACCCCGGCGACGGTCTCGAGGGGGACCGCCGCCGCCACCCGCGCGTCGCGGGCGCGGGCGTACGGCGAGTGGTCGGCCTCGGCGAACACGGCCCGGGCGCCGGTCTCGTCGACCAGCGCCCGCAGCGCCGCCGCGGGCTCCCCGGCGCGCACCACCAGGCCGCTGCCGCGCGCCCGGAGTTCGGCGTCAAGCACCCGCAGGCCGTCGAGCAGGAAGGCGACGCGCGCCTCGGCGGTCCAGCCGGACGCCAGGAGAGCCGGGTCCAGCACGAAGACGGGCACCACGCTCGCGGCCGCGTGCATCGCCGCGGCCAGCGCCTGGTTGTCGTGCAGGCGCAGGTCGCGGCGGACCCACCAGATGGCGGTGGTCATCGGCCGGCGGCCGCCTCGCGGAGGCCTACCGCAGGACGTCGCGCAGCGCGGCTTCGGCGTCGGGGAAGCGGAACGTGAAGCCGAGCTCGGCCAGGCGGCCCGGGACGACCCGCTGGCCGTCGAGCACCACCGTCGCCATCTCGCCGAGGGCCAGCCGCAGCGGGAAGGCCGGCGTCGGCACGAACGACGGCCGGTGCAGGACCCGCCCGACGGCTTGGCCAAACTCGGCGTTGGTGACGGGCCGGGGAGCAGTGAGGTTGAACACGCCGTCGGCCCGGTCGTCCTCGATGAGGAAGCGCAGCGCCGCGACCTCGTCGGCGAGGTGGATCCACGAGATGTACTGCCGCCCCCCGCCCACGGGCCCGCCGGCGAACAGCCGGAACGGCAGCACCATCAGCGGCAAGGCCCCGCCCCGCGGGCTGAACACGACGCCGGTGCGCGCGATGGCCAGCCGCACGCCATGGTCCCGCACGGCCGCGATGGCCCGCTCGTGCTCGACGACGAGCCGGGCCAGGAAGTCGTCGCCCGCCGGGCTGTTCTCGGTCAGGGTCTCGTCGCCGTGGACGCCGTAGTAGCCCACCGCCGAGCCGTGCACGACGACGCGCGGGCGGCGCTCGGCGGCCGCGAGGGCGGCGACGATCGCGTGTGCCGCATCGACCCGGCTGTCGCGCAGGAGGGCCTTGCGCGCCGGGGTCCATCGCCCGCCGGCGAGGCTCGCGCCGGCGAGGTTGACGATGGCGTCGGCCCCGTCGGCCAGCGGCCCCCAGCCGGCGGCGGTCCGGCCGTCCCAGCGCTCGGCCCGCATCCCGGCGGGCAGCCGGCCGGCGTGCCGGTCCGGGTCGCGGCTGAGCGCGATGACCTCGTGGCCGTCGCGCGCCAATTCGGCGCCGAGGGCCTGCCCGATGAGCCCGGTCCCCCCCGTGATGATGACGCGCATCGTCGTTCTCTCCTCTGAAGCTCTCGTTCGATTCTCGGTCCGTGCGTGACGGCGTACCGCGCCGCCACCGCGATGGCCACCCCCACCCCGGCGCTTCGCGCCACCCCCGCGCCCCAAGGGCACAGGGGAACAAGGGGTGTTCGAGGCGACGTTCGCCAACCAGTGTAGCGCGTCGTCCTGCTTTTGTCAATGTCATGTCCGCGTTATAGATACAATACCTTGACAGAATGGCCCGGGCGGGGCTATAGTCACGCCCGACACGATACACCGGGTGCCGGTACGGGATCCCGGTCCGCGGCAAGACGGCATGGGCGACAAGCGAGGCACGGCATGAATGGGCAGTCGGAGGCAATGGGCGGCGTCGGAGAGCGAGACGCGCTGGTGGACGCGCCGCTGTACAACATCGGCGTGGTCGCCCGGATGACGGGGATCCCGGTGGCCACGCTGCGGGTGTGGGAGCGGCGCTACGGCTTCCCGGCCGCGGCGCGCACCGAGGGCGGCCAGCGCATCTACTCGCAGCACGAGGTCCAGCGCCTGCGCTGGGTGAAGGCGCGCGTCGACGACGGGATGCAGGTGGGCAAGGCGGTGCACGCGCTCCAGATGACGGAGACCGCCGGCGGCGCGATCGAGCGCGGCGCGACGGGCGTGGGCACGGGCGGCGCGACGGGCACGACCGCGCCGACCGTGCCGGTCACGATCCCCCTCCGACCCACCCCTGGCCACCCGAACAGCGCGCCCGGCGCTCCCGCCAGCAGCCTGGCAGCCTTCCAAGGGCGCCTGGTCGAGGCGCTCCTGGCGCACGATCTCGATGACGCCAACGCCGTCGTCGGCGACGCCCTGGCGGTCTTCCCGGTGGAGACGCTGGTGCTCGGGGTGCTGCGCCCGGCGCTGGTCGAGATCGGCGACGGCTGGGCCGCAGGCCGGGTGTCGGTGGCCACCGAGCACCTGGCCAGCCACTTCGTGCGGCAGCGCCTGATGCTGTGGCTGGCGACGGCGCCGGCGCCGCGCCCGGTGCCCCCGGTGGTGCTGGCGTGCGCGCCCGGCGAGTGGCACGACATCGGCCTGTTGATGCTCGGCCTGATGCTCAGCCGCCGCCGCTGGCCGATCGCGTACCTGGGCCAGGCGGTCCCGCTGGCCGACCTGGCCGACTTCGTGGCGACCGTGCAGCCGTCGGCGGTGGTGCTCGTGGCCATGCACGCGGACACGGCGGCGGGGCTGGTCGACTGGCCGGCCGCCATGCCCCAAGTGGCCGCCGCGGGCCGGCCGGTGGTGTGCTTCGGCGGCCGGGTGTTCACGCTGGACGCGGCCTGGCGCGCGCGTGTGCCGGGGGCCTACCTCGGCGACGGGCTGGAGGACGGGGTGGCGGTGGTCGAACGGCTGATGGGCGGCGAGGGGGCGTGACGGGCGGGCGGCCGCGGGCCGGGCCCGCCCCTTGGCCCCGCTTCCCCACCCGCCTATAATCCGCCCCGCATCGCGTACCACACGTCCCGGGCGCCCCGTTCGAGAGCGGGGCCGCAGGGGGGAAGCCGGTGAGAATCCGGCGCTGACGCGCAACGGTGATCTTCGACGCCCGGCGGCCTCGGCCGACCGCGGCGGGAGACAGCCCGACACCCCGCCCGGACACGTTGGCCCGACGAGCCCTCGCGAGCTTGGGGTTCACGGTCATGGCGTCTCCGGACGACCCTGCCCCTGCGCGCGGGGTCCATGTCCGTGAAGGAGGCGCCTTGTGCGTGCAGCCCTTTCCGGCCGGACCCGCGCCGTGGCGATCGCCGCCGCGCTGGTATCGGCCATCGCATCGATCCTCGTCTTCCCGACAGCCGGCGGCGCCCGCCGCGCCCTGGCCCAGCCCGGCGGCGCCGGCGCCACCGCGGACGTCGTCGTCGACTTCGCCGACGGCCGGGTCCAGGTCGCGCGCGTCGGGCTGTCCCAGGCGCCGATCCCGACCGGGCTGACCCTGCTCGGTGGGTCCGGCCTCGCCGTGACGCGCAACGGCGGCATGGTCTGCGCCATCCAGGGCGTGGGCTGCCCGGCCGACGACTGCTTCTGCGCCTGCCGCGACCCGCAGAAGGCGTGCGCTTACTGGGCCTATCACCTCGGGCGCCCGGACGGCGGCTGGGACGTGGCGCAGACCGGGCCGGCCGACCGCACGGTGGCGGCGGGCGCGGTGGACGGCTGGGTCTGGGGCGGCGACCGGCCGCCCGTCACGGCGACGCTGGCCATGCGCGCCAGCCTGATCGGCGTCGAGTGGCTGCGGCGGCACCAGACGGCGCGGGGCGGCATCGCCGACCATGTCGGCTTCACCACCGAGGCGGTGCTGGCCGCGCGGGGGGCGGGGGTCGACCCCGCGGCGTGGCGGTCGGGCGGGCACAGCCTGGCGGACTTCATCGCCGGCGCCGCCGGCCCGTACGGCGCCGGCAGCGCGGCGCAGGCCGGCAAGGCGCTGGCCGGCGCGGCGGCGGCGGGCATCGA
>CAYQBA010000299.1:0-4000 GCA_964415605.1 uncultured Anaerolineales bacterium | reverse complement strand
TTTTCGTTCGCCGGGCGGGGCATGGCGGCTGGGTCGGCGGATCACGGTGGGCGGCGAGCCGTCGGCCGGCGGTGCGTGCACCACGCGCGCCAGGCGCGCGCGGGCCGCGCGGGCCGCGGCGTCGTGGTCGACGATGGGCGTCGGGTAGTCGCGGCCGATGGCGCACCCGGCGCGCAGCTGGACGTGGGCCGGCATTAGCCAGGGCGCGTGCAGGTAGGCATCGGGCACGCCCTCGAGCTCGGGCACCCAGCGGCGGATGAAGAGGCCGTCGGGATCCTGGGTCCGCGCCTGGAGCGTCGGGTTGTAGATCCGCGGGCCCGCCCGCCCGCCGGTGCCGGCCTGGAGCTGCACCTGGGGATAGTGGATGCCGGGCTCGTAGTCGGCGAACAGCCGGGCCAGGTGCAGCGCCGGCTCGCGCCAGTGCAGCCACAGGTCGTGCGCCGCGAACGACACCAGCATCGCGCGCATCCGGAAGTTCAGCCAGCCGGCGCCCGCCAGCGCGCGCATCGCCGCGTCGACCAGCGGGTAGCCCGTCCGCCCGGCGCACCATGCCGCGAACCGCTCGGCGTCGAAGGCGTCCTCGCGCAGGCCGTCGTAAGCCGGCTCCCAGTTGCGGGTCTCGATGGCGGGGGTGTCCTCGAACGCCTGGATGCAGTGGCACCGCTGCTCGATCCGCCCGTCGAAGACGGCCAGGGCGTGCAGCCAGTCGCCACCGTCCTCGCCGCGCGCCGCGCGACCGCCGGCGCGGACGGCCGCCAGGCGTGCGTGCGCCGCCTGGTGCACCCGGCGCGGCGACAGCGTGCCATGCGCCAGATGGACGCTGAGGCGCGACGAGCCGGACCATGCCGTCACGGGGCTCGCGGCGTCCAGGTGGTAGCGCGCGCCGCGATGGCGCAGGAAGTCGTCCAGGGCGGCCAGGCCCGCCGCCTCGCCGGCCGGGTCGATCTCGACGCGGTCGTCCGCGCCCAGGCCGAGCAGCGCATGGTCCGGGATCGCGCCGATCTCGATGGGCCGTCCATCGGCGCCGGGGGGGAGTGGGGGAAGCGCCGCCGGCGCAGGCGCCAGGGGCTGGCTCAGGTCGAGCAGCCACGCATCCGGGTGCCGCTCGCCGTCGCCCGCGTCGCGCATGACCCCGGGCTGGGGCAGCACGTGCCACGGGATGCCCGCCGCCCGCGCCCAGTCCCGCACGGCGCGATCGCGCGCCGCGGCCGCGGCGGTGCCGGTCTCGGCGTGCGACCACACGGCCGCGATCGGCCACCCGCGGCCGAGCCGCCCCAGAACCTCGGCCGCATCGCCGAACCGCACGACCAGCGGCTGCCCGAGCCGACCGAGCGCGGCCCGCAGGTCGTCGAGCGCGGCGCCGAGACCGGTCCAGTGGCGCGGGCTGAAGTCGGCGGCGCCGATCACGGCGGGTTCAACGATGTACAGGGGCAGCACCGGCCCGCGGCGCGCCGCGTGGTGGAGCGGGGCGTGGTCGTGGACGCGCAGGTCGCGCCGGAACCAGACGACCTGCACGCCGCCGCTCGAAGGGCTCACGGCGCGTGTCGGTCCATCGGCGGCAGTCTCTCGCAGGGCGGCATGCGGCTCGGAGGGCTCCAGCAGATCACGGCGGCCACGCCCGGCGTCGCAGGTCGCGTTGGCCGCGCTGCCCCGGCCGGGCCTCCATTCTAACACCGGGCGACGGCTCACGGCGCATCGGGCGCGAGGGACGGCTCCGGTCGGCTGTCTCGGCGGCCGATCCACCCACACCGGCGCCGGCCGCGTCTCCGGCCGGCGGTCACGCCCGAGCGCGGGTCGACGTCATGATCTCGCAAGCAGCCCACATGGCCGCGCCGACGTCCGTCACCCGCCCCATCCGCCCTATCCCAAGGACATCCCCGTGCAGATCTTGATCATCGGCGGCACCATCTTCCTCGGCCGGCACCTTGTCCCGGCCGTGCTGGCCCGCGGCCATGGCGTGACGCTGTTCAACCGCGGCCAGCACAACGCGGACTTGTTCCCGGAGGTCGAGAAGCTGCGCGGCGACCGCAACGGCGACCTGGCGGCGCTCGACGGCCGGCGGTGGGATGCGGTCATCGACACGTGCGGGTACGTGCCGCGCCAGGTCCGCCACATGGCCGACGCGCTGGCCGGACGGGTGGACCACTACACGTTCATCTCGTCGATCTCGGTGTACGCGGACGAGGCGACGCCGCATCTCGACGAGTCGGCGGCGGTGGGCACGCTCGACGACCCGACGGTCGAGCAGGTCGACGGCCGCACCTACGGGCCGCTGAAGGCGCTGTGCGAGCAGGCCGCCGAGGCCGGCATGCCCGGCCGGGCGATGGTCATCCGCCCGGGGTTGATCGTGGGGCCGTGGGACCCGTCGGACCGGTTCACCTATTGGCCGGTGCGCATCGCGCGGGGAGGGGCGTTCGCCGCCCCGGGCACGCCGGAGCTGCCCGTGCAGGTCATCGACGTCCGCGACCTGGCGGCGTGGACGGTGCGCCAGGTGGAGTCCGGGGCGGCGGGGGCGTTCAACGCGGCGGGGCCGGCCGACGGGCTGACCATGGGCACGGTGGTGGACGCATGCCGTGCGGTGGCCGGCGTGGACGCGCGGCCCGTGTGGATCCCCGAATCGGTGCTGGCGGCACACCAGGTGGGCGCGTACGTCGAGATGCCGTTGTGGGTGCCGACAGGGGCGGCCGGGCTGTCGACGGTGGCCAACGGCAAGGCGGTCGCGGCAGGGCTGACGTTCCGGCCGCTGGCCGACACGGTGCGCGACACGCTGGACTGGTCCCGCTCATGGCCGGCGGACCGCGCGCTGCGCGCGGGGCTGTCGGCCGAGCGCGAGGCGGCCCTCCTGGCGGCGGTGGGGGAGCACGCCCCTTCGCCTCATGTGATGCCGTAGGCTCCCACCGCCCGTCCTTACCGCTTGGCGACCGGGAACTGAATCTCCGTCTGGATCTGCTCCGGCGCCACCGCGTGCGGGTCGTTGAGGTAGAGCTCTCGCGGCGGTCCGGCCATCGCGTAGCCGTGCTCGACGACCCAAGCCTCCAGGGCGCGATAGGCCGATTCGACCGCTTCGTACGGGCCGAAGTGGATCGTCGAGGCCACCGTCGCCGGGCCGACGTGCTTGACGCCAAGTCCGTTCTCGTCAGGCCCCAGTGCCGCCGGCTCGCCCGCCACGGGCGCCCACACCTCCCACTCGGCCTCGGCCATCGGAGTATCGGCGGGCGACGTGAAGTAGACCGCCGCCGGCATGCCGGCGGGCACCAGCCCGTGTCGCGCCACCCATCCATACAGCGTGCCCAGCGCCTGAGGTATCTGCGCGTAGGGCCCTCGCATCGTCACGAACGCGACCGTCATCGGCTCGACCTGCTTGATCACCGCTTCGAACATGACCCACCCTCCCGGCATGTGCGTGCCTCGGCAGCCGCTTAAGGCACGTTGGTCAACGTGTACATCGTCCCGGCCACCCGCGCCCGCGCCAGCTCGATGGACGCGATGAAGTCGCCGATCGACTGCTTGTCGGCATCCGCGGCCGCGCTGCGGTAGACCTCGTGCAGCGCCGCGACGACCGCATCGAAGATCGCGACAGCCTGCTTGAGCTGCAGCAGCGCGTCGGCGGGCGTCGCCTTGCCCAGCGTGCCGAGCAGCGCGGCCACCTCGCCCAGCCCGCCCTCGACGTCGCCGCGCTGCTCGCCGAGCGGCAGTCCGCCGGCCGTCTCGACCAGCTGACGAGCCTCGCCGGCGGCGGCGTCCATGGCCGCGGCGAAGGCCGGCGCGAGCGCGGCGGCCTCGGTGGCGCGGACGGCCCCGACGGCGGTGCCCGTGGCCGCTGCCCGCTCGAGGCCCACCCGCGCGGTGGCGTCGGCGCTGACATCCGGCGTGGCCGCGGCGGCCGCCACCGCCGCCGGCGCCGTGGCCGCGGCCCTGCGCGCCGCGGCCGGCGGACGACCGGTCTCGGCGGCGGTCGTGCCGGGCAAGGGCGGCTGCCCCGCCGCGGGGACCCCGTCGG
>CAYQBA010000298.1:0-4014 GCA_964415605.1 uncultured Anaerolineales bacterium | reverse complement strand
GGCCGGGCCCGCACCCGTCGCCGCCCGGGTCTCGCCCGTGGCCGCGCGCGTGGCGGCCGAGCACGGCGTCGACCTGGCCCAGGTCCCCGGCACCGGACGCGGCGGCCAGATCACGCGCGAGGACGTCGAGCGCTTCGTGGCGTCGCGCGCGGCCGGTGCGGCACCAGCGGTCGCGGCCACGCCGACGCCACCGACCCTTGCGCCCGCGGCCGCCGACGGCCGGCGCGAGCTCGGCTTCATCTCGCCGCGCGTGGGGCGGCTCGCCGGCGAGCACGGCGTCGACCTGCGGCAGGTGGCCGGGACGGGCCGGGACGGGCGCATCACGGCGCGCGACGTCGAGCGGTTCGTCGAGGCCCGCGCCGCGCTGCCACAACCGGCGGCCGCGACGGCCGCCGCCGCGGCCGTGTCCGCCGGCCCCGCGATCGCCCCAATGCCCGCCGCGCCCGCTTCCGCCGCCGGCCCGGCCTTCGGCGAGCTCGTGGCGCTCACGCCGATGCGCAAGGCCATCGCCGAGCACATGGTCCACAGCAAGCACACCGCCCCGCACGTGACCACCGTCCACGAGGTCGACATGGGCGCGGTCATGCAGGCGTACGAGGCGCTGAAGGGCGACTTCGCCGCCGCCGGCGTCCGCCTGACGCTGACGGCGATCCTCATGGAGGCGCTGGCGGCCACCATCCGCGGCTTCCCGTTGGTCAACAGCAGCTGGACCGACGCGGGGGTCCAGATCCACCGCGACGTCAACATCGGGATGGCGGTGGCGCTGCCGGGCGGCGGCCTGATCGTGCCGGTCATCAAGAACGCCGACGAGAAGAACCTGACGGGCATGGCCAAGGCCGTCAACGACCTGTCCGGCCGGGCGCGTGCCAAGGGCCTCAAGCCCGACGACGTGCAGGGCGGCACGTTCACCGTCACCAACTACGGCACGCTCGGCAGCCTGTTCGGCACGCCGGTCATCAACCAGCCGCAGACCGCCATCCTCGGCACCGGCGCCATCAAGAAACGCGTCGTGGTCGTCGAGGGCCCGGGCGGCGACAGCATCGCCATCCGCCCGATGATGTACCTCGCGCTGACCTTCGACCACCGCGTGCTAGATGGCGGCACCGCCGACCCGTTCATGCAGGCGCTGGTCCGCCGACTCGAGGGCTACGGGACCGGGTGAGGCCGTGACCGCGGCGGCCGATGCCGGGAGCGTGGATTCCCCCCGGCCGCCGCACCGCTGGCGTGATGCCGTGGCGGGCCGCCTCGGCGAAGTCGCGTTCGCCGGCTTGCTCTTGTGGTTCGTGGCCGACGCCGCGGCGCCCGGCCTGCAGCCGGCCGACGCCGGCGAGTTCCAGCTCGTCGCGCGCGAGCTCGGCATCGCGCACCCCCCGGGCTATCCTCTCTACACGCTGCTCGCGCACGCCTTCGGCCGCGCCGTCACGCTCCCGCCCGTGGTCGCGCTCCTGGGCGCCGGCGATCTCGCCGTCGGCGACCCGTGGCGGGGGCCGGTGCCCTTGGGCGCCGATCGCTGGCCGTGGGCCGTCAACCTGTTCAGCACGGTGCTCGCGGTGGCGACGCTGGCGGTGGTCTTCGCCACGGCGCGGCGGCTGACCGGCGTGCGCGCCGCGGGCATCCTGGCGGCCGCCAGCCTCCTCTACGCGCCGACGTTCCAGGCGCAGGCGGTCGTCGCCAACATCCGCATGCCCACGGCGCTCCTGACCGCGCTGGTGCTGTTGGCCGGTGCGCGGGCGCTGGGCGGGAGGCCCGCGGCGCCTGGCGACGGCGGCCCCGTCGATCGCGATCCGGCCGCGCCCGGCCGCTGGCGGCCGGTCGACCGCGCCCTCGTCGCGCTCGCGTTGGTCATGGGGCTGGCGGCCGGCCATCACACGTCGCTCGTGTTCCTCGGCCTGCCCGTGGCGGTCGCGCTCGCCATCCGGCGGCCGGGCGCGCTGCGGCACGGGCGGACGTTGGCGGCGATGGCGGCGGCGTTCATGCTGGCGCTGACGCCCTTGGCCTACCTGCCGCTGCGCGACCGCGCCGGGGCGGTGCTGGCGCCCGGCGGCCTGACGACGCTGCACGGGCTGGCCTACCATGCCCTCGCCCTGGGTTTCCGGGGCGACGCGTTTTACTTCAGCGACATGGCCATGTGGCTGGACCGGCTGCGCATGCTGGGCGACGTGCTGGTCATCCAGTTCGGCTGGATCCGGTTGGCGCTGGCGACGGCGGGCCTGGTCTGGCTGGCGCGCCGCGATCGCGCCGCGGCCGCGCTGCTGGCCGGCACGGCCGGCAGCGTGGCCGGCCTGACGGTGGCGTATCGCGCGCCGCAGACCATGGAGTACCTCATGCCGGCGTATGTGGCGCTGGCCGTGCTCGCCGGCGCCGGCGCCGCGCCGTGGCTGCGGTGGGCAGGGCGGTGGCGCGGGGCGGAGGCCGCGCTGGCCGTGGCTATCCTGGCGGCGATCTCCCTGGCGCCGGGTGCGCGCGGCGTCGTCGGCGCGGCGCACGCGGCGACCCCGGTGCTCGAGCCGGACGTCGTGACGGCGCTGAGCTGCGCCCCGCTCGGCGGCACGATCCTGACGAGCTGGCATTTCGCCAGCCCGCTGTGGTACGCCGCGCGCCACACGCGCCCGCGGCCGGACGTCGAGGTCGCCTACGTGAGCCCGTCCGGCCGCGAAACCCCCGGCGCCACGTGGCTGCGCCGGCTGCGGGAGGCGGCGGCGGCCGACCCGGCGGCCGCGGTGATCCTGACCAACCGGCCGCGCGAGGTGATCGACGCCGGCGTGCCGCTGTGGCCGGTGTGGGGAACGCCGTTCTTCGCGACGGCGCCGCTGGCGTGCGGCACGGCGGGTCCGGCCGCGCCGCCGGCCGGCCGCGCGACGTTCGGGCGCGGGTTGATCGACCTGACGGCCGCGGCGGTCGAATCCGCCGCCGACGGCGGCCGGGTGCGGGTCTCGCTCGACTTTCGGGCCACCCGCGCCGTCACCGAGCCCCTCACCGTCGTCGTGCAGCTCGTCGACGCCCGGCCGCCCCATGCCGTCGTCGGGCAGGTCGACCACACGCTCGGCCCGGACCGCTGGAACGACCCGCGCGGCGTCGGGGACCAGTTCGTCGTACACGCGTTCGCGGGCATGGCGAACGGCCCCGCCGACGTCGAGGTCGGCATCTACCGCACCACCCCGGTCGGGCCGGAGCGGCTGGCCGTGGCGAACCGGGCCGACGCCGCGGGAGCGCCGGCGGGTGGCGGCGTCGGGACGGGCGGGGCGGGCGACACGGGGGCGGACGGGGCAAGCGACGGGCAGCCGGATGGCGGATCGCCGCCGCGCCCGCCGGCGGCGCACGTGGGGCGGGTCGAGCTGCGGCAGGCCGCCGCGGGCCTGCCGGGGATCCCGTTCGGCGACGCGATGGCGCTTGCCGCCACCCACGTCGCGCGGCGCGGCGACACGCTGGTCGTCGATCTCACGTGGCGGGCTGGCGCGGCATATCGCTCGGACTACACCGTGTCGGTGCAGGCGCGCGGCGACGGCTGGTCGACGCAGGATGACGGGACGCCGGCGCTCGGCGCGATCCCGACGCTGAAGTGGCTGCCGGGCATGCGGATCCGTGACCGCCACCGGCTCGCGCTCCCGGCGGGCCTCGCGCCGGCGGCCCCGATCCGCGTGTCCGTGGGCGTCTACGATGCGTTCACGCTCGAGCCGTTGCCGGTCACCGACGCCGAGATCGTCCGCCAGGGGCAAGGGCAGGCGGTCGAACTGCACGCCGGGGCGGTGGGAGCGGAGGACGGCTGAGATCGTCCAGTCGGACTCGGCCGACGCCTACGGTCACAAGTCAGGAGTTGACGGAGGCGGCCAACCGTATCATCTTGGTCGGCGGGCGGAAGGACGGCCCCCCTAACCCCCCAGTAATGGGGGGAACTCTCTTATCAACCTCAAGCAAGGTACCGGAAGACGTCATTTGGTCGATGGAATTCTGATATCCATCCCCGACCAACCTAAGGTGCCCGAGCACACGCATGCCACCCGCCAGAGAGTTCCC
>CAYQBA010000297.1:0-4023 GCA_964415605.1 uncultured Anaerolineales bacterium | reverse complement strand
TAGTCGGCCTGCCGGGCGTGGCGCACCGGGGCCACCCGGCCGGTCGGCCAGTAGCGCCATACGCGCAGCCCGTCGCGGTCGCGGACCGCCGCGTGCCCGCCGAGCAGGCGCCGGACCCCGGCGAACATCGTCTCCTCGCTGGCCACCCAGCGGTTGCACAGGAGCTCGCCGACCACGCCCCAGTGGAGGCCCTGGGGCACGCCGGGGTGCGCCTGAACCTGCCGCGGCTCCGACCCGATGACCAGAGAGGCGCCGTCGTCCCAATAGAAGAGCGGGCGGACCCCGAACGCGTCGCGCGCGAAGAACAGCCGGCCAAGCCGGCCGTCCCACACCACCACCGCCCAATCGCCGAGGACCCGCGCGACGCAATCGGGCCCCCAGGCCAGGTAAGCCTGCAGCATCAGCTCGGCGTCGCCGCCGCCCCGCGGCCTGGCCCCCGCGGCCGCCAGGCTGGCGCGCAGCGCCTCCCGGTCGTCGACCCGGCCGTCCATCACCGCGACGACTTGCCCGTCCGCGCCGCCTTTGGCCGGCTGGGGGTCGCCGAGCGCCTCCGGCGTCGTGTCGAAGCGGCCGAAGCCCAGCCCGACGGCCCCGTCGCACCACACCGCGCTGCCGTCGGGACCGCGGTGCCGCACGGCGTCGATCAAGGCCTGCAGCTCGGCCGGCGCCACGGGGCGACCGTCGACGTGCCAGACCGCCGCGATCCCGCTCATGTGGCCGCGCCGTCCAGCGCGGCCACCGCTGCGGGCAACGAGCGCGGCGCCGCCCCGGCGGCAGCCTTCGGCACGGCCGGCCCGTACCGCTCGGCGACCTCCGCCACCCGGCCAAAGGCGGCGCGCCAATCCGCGAACGTGTCCGGGTGACGTGCCGCCACGTCCTGCGCGACGTCCTGGAGCGTCAAGCCCTCGGAGAGGCCCCGCAAGATCCCGAGATCCACTTGCCCCCCGGTCCCCAGCCCCGGCGCGTGGCCGGGCTTGCGCCGGCGCAGCGCGTCCACGTCGAGCGGCTGGCCGAAGAAGGTCGACTGGCGGAAGCGCACGTCGTCCCCGGCGGCGGCACCGTTCCGCCTGATTTCGGTGTCCCAGCGCCACACGTAATGACCGTCCACCAGATCGGCCGCCACCGCAACCTCGATGGCCTCGCCCCCGTCGAGCGTCACCGCCCCGGGCCACGGGAAGAACACCCGCCCGTAGATGGCCGGCGGTTGGTCCGGGGCGTTCGAGAAGCCGATGCCGTCGAGGATCTCGGCGTCGAACCACATGACGAACCCGTGCGCGACGCCCGGGCGCGGCGCTTGCCAGGCAAACGCCAGCCGGGCGTTCGGGCTGGTGAGCGTCGAGTAGTCCAGCACCCCGCCGAGCACCGGCTCGCTCAGCGCGCCGACGTCGCGGTCCGCGGCCTTCACCCACTGGTTCACCGTCAGCCCCAGCGCAGCCGACATGTCCAGCCCGAACCGGTTGTGGCTCCAGATCCGCGTGAGTCGGGCATGGGTCCGGGGGGCGTGGACGACGTTCGCCCACAGGCTGTCGCGGATGGGGATCTGAATGCCGCCCGGCTTCAGCAGCCGCGTGCGCGCATCCACGATCGACGGGATGTGGGCGCCGGCCAGCGGCAAGACGCCGCGCAGGTCGGACACGATCACGTCCGCCAGCTCCGGCGGCTGCCACGCCGTCGACAGCTGCTGAACGAACGTGATGCGGTCGGCGTACCCGTTGTCCGCCGCGATCGCGCGCGCGACGACGATGGCCGGGTTGACCTCCAACGCGTAGACGTGGCGCGCGCCGAGCTGGCAGGCCAGGAGGGCGCAGATGCCGGTCCCGGTCCCGATGTCGATCACGACCGCGCCGGGGCGAACGGAGGCCTTCAAGGCCGCCGCGTAGGCGTCCATCCGGACGCGATCGGCGATCATGCTGCCGTAGTCGGTGACGCTGTACATGCAGGGGATATCGCTTTCGATCAGGTCGACATCAGCCCGTCGGGCCCGGCCCGGCCGGGTGGGCAGAGCCCGCCAGCAGACCGGCCTCGGCCAGCTGGGCGATCAAGGCATCCAGATCACGGCGCAGCGTCGCCCGATCGACGCCCTCGAAGGCGCCGACCAGCCGCTCGCAAGCCGCGTCGAGGTCGGCGGTGGCCTGGACGGCCTGCCACACCCGGTACGCGACGGCATCCAACCCGTACAGGTAGCCGGATGCCAGGTCGATCACGACGGCTTCGCCCTGCAGCTCGCGCAGCAGCACGTCGTCGCGCAACGCCACGCGCGGGACCGCCTCGGTCGTCGGGTCCATGGCCAATCCACCTTTCGGTCAGGTTCGCGGGGGGCCGAATTCCCCGGCGGGTCCGTCGCCAGCCCGCCAGGCGCCTGCGCCGCCGGCCGGCGCCGGCCGCAACACGGCGAAGCGCGCGACGACATCCGGCGCGTCGATCAACACCTCGCCGCGGTGCTCGACCCAGGCGTGGGCGTCGGGCGCGCCCGGGCCGGGCCGCACGCCGATGCGCAGGTGCGCGTCGAGGCCCCGGCCGCGCAGCATCCACCACAGGGCCATCGACCGCCCCAGGCACGCCGGCCGCGCCGCCCCGTGCCGCGCGGCGATCCCGACGCCGCGCGCGATCGACCGCGCGAGCGCCTGGTCTTCGTCGCGGCCGGGCGCCGCGGCGCCCGGATCGCGAAGCGCCGGCGTCACGCGCCGCAGCAGCGACATGCATGCCCCCAGGCCGAGCACGCGGAGGCCGAGGCCGACCAATGGGAGCACGAGCGCGGCTTCCAACGCCCACCGCCACTCCGCCAGGCTCGGGCGGCTCCGGCCGCCGGCGTCACGCCCGCCCATCCACCGCCTCCAGCAGGCCTTGCGCCACCAGCTCGCCGGCCAGCACCGCGACATCCGCCCGGAGCACGTCCGGCGCGACGTCGTACTGCGCCTCCAGGCGTCGGATCGCCTCGTCCAGCGAGACGGCCGTCGTCAGGGCTTCCCACACGCGGATGCCGACCTCGTCCAGGCCGAAGTAGCGGCCGCTGTCGAGGTTGAGCAGCACCGCCTGGCCGTCCCCGGCATGCCACAGGACGGACTCCGGCACACGATAAGCGGACGAAGACTCGGACATCGAGGCGCACCCCGGATGGTCGCACATCAGGCCGGCCCGGCGCCGGCACGCCCAAGGGGAGAGGAGGTATCCGGCCGTGAGGGGTTGGCCGGTGAAGGACGCGCATACATTATAGTGTCAACGTTGTGGGAACGCATACCCCCTGCGGGCGTTCAGTCGACGATGACCCCTGAACTTGCCTGTCGCGGCGGCTCCACGTGGCTCACGCTCGACCACCTGGCGATCCTCGGCCGCGCCGCCGCCGCGCCGTCGAGAATCGCCGCCGCCACCCGCAGGCCGCCCAGCGCCGTTGCCGCCGTCGACTGTCCGGGGAAGATGCTGTCCCCGACCATCCAGATGCCCGGCGCCACCCCGGGCCCGCGCGCCCGGAACAGGTGGGTCTGCGGGAAGCCGCCGACCCAGCCATCCGCGCGGCCCGTGAAGCGGGCGAAGGTGACCGGCGTCCCCGGCAGCACGAGCGCCGCCGCGTCGCGCAGGCCCGGCAGGGCGACCTCGGCCGCCTCGATGCAGCGCGCCGCCCACGCCGCCTTGCGCCGGGCGTAGGCCGCCCGATCCGCCGCCAGGACCTCCCACCATGGCGCGAGCGCCGTGTGCGTGCTGATCGTGACCGCCCGCCGGCCCGCCGGCGCGCGGCCGGGGTCCCAGCCCGGCGACACCGACACGAACACGCTGTTGCCCTCGCCGAGCGGCGTCCCGCGCACGACCTGATGGTGGAGCACGGCGTCGGGCGGGACGACGGCGGCGTCCACCCCGACATGGACCGTGAACGCCCCCCACCCGTCGCGCGGCGCGGCCGGCGCCCGCCGCAGGGCCGGCGGCGCGGCGTCGCCGAGCAGCCGCGCGAGGTTGGCGGCCGGCAGGTTCGCGACGACGACGTCGGCCGCGAAGCGCCTGCCGCGCGCCGTCTCGACGGCGACCGGCCGC
>CAYQBA010000296.1:0-4030 GCA_964415605.1 uncultured Anaerolineales bacterium | reverse complement strand
CGCCGAGCCGGGGGGCGTCATCGACAACGTCGGGCCGCGGTTCTGGTCCGGCGAAGGGCTCTGGGGCTTCCTCTCGGACGGCTCCGGGCACCACGACAACGTCTGTGAGCTGCGCAACGAGTGGCTCCAGGCGCGCGGCAACGATCCGGACCTGGCGGCGATCTTCGACGCGCAGGACATCACCTCAACCCGCTGCCTATAGGGCCGCGCCTCGAAACCCGAAACCACCCAAGGAGAGACCGCCATGAGTCGCCACCATCCGCTCATGCTCATCGGCACCTGCGCGCTCGTCGCGACGACGGCGTTTGTCAGCGGCCTGGCGCGCGGAGTCCGCGGCGCCAGCGCCGATACACCCGCACCCATGCCGATCGACGACAGCGAACAAATCCTCGGCATGGATCCCATGGTCGTCGAAGCGCTATATCCGCAGGTCACCACCAGCACCAGCGGCAACGCGGCGTGCGGCGAACCGAGCTGCCTGCCGGAGAGTTGGACCGACAACCAACGCAAGACCTACTTCATCGAGCACTACCTGGACCGGCGTGTCTGGGATCACTTCAAGAACAACGTCAGGATCGGTCGCTGTTGTCTCGCGACCGTCGACGGTATCTTCGCACCCTTCAACTTCGACAACTGCCCTACCGAGGGCTACAGCCAGAGCATCGACCGTTGCGAACAGGGCGGCGGCTGGGGAGACGATACCGCCATCTGCCTCAACGGCTGGCAGATCGAGGGGTTCGTCCACGAGGCGGCGCACAACTGGCACTTCACCTACTGGCGAAGCCCGGACCGTGGTGCGTGCCAGTGGGACGGGAACTGGGATCGCGGTTGGTCGCAGTTCAACGAGGACCTCATGGCGTTCCTGTTCGACGGGGAATGCCCGTACTCATACGCCTCCAACTACCGGACCACCCTGCAAAATTGCGCGAATGCCCGCACGTGCGCGCTGAACGAGGCCAACCGCCTGGCATATCCGGAGTTCTTCGAGTACCTCCTGGCGACGTGGCGTGAGGAGGCCTGCGCCACTTGCCGGACGGGCAATCGGACGGTGATGTGTCCCGACATGGGGCATCTCTTCGCCGACATCGCCAGCTGGAGCGTCAGCTGTGCCGTGGGCGGGTCGCCGGCCAACATGCCCCCGGAGATCCTGGCATGGTACGATGGCTTCCTGCCCGGCGCCGACGGCTACGGCCCGCCGCAGTGCGATTGACCGCGTCTAACCCCGACGCGGTGGCCCCGACATCGCCGCGCTGACGCACCCTTGATCATCGCGCAGGAAGCGCCCGGCACGCCGACACGTGTCAAGGGACGGCTTCCTGCGCGATGGCCACGGTGGATGCCCGGCCACTTGACCCCACCCCATCCCCACGGTACCATGTCGTTGCACGCGCAAATACCGCGGCCCAACCGAACCCCAGCCGGTGGGGGCCGCCCTGTTCAAGCGATTCGGACCTTGCCGCCGTGTTTGGAGCCAGGTTGGCGCGATGAGTCAGATCGATACCAACTGGGCCCTCCTCGCCCAGCTCGACGCCGGCACCCTGCAAGCCGAGGCCGAGCCGTTCGACCTGATCGACCTGGTCGAAGCCGTCGTCGAGCAGACCGAGCCGCGGGCGCACGACAAGTTCCTCTCGTTCATGGCCTTCGTCGCCCCCGAGATCCCGCCGAACGTCATCGGCAGCCCCGCCTACCTCCAGCGCGTCCTCCTCATCCTCATCCACAACGCCATCCGCCTGACCGAAAAGGGCGAAGTCGACCTCCGCGTGACCCTCGAAGATCGCGCGGCCGACCACGTGACCGTCCGCTTCGAGGTGCGCGACACCGGGATCGGCCTGCCCGAGACCGTCGTGACCGCCGCCCGCGGATTCTCCGGGCCAGCCCTGTCCGCCGACGCACCGCGCGCCAGCGTCGCCTTCGCCCTCGCCCGCGGGCTCGCGCGGCTCATGGGCGGCACCCTCGACATTGTCGCTTCCGGCAGCCAGGGCACCGTCGTCTCGTTCACGGTCGCCCTCGTCCGGGCCGCCGCCACCACCGCACCCGCCGCCAACGCTGACCCGCCAGCCGGCCACCTGCTGAAGGTGCTCGTCGTCGACGACAACCAGACCCACCGCGAGATCCTGCACCGCTACCTCAACTTCTGGGGCATCGGCAACACCGGCGTCGCCACCGGCGAGGCCGCCTTGACCGCCCTGCGCACCGCCGTCGATGCCGCCGAGCCGTACGCCGTCGCGATCCTCGACCTGTCCATGCCCGGCATGGACGGCTTCGCGCTGGCGCACGCCATCCGCCGCGACGGCCGGCTATCCGAGACCCGCCTCATCCTCCTCACCGCCTACGACGAGCGCGGCCAGGGCGAGCTCGCGCTCCGCGAGGGGTTCTCGGCCTACCTCACCAAACCCGTCAAGCACGGCAACCTGTACTCGACCATCCAAGCCGTGCTGCGAGACGTCGATGTCCGCGAGCCCGCCGCCATCGAAGCGTAGGCATCGGGGTCGACGATCCTCCCCCCGCGGCCCCACGTCCGCCGCCGCCGGCCGCCCGACCCACGCGCCCCTACCCCATCCCCCGCTCCCCCCTCACCACCGCCGCCACCGTCCGCACCAGGATGTACAGGTCCAACGCCACCGACTGGTGCTTGATGTAGTAGAGGTCGTACTGCAGCTTGACGAGCGCGTCGTCCAACGAGCGCGCGTAGCCCTGGTGGATTGTCGCCCACCCCGTCATCCCCGGGCGCACCGCGTGCCGGGCCCGGTAGAACGGGATCCGCGCCGCCAGCGCCGCCACGAACGCCGGCCGCTCCGGACGCGGGCCCACCACGCTCATCTCCCCGCGCGCCAGGTTGATGACCTGCGGCAGCTCGTCGAGCCGGGACCGCCGCAGCCAGCGACCCACCGCCGTGACCCGCGGGTCGTCCTCCGCCGCCCACACCGGGCCCTCGGGCTCGGCCTCATCCACCATCGTGCGGAGCTTGAACAGCGTGAACGGCCGCCCGTTGCGCCCCACCCGCCGCTGGCGGTAGAACACCGGCCCGGGCGACGTCAGGCGGATCAGCGGCCCGGCCACCGTCAGCACCGCCGCCAGCAGCCCGAACCCGAGGGTGGCGAACGCGAGGTCCATCGACCGCTGGGCCAGCGGATAGAGCCCCGCCGCCCCGGGGGGGCTCAGCGGCAGCGCCACCGCCCAGTGGTCCCCGATGTGCTCGACCGGCACGCGTCCCGTGATGGCCTCGTAAACCACGGGCATCGGCGTCACCCGGATGCCCTGCTCCTGGGCATCCATCAGCGCCCCCAGGAGCGCCCCGTGCGCGTCGCGCGTCACCGCCATCACCGTCTCCGACACCCCCAGCCGCGCGGCCGCCGCCACGAGGCTCGTCCGATCCGCGACGATCGGCACCCCGTCCACCACGCCGCCCTGCAAAGCAGGGTCGTCGTCGACGAAGCCCACGACGTCGAACTCGCGCGGCGCGGCGCCGCGCATCGCGCCCACCAGCGCCCGGCCTGCCCGACCGGCGCCTACGACCAGCACCCGCCGCCGGAACGCCGGCCAGCCCAGCACCTCGGCGCACAGCGCGCGCCATGCCGGCATGACCACCGCGGCCGCCAGCGCGAAGAACACCGCCACGTGGCGCACCAAGGTCCACGGCGGCGGGAAGAAATACGCCACCGCCCACACCAGCAGCACCTGCGCGCTGACCTTGATGGACAGCACCGTCGCCGCCGCCCGGTCCGGCAGCCGCCGGAGGTCATACAGCCCGTTGGCCCAGGCCAGGATCAGCCACAGCGGCACCAACGCCATGGCCCACCGCGCATAGGTGACGGCCAACGCCCCGGGCGTGCTCGGCCACCCCGACCGCGCCGCCCCGAACCGCACGGCGACCAGCGTGACCAAGAGCACGACCGCGACGTCGCCGAGCACGAGGATCGCCCGGCGCCCGCCCGCCCCGAGGGGGCGGTGGCGTGGGCCACCGCCACCCGCCGCGGGCCCGTCCGCACCGCGCCCCGAAGTCGCGCGGCGCGCAGTCACGGGGCGACCC
>CAYQBA010000295.1:0-4035 GCA_964415605.1 uncultured Anaerolineales bacterium | reverse complement strand
TGCGGATGGGCCTGCATGCCGGCCAGCCGCGCCAGACCGCGGAAGGGTACGTCGGGGTCGACCTCAACCGCGCGGCCCGCATCTGCGACGCGGCCAACGGCGGGCAGGTGTTCGTCTCGGCGGCGCTGGCGGCGCTGCTGGATGGCGGCGCAGGGGGCGGCCTCGGCCGCGGGGGCACGGCGGGCGGTGTCGGAGATGCGGGTGGCGACGGCTCTGACGCGACAGGCGACGGCGGTGACCGCGGGGATGCGCGGACGGAAGACGGCAACGCAGCCGCCGACGGCGCGACCATCATGGTCGATGGTGGATCGCTGCCCGGCGTGCGCCTGCTGGACCTCGGCGAGCACCGCCTCAAGGACCTGCGCTACGCCGAGCGGCTGCTACGGGTGGCGGGAGGCGGGCTCCCGGACGTCGACGCACCGCCGCGCACGGCCGGCGAGCTGACGGCGCGCGACCGGATCATCGTCACGGACCCGACGGCGTCCGCGGGCGACCCGTCGCGGCTGGACGCGGCGCCGACGGTCGTCGACCGCACGGTGCCCGAGACGTTGGCGGCGCTCGAGGCCGTCGTGCGCGGCGGGGCGCGGACGGTCGTCTTGACGGCGGACCAGGTGCGGGCGGCGGCGAGCCACCGGCCGGCCGATGTCCGGGACTACCGGCTGGGCCGGATCGCGGAATGGAGCCAGCCGCGCTACCGCCTGGACGGACGGTTCGTGGCGCTGACGCTGCTCGTCGACCAGGGCGAGGAGGCGGCCAGCGGGCGCTGGGCAGCCCGGCAGGAGCGCTACGACGACCTCGGCGCGTTGCTGGCGGCGGTGCCGGAGCCGGCGGTGGTGCTGCTGGGACCGCCGGGGAGCGGCAAGAGCACGCTCTTGCGGCGGTTGGAGCTGGATTCGGCGATCGCGGGCGTCCGCGGCGATGGGGCGTCCCGAGGGCATGGTGCCGGACGTGACGGCTATGGCGGCCACGGCGACAATGTCGCGGCGCTGGGCGATCACGACACGACGCGATCAGGAACGTCCGCAAACAGCCACGCCTCCCCCATCACCTTCTTCATCCAACTCAACCAGTACAAGCCCGACCGGCCCGGCGACCCGCTCCCGGCGCCCGGTGACTGGCTGGCCGCGCGGTGGACGGAGCGCTATCCCGACCTGCCGCCGCTGGACCGCTTCCTCGCCGACGGCCGGGTGATCCTGCTCCTAGACGCGCTCAACGAGATGCCCGCCGCCAGCGACCGCGAGTTCCGGGATCGGGTCGCGCTGTGGAAGGACTGGCTGGTGCGGCTGGTCGAGGCCCGGCCGGGCAACCGCGTCGTCTTCAGCTGCCGGACGCTGGACTACTCGGCGCCGCTGTCGACGCCGGCCTTGCGCGTGCCACAGGTGCAGATCGAGCCGCTGTCGGACGAGCAGGCTCGTGCGTTCCTGCGGGCCTACAGCCCGGCGCGCGGGGCGGCGATCTGGGCGGCCATTGCCGGGACGCGGCAGCTCGACGCGCTGCGGGCGCCGTTCTTCCTAGGCCTGCTCGTCGACCAGATCGAGGCGACGGGCGAGCTGACCGACGACCGGGCGGGGCTCTTCACCGGCTTCGTGCGGCAGGCGCTGCGGCGGGAGGTCGAGCGGGGGAGCCCGCTCTTCGCGCTGGAGGAGCTGCTCGCCAGCCGGGACGTTCGCCGCATCGCCCAGGCGCAGTGGCGGGACGCCTACGAGCTGCCGGAGCGGGGGGCGCTGGTGCCGAGGCTCGCGGCGCTGGCGTACGGGATGCAGGCGACCGACACGGACGGCGAGGCGGGGCAGGTCCGTATCGACTACGACACGGCGCTCGACGTCGTGGACCATCCGCGCGGCGCGGACATCGTGAAGGCGGGCGTGTCGATCGCGGTGCTGGACGAGGATCCGGCGGCGGACGAGGTGCTGTACCGGCACCAGCTCATCCAGGAGTACTTCGCCGCGCGCGTGCTGGCGCGGCAGCCGCGGCCGGAGCTGGTCGCGGCGCCGTGGCGGGCGGCGGAGATCCGGCCAACCGTGCGGGAGCTGATCGACACGCTGCCGCCGTCGGAAACGCTGCCGCCGCTGCCGACGACGGGCTGGGAGGAGACGACGGTCCTGGCGGCGGCGATGACGGCGGACCCGGCGGGGTTCGTGCGCGGGCTGATGGCGACGAACCTGCCGCTGGCGGGGCGCTGCGCGGTGCAGGCGATGGTGGCGGCGCGGTTGCCTGCGGACCTCGTTGACGATCTGCGCTGGGCGCTGGTCCGCCGGAGTCGGGACGTCGACGCGGACTTGCGGGCACGGATCGACGCCGGGCTGGCGCTGGGCTGGCTGGGCGATCCGCGCTTCGAGCGACGGATGGGGCCGTATGGGGAGTATCTGCTGCCGCCGATGGTGGAGGTTCCGGGTGGGGTGTATCCGATCGGGGAGGATGAGCCGATCTTTGATCCAATTGATGACGTAGAATACCGCGCTCACATACCACGGCATACCGTAGCCCTGGCCGGCTTTGCGATCGGGCAGTTCCCCGTGACGAACGCGGAGTACGCGTGCTTCATGGCGGCTGGCGGCTACGACGACGAGCGGTGGTGGGACACCCTGGCGGGTCAGGCGTGGCGGCGCGGCGAGAGTACGGCAGAGGGAATCAAGCAAGGCGTCCGTGACAACTTGCGATTCCTGAAGGCTAGCCCGCGCGTCGTGGAGAATTGGCACGCCAGTGGATCGATCGATGACGGAATCTACGAGCGCTGGCTCAGGCGGCTGGCCATGACCCCAGCCCAGTTCGAGGCACACTTGGCTGAGTTGTATCCGGGCGGTCGCGAGACTGAGCCAAGATACTGGCGGCACCAGATCCACAACAACCCCGCGCAACCGGTGGTGGGGATCTCGTGGTTCGAGGCGCGGGCGTATGCGACGTGGCTCGCCGCACAGACCGGTCGGACGTTTCGGCTTCCAACGGAAGTCGAGTGGGAGGCGGCCACGCGCGGCACAACAGCGTGGCGCTTCGCATACGGCGACGCGTTCGATGCAGCGCGGGGCAACACTGTGGAGACGCACCTCAGACGCCCTACCCCGGTCGGGATCTTCGTCGATGGTGACACGCCGGATGGCATCAGCGACTTGGCGGGCAATGTCGAGATGTGGACATCAAGCCTGTGGGGTGAGGACGCTGAGGCACCGGAATGGACGTACGTTTACGATACTAACGACGGGCGCGAGGAGCCGGATACAGCCCCCAGCGTCCGCCGGGTGGTGCGGGGCGGGTCGTGGCCCGACCCTTCGAGCCTCGCTCGCGCCGCGTTCCGCAACAGGGGCAGTCCAGACACCCGGGGCAATGCGCTCGGAATGCGGCTGGCGTCTTCAGCCCCCATCTCTGGGCACCACTGATCACTGATGCCGCGTAGCGGCATTTAGACGCGGCAAATTTTCGCTCAAGTCCATGTCGATGCGGCAAGGTGATCCCACAAGTGGCCGCGTGCCATCCGGCCTCCATCAACGTTCCGAATCCCAACATCGCAACCAGTCACAGAGGCGGAGATCGCGGCGGCACCCCGTCCGGAGCTGCGGTATACTTTCCGCGGAGTCAAGGATCGCCAGCTCATGCCCCGCTCGTTCAACACCGCCGGCCCCTGCCGGGCCGAGTACGACTACATGCTACCGCCGACGGCGCGACTGCCGGAGGTCATGGCGCTCATCGACGGCCAGCGCTACTTCGTGCTGCACGCCGCGCGCCAGACCGGCAAGACAACGGCGCTTCTCGCGCTCGCGGAAGAGCTGACGGCCAGTGGCCGCCACGTGGCAGCGCTGGTGTCGATGGAGGTGGGCTCGCCGTTTGGTGACGATCCGGGGATGGCGGAGGGGGCGATCCTCGGGAGCTGGCGGGCCGCGGCACGGGCGCAGCTCCCCGACGACCTCCAACCACCGCCGTGGCCCAATGCCGAGCCCGGACGACGCATTGGGGCAGCGCTCCAGACGTGGTCCGAGACCGCCCCCCGCCCGCTGGTCGTCTTCCTCGACGAGATCGACGCCCTGGCCGACGACACGCTGA
>CAYQBA010000294.1:0-4050 GCA_964415605.1 uncultured Anaerolineales bacterium | reverse complement strand
CGCGGTGCGCCGGCGCCGCGCCGGGTCCGGCGTCGGCGGCGCCGATGGGATAGTCGCCGGCGGGGATGACGACGAGCGGCGGCTCGAGGTAAGGGCCGGCGGGACCGGCGGCGGGGCGGAAGCGGGGATCGCCGAGGGGGCCGAGGGCCAGGCCGGCGGCGATGCGGCCGCGCACATCGGCGGCGGCATCGCGGGGGCGGGCGCGGTGGGCGCGGCGGAGCTGGGCGCGCCGCGGTTCGGGCAGAGTGGCGCCGGCTTCGACGGCGCAGCGAGCAGCGGCGGGGAGGTTGACGGCGGCGATCGCGGCGACGAATGCGTCGGGGTCGGGGGCCATCGCGGCGGCGAGGGCGGCGGTCTCCTCCCAGCCGGTGGCGGGCAGCGGCGGCAGCGGATCGGCCGGGGCGAGGGCCGCGAGGGTCTGGTCCAGCGGCGGGTCGACGGCGTCTGCGCGCCACGCGGCGCGGAGGCGCTCGGGCTCGGGCGCGGCGGCCAGGCGGCGGGCGGCGAAGTACTCCTGGAGGAGCTGGTGGAAGAACTGCACGCTGTCGCTTGGGGTGTCTTCGTCGAGCACGCCGAGGTCCAGCCCGGCGGCAAGGATGGCGTCGGCGTCGGGTGCGGGGTCGCGTTCGTCGCGCAGCAGGTCGACGGCGGTGGCATAGGGGACGCGGACCTGGGCGCTTTCGGCGGTGGGGTGGCGGTCCTGCATCCGGAACGCGAGGTCGGCGAGGGCGGGGATGAGGCGGCCGTGCTCGGGCAGGGCGTGGGGGTCGGGCCAGCGGTCGTGGGCGACGCGGCGGCGGTCGCGCTCGGTCAGGAGGTGGTCGGAGGCGAGGCGGGGGTTGTCGCGCGTCAACTCGCGGGCGAGGGCCTGGCGGACGAAGCGGGTGAAGAGGGCGGCGCGCCCGGCGGGCAGGGCGCCGGTGGCAGCGACCTCGTCCAAGGTGAGCTTGAGGAAGTACGGGAGCCGCACGAGGTCGAGGCGTCCGGTTTCGGCGAGTGCGCGCCACAGCTCGGCGGCGCGGACGGGGTGGTGCAGGGTGAGGAAGCGGCGGATCTGGTCGTCGGTCAGGGGCTCGATGCGCACGTGCGGCACGGGCAGGGCGGGGGTGGAGAGGGGGGCGCTGTAGTCGAGGCTGCGGCACGCGAAGACGGCGCGGTTGCCGGGTCGGGTCTGGGCGAGGGTCTGGGCGAAGCGCTTCCACTGGCCGACGCGGCGGCGGTAGTCGGCGGGGTCGGCGTGGGGCATCTCGTTGAGGGCGTCGAGCAGCAGGACCATGCGGCCTTCGGCCAGGATGTCGTCGAGCGGCGGCAGGGCGGGGAAGCGCGCGTGCCACGTGGCGGCGAGCCAGGCGGCGGGGTCGAAGTCGGCGGCGCCGGCGGCGGCGGGGGGGACGGCGGCGAACGAGAGGTAGAAGGTGAGCGGGGCGTGCGGGTCGCGCAGGCCGGCGATGGCGGCGTCGACTTCGTGGCGGCGCAGGAGGGCGCTCTTGCCGGCGCCGGGCGGGCCGAGGACGACGAGCACGGGGTCGGGGACGGCGTCGAGTACGTCGGCGAGGCTGTGGGCGGCGCGGGGTTGGGCGGACCACCGCTCGCCCTGAGCCTCGGAGCCCTGGTCGACGAGCAGGGTGAGGCCGACGAAGCGGGTGTCGAGGCGATAGCGGGGGCGGCTCCAGGCGGCGATGCGGCCGAGGCGGTAGGCCTGCCAGTCGGTGGGGGGCGCCTCGGCGAGGGCACGGGCCTGGTCGGGCGTGAGCACGGCGACGTGGCTGTCGCCGCGGGCGGCGGCGAGGATGGTGGCGGCGGCGATGGCGGCGGCCGAGGCCGAGGATGGGGATGCGGCGGTGGGGGGTGGGGATCCGGCGTCGGCCGATGGCGATGCGGCGGCGATGGCGCCGGCGCCAGCGGCGGATGTGGCGATGGCGGGTGGCGACGCGGCGATCCCCGCGCCGGCGGGGGCCTCGACAACAGTGGCGTGGGAGGGCTTGGTCGGCGCCTCGACGACGATGCGGTCGGGCGCGGCCAGGCCGGGCAGGCGGTCGGTGTCGCGCTGGGCGGCCAGCTCGGCGTCGCGCAGGGCGTCGGTGAGCAGGCTGTAGCCGCGCGCGAGGCGGCGGCGGATGTGGCGGTCGGCGTGGGCGTAGCCGGGTTTGGCGATGGCGGCGATGGCCTGTTCTTGCAGGCCGAGGCCGGCGGCGAAGCGGTAATACAGGCTGCTCCAGGCTTCGCGGTTGGTGTTGGCGGCGGCGAAGTCCTTGGCGATAAGGGCTTTCTCTTGGGCCAGGGTCAGCGGAACGGCGGATGGGGGAAGCGCCGTTGCGGCGCGCGGCGATGTCGGCGTCGAGGTGACGTGTGCCGGGGCGGTGTCGACGCCGCGCACGAAATGGAGCCGATCCTGGATGATCTGGTGCAGCAGCCCGCCGAGGCCCCATTCGAGGGTGGTCGGGTTGACGGTGATGCCTTCGGCGCGCAGGCGGGCGCGCAGGGCGGCGAGGTCGAGCAGCGGCTCGCCAGCCAGCGGCTCGGCGCGGCGGACGAGGTCGAGGGCGCGTTTGACGGAGTCGGGGGTGATGCGGGTGATGTCCACTTACGCCCCAGATGCCAACCGAAACCCGATATCGCTGAAACGACTATCGGCGATGAAGCCAAATCGGAACGCGGATCGAGCACTGAATGTTGGATTGATCCACGCCCCCCCGCGAGCAACGCGACGGAGCCTCGATGCAGTGTTGACATCTTCACGACCGTCGTTTCGGTCATATGGATACACGAATTCGGGATCATCATCACCAATACCCCACGCGGATATCGTCCATTGCGCAACATTCCCTGCCATGTCACTTGTAGCTTCAGGAGTGTCGCCCTCAACAAAGACTCCCACCGGAGTCGGTCGCTTCAGATGCGTCTCCAACGTGTTGCCACATGTCCAATCGGCTGCGGATCGATATGGCATTTGGCGTGCACCCGGTCCACGCGCCGCTGCTTCCCATTCCACTTCGCTCGGCAATCTAAACGGGAGGCCTGATTGGGCACTCAGCCACGCGCAGTATGCTCGAGCCTCATGCCAACAGATTCCAACGACCGGTTGGCCGGGATGCGAGAACCGAGCTTCGTGCCACCATCTGGGCTCGGTGGCACGCCCATCTGGATAGAGTTCGAGCAAGTGCCTCTCAAACTCCTCATCCGTCATTGCCAGCCGGTGTTTCCAGCGCTCATGGACTTCATGGTCCAGCTGGCCGCTCGCGAGCCATCGTTCCAGCAATGTAGGGTCAGACTTGAACATCTGAAGGACCTTCCGGGCATTCTGCTTGGGCCTCTCTGCCGTTCCTTCTCCTCGCCGCCAAGCTCGCGCCGCCATGGAATCCCACCAACACTCGTCATCGTACGCACCAGCTTGAATGAAGCACATCCACTCAGCATTTGTTACTGGATATTGACCGATTTGAAATTGCCCGAGCTGTATGGAATGACGTGGCATATGGTATGTGGTGCGATGAGTCACATCTACATCGATTCTCTTGATCGGCTCATCGTCGCCGATCGGATACACCCCGCCCGGGATCTCCACCATCGGCGGCAGCAGATACGCCCCGTACGGCCCCACCCGCCGCTCGAACCGTGGATCGCCCAGCCAGCCGAGCGCCAGCCCGGCGTCGATTCGCGCCCGCAGGTCTGCACTGGCATCGCGGCTCCGCGCCACCAGCGCCCAGCGCAGCTCGTTGACGAGATCCGCCGGTAGTCGTGACGCGACCATCGGCTGCACCGCACAGCGCCCCGCCAGCGGCAGGTTCGTCGCCATCAGCCCACGCACGAACCCCGCCGGGTCGGCCGTCATCGCCGCCGCCAGCACTGTCGTCTCCTCCCAGCCCGTCGTCGGCAGCGGCGGCAGGGTCTCGGACGGCGGCAGCGTGTCGATCAACTCCCGCACGGTTGGACGGATCTCCGCCGACCACCATGGGGCCGCCACCAGCTCCGGCCGCGGCTCTCGCGCCAGCACCCGCGCCGCGAAGTACTCCTGGATGAGCTGGTGGCGGTACAGCACCTCGTCCGCCG
>CAYQBA010000293.1:0-4062 GCA_964415605.1 uncultured Anaerolineales bacterium | reverse complement strand
GCGGCGATGGACGGGCTGGCGAGCGCGGCGAGCACGGCAAGGACCGCCGCTCGGCGGGCGCCGGTCGGGCGGGCGGCGGCCAGGCGGGCAACGGCCGGGCGAGCGCCGATGGGGCCGCCGGGCGACACACCGCCGGGTGTCAGGCGATTCGGCGTCGGGCTCGATGGGTCGGCTGTGCGGTGTGGGCTCGATGGGGTTGACGTCACGCTTGCGGGGCGCATCCATGACCTCCGATGGGATTAACGCGGCTTGCGATCCGGCGGTACCCAGCGTAACGGAACTCGGCAGCGCGCGGAAGGGTCTGGAGGCGGGTCTTGAGGCGGGACTTGAGGCGGGTCGCCAGGCTCTGGCGAGCGGGGCCGCGATGCCAGGCCAACCGCCGCGAGCCGCGCGCGATCTGTCCACGGAGCGAGGCACGGGGGTTAATGGCATCGCCCGACGTCGGCGCGTCTTCCACAACGCGTCCACCGAAGCATACGCCTGGAGCTCAAGGAGGGTGACGTGATGCGACGTGTCGCCTGTGAAGCCCACGAAGAACGTTCGCGCCTCGCGGCCGTGGCGGCCGGTGTCGCGGCGGTGTGGCTGGTGGCAGGTGTGGCGCGCGCCTCACCACAGCCTCAGGTGGCCGAAGTTCCTTGGCACCCGTGCGACGTCACGCTCCATCGAACGATCGCCCCCAGTGTGGTGCTCCTCGGCGAACAGGCAGCGGTCACGCTGTTGTCGACCCACGCATGCGGGGATTGGCTCCAGCCATCGGCGATCATGCTCGTCCTCGACAACTCCGGCTCGGTCTACGGGCGACCGGCGCAGCAGCTGCGCGACGCGGCGGCTCGGTTCATCCGCCGCCTCGACCTCGACAACAACCCCCAGGTTCGGGTCGGCGCCGTCCACTTCGACCATCGGATTGCGCTCACGTGCATGCCGGTCAGCGGTCAGGCCAAGGCCCTCGGCTGTCTGCGGCCGCCGACCGGCGGAGGCGATACGAACCTGGCGGGCGCGATCAACGAGGCCACCTTCGCGCTCAAGCAAAGCGTCCGGGCGTTCGAGCCACCGTGCATCGAGCCGAAGCTCTACATGATCGTCTTCTCCGACGGCTACCAGAACTTCCCGGTCGGGACGCAGTGTGTCCCGGACGTCGTCAACGCGGCGCGCAGCGCCAAGTCCGCGGGCATCACGGTGGCCACGACGTGCGTGCGCAACAACCCGAGCCACGGGCAGTCGTGCGAAGAGCAGTGCATGCGCACCGCCGCGCACAGCTCAGCGTGGTACCGCCCGGTCGAGTCCTTCGACCAGCTTTCCGACGCGTTCGCGCGTCTGGCCGAGATGGTCGCGGAGCCCGTGACGCTCGGCCAGCTCACCGTGGTCGAGCAGCTCTCGGAGCACCTGCGCTTCGTGCCTGGCAGCGCCGACCCGGTGCCGCAAGCCGTCTCGGCGGACGGAAAGACCCTCCGATGGGTGATCCCCGGCTCCCAGCTGCGCAACGACGATCCGCTGGCTGCATACCGCGTCCAGCCGACGACGCCCGGCCGGCACACCGTCGGCGACGGGTCGACGGTGGACGCCCGGTCGTCCGACGGGTGCCCGGTGGCGGCAAGCATCGCCCCCGACGTGGTCGACGCGCTGCGCCCGTTCCCGCCCAGCGCCACGCCCACGGCGGCGCCGACGGCGACGGCCACGCCGACGCCCTCCCCGACGGCAACGTCCACGCCGTCGCCCACGCCCAGCGCAACGGCGACGTCGACAACCACACCGACGGCCGAGCCAACGGCCACGGCCACGCCGAGCGCCGTCCCCACGGCCACGCCGGTCCCCAAGCCGATCTACCTGCCGGTCACACTCCACGAGGTGTGCGCCGCGACGCGGGTGCACGTCGACGTGGCGTTGGTGCTCGACATGTCGACGAGCATGGATCGGCCCTTGGGCGGCACGACCACCAAGCAGGCGGCGGCGATCGAGGCCGCCAAGCGCTTCGTGGCGCTGCTGGATCTGGAGCCCGACGACGCCGGGCGCTCGGATCGGGTCGCCGTCGTCGGCTTCAACGCGCGGGCTTGGATCGAGCTCGGCCTCACCCGGGACGCGGCCGCGCTCGGCGGAGCGCTGGATCGGCTCTCGGCCGCGCGGGCCGAGTTCACGCGCCTGGACCTCGGCTTCGCGTCGGGGCTGGCCGCGCTGCAACCGGCCATCGGCACGACCGATGCGACACCGATCATCGTGCTGCTCACCGACGGGCTGCCCAACCGCGTGCCGCCCGATCCCGGCGACGGCACGATGGAGACGACCGTCCGCAAGGCCGCGCAGCGCGCGCAGGACGCCGGCGTCCGTGTCTACACCATCGGGATCGGCGAGCGAGGCGAGATCAACGCCGCGCTGATGGCGCAGTGTGCGACGTCGCCGGCCGACTACTTCTACACGGCCACCACTGAGACGCTGGCCGACATCTACGCCGGCATCGCGCGGACCATCGGTTGCTCGAACGGGCGGCACGCGTGGGACCGGCCGTGGCCGTGACGCAGCGCGAGCGTGGCACCCACGGCCGCCGGCCGGGTCTGACGCGGACCTGCGGGGCCCGGGCGGCGCGGATGGCCGTCGGCCTATGGCACCGCCCGAGACAACGCCGGCAGGTACACCGTGCCCGGCCGCCACTCCAGCGCCTGGTAGCCCGCCGCCGGGCAGTCGGGGTCGAACGCCGGCGGGCCGTCGCCGTGGCGCGCGACGTACAGCCCGGCGGATCCGGCCGCCGCGAAGACATGGTCGGCGGCGGCGGCCAGCACGGCCTTGCCGCCGTAGTCCGGCACCGCCACGGAGCCGCGAGCCACGGGGTGCGCGGGATTCGAGACGTCGAACAGACGCAGGCACGTGCCGGACAGCGTGAACAGGCGGTCGCCGTGGACGAGCATCTTCGTGTCGAGCTCGACCGGCCGCAGCACGCCCTCGAGCCGCGGGCGGGTGGGGTCCCGCGCGTCGACGAGCCACTTGCCACCTACCAGCGCGCGGCGGCCGCCCAGCGCGACGACCGAGGTCCAGAAGGCGTTGTCGATGGTGTAGTCGACACTCCCGAGCAGCACCGGGCGGGAGGGATCGCGCACGTCGAGCACCTGAAGGCGATCCGGCCCCGGCCGCGCCGTGAAGCACCCGCCGCAGATGGCCACGTACGCCCGGTCGCCGTCGGGCGCGACGTCGATGGCGACGGCGTTCTGGCGCAAGGCCCCGACCTCGCGCGGCGCACCCGGGGCCGACAGGTCCCACACGCGCAACGTCAGCTTGTTGGCCAGGTACAGCAGGCCGCCGTTGACGGCCATTCCGGGCAGGTAGTCGTCCAGCGGCACGGTGACGAGGGTGCGTGGGGCGGCCGGGTCGGCGGCATCGACGACGCTGAAGCCGTCGCCCGCACCCGCCACGACGAGGCTGCCGGACGCGACGAGCGGCGCGTGCGACATCCGAGCGCCGCTCTGGATTCGACCGACCGCCCGCGGCCGCGCCGGCTCGCGCACCGACCACGTCGAGAGCGTCCCGCTGCCGGACGCCGCCCAGCTCTGGCCCTCCGCCACGACGACGTGGTCGCCCGTGCGGACCACCGAGCTGGCCGCCGGAAGGCTGGTGTGCTGGCCGACGGATCGCGGGGCGTCGGGGTCGGATACGTCGACGACGCGCAGGCCCGCGTAGCCGGTGGCGACGTAGGCCATGTCGCCCGCGACCGCCAGGCCGCTCAGGTCGTCGGGCACGGCCGCCAGCCCCCGGTTCCGCGGCCGCGCCGGGTCGGCGGCGTCGACGACCAGCACCCGCCCTAAGCCGTCAGGGGCGTAGTCGATGTCGTAGCGCGAAAGCCCCACGTAGACCGTGTCGCCGGCCACGGCGACGTCGGCGGCGTCGCGCGGCAGGCCGAAGTCGGCCGTCGCCAGGCGGCGCGGCCGGGCGGGGTCGCCGATATCGATTATGGTCAGGTCCCGGCCGACGAGGTAGGCGCGACCGCCGGCGACGGCCACGGCGCGCGCGGCGACGCCGGGCAAGCTGCCGGCGATGGTCGGGGCCGATGGGTCGGCCAGGTCGAGCACCCGGAGGTCG
>CAYQBA010000292.1:0-4095 GCA_964415605.1 uncultured Anaerolineales bacterium | reverse complement strand
GTCGGCAGGCCTGTCGGCCTTGTCTTCCCGGTCCTTCTTCTTGTCCTTGTGGTCCTTCCGGTCGCCGCCGGATCCGTTTGCGTCGGCCGATGGGGCGGCGGCCGCCGGGACGGCCGCGACGGCGCCGGCCGGCGCACCGCCGGCCACGAAGACGGGCGGCACGGTGTCCGCCGCGCCGGCGGCGAAGTTCAACGTCCACATCGGGCCGTACGGCCCGTTGGGGTCGATGCCGATGCCGATGTGCGTGAAGTGGCGATGCAGGATGTTGCGGCGGTGCGGGGCCGAGCGCATCCACCACGTCAACGCGGCGTCGACGGTGCGGCGGCTGCAGATGATGTTCTCGCCGGCCCAATTGTTGTACGGATAGCCGTGGCGGCGCATGCGGATTCGGGACGTCGAACCGTCGCGGCCCGCATGGCGACAGCGCCGCGCCGCCGCCATGTCCGCGCTGTGCTCCTTCGCGGCCGCGGACAGCCGCGCGTCGAGCGCCAGCGGCGCGAGCCCGGCCTCGGCGCGCTTCTCGTTGATGGCCTTGTAGAGCTGGAGCTCGAGCCGGGCGACGGGGTCGAGGTCGGGCCGCGCCAGGGCGGCGTCCAACCACGCGACGGCGGGGGGGACTCCGGACGGGGCATCGGGCGCGGCCGGACCAGCCTGGCCATGCGCGCCCGGCACGCCCGCGGCGGCAAACACGGCCACGGCCACCATACAGGCGGCCATAACGCGCGCGGGCCGCGATCGTTTACTGGATTGCATCTCTCCCCTTCGTTGGATGGGTGGCGCGGGGCCGGCCGCTCGCCTGGGCAGGCGCGGCGGCAGGTCACGGCGCCACGGCAACGGGCCGGCGAATGGGCAACGTCGGCACGCGGCAGGTGATGGGGCGGACGAGATTCTATCGCGTCTCGTCCGCCCGTCAACCTGTTTCACCCGGCGGGCACCCCACGATCACCCCACGCTGCTCCGATGTCCCCCTGATCCTCCCACCCTGGATTCGCCGCGCAATTCCGGCGCGGGCCGCAACTTTGGGCGTGCTCCTGCGTTTTCTTAAGCCGGGGCCGCGTCCCGCTCGACCGCATGCCCATCCCACCCGCACCCGGAGGAAACGTTGAACGCCGTTGCTCGCTCGCTTGCCCGATCGCTCCCGCTGGCCCTGGCGCTGGCGCTCTCGCCGTCCGAATGGTCCGCGCCCGCGCTTGCCGCGCCGGCTGCCCCTTCCGCGCCGCCGCCCGCACCGGCGCTCACCTGGACGGCGCTGCCCGGCGACGACACCCTGGCCGGCCACGATGCCTTGGTGACGCCGGCCGGGCACATGCTGCTGCACGCCGGCGAGCGGCTGCCCGGCATCCCACCGGCCGCGACGCGGCGGCTGGATCTGGGCCAGGCGCCCGGCACGTGGTCCAACCTGGCCACCATAGGTCACGCGCCGATCGCCCGCCTGCCGAATCGCGGCCTTCCCGGCAGCCGCGCGATCGTCGACCCGGGCGAAGGCGTGGCCGTGGCCGTCTGCGACTGCCTGGAAGGCAACACGTTCGTGCTCGACCTCGGCACCGGCGCCTGGTCGCGCGCCCCGGGTGACACGAGCCTGCCGCTGTGGTACAACCTGCTGGTCTACGACGCCGCCGGGGACCGCGCCGTGCTCTACGGCGGACAGGCCTTCGGCCTGGGCGATCAAGCGGTCAACCAGGGCTGGTCGTACGACCTGTCGGAGCGGCGTGCCGGCTGGCGCTCGCTCCCCGACGCACCGTTCAAGTCCGTCTACCAGGCGGCCGCGGTGGAGCCGGCGAGCCGGCACCTCGTGGCGTTCGGCGGCCAGGGCGACGACGGCCTGCCCGCCGGCACGCTGTGGCGGCTGGACTTGGCGCGGGCCGAGACGGCGGGAGCGTGGGAGGACATCTCCGCGCTGGCCGGGCCCGGGCCCGCGCCCCGCATGGGTGCCACGCTCGTGTTCGATCCGGCCACGCGGATGGGTGTGCTGCACGGGGGCTACACCGCGGAGCGCGACTTCGGCGACGTGTGGCTGCTGGACTATCGAGACCCGGCCGCCCCGCGCTGGGTGGCGGGGCAGGCCGATGGGGGCGATCCCGGGGCCCGCTCGGGCCACAGCGCCGTCTGGGACGCGGCCCGCGGGCGGATGGTCGTCTACGGCGGGACGCGCCGCGGGCCGGACGGCGACGTCGCGTTCCTCGGCGACGCCTGGGCCCTGTCGGTCGCGCCCGCCGCCGCGCCGCGGCCGACGATCCACCTGCCGGCGTTGTTCAACGCCGCCCACGTCGACGGTGGTCAGCGCTAGGATGGCATGCCGTGTGGCACGCGCGCGGCAGACACGCGTGCCACACGGATGCGCCACGCATACACCGCCGGCCCGTCGGAGGCCGCCCGCGGCGCGCCCGTGGGCAGCGCGCGAGGATCGAGCGCGCAGTCGGCCGCCCGTTCGACCCACAGCCCCGCCGCCCGGCAGGCGGCATCGATCTCGGACAAGGCGTGGGGGTGCCAGCGCACCGCACGCAGGGCGCCGTCCGGGCCGCGAAACGTGCGCCGCCAGCCCCGCGCGGCCGCGGACGGATGGATGTCGGCGAGCACCAGCCAGCCGCCCGGGCGCAGCACCCGGGCGGCCGCGGCGATCGCCGGCCCGGGCGCCGCGACGTGGCCGAGGGCCAGGACGTGGATGATGCCGTCGAACGCGGCCGGCACGAACGGCAGGCATCGCATGTCGGCGGCCGCGATGATCGCCCCATGGCCCTGCCGCCGTGCCGCCGCGAGCATCCCGGCCGATGCGTCGATGCCGACGACGAGCCGCGCGCCGCGCCGCCGCAACGCACCGATCCAACGGCCATCGCCGCAGCCCGCGTCGAGCACCGCGGCGCCAGTAACGTCCGGCAGGACCGCGGCCACGGCGCGTTCGGCGGCGGCCGTGAGCGCGTTGCGCCCGGAATCGGCATAGGTTCCCGCCCAGTGGTCGTATGCCGCGCGCGGCGGCAGCGCCTCCGACGTGCTCGGCCCGATCGCCGCGGTCACGGCCGGCCCGCCCGGCGGCCGCGGGCCCGGCGCGTCGAACGGGCGGGCTCAACCGGCCTGCTATACTCTCGCATCACCCAAGGGTACTCCGGACGCTCGCCGCGACGGCAACGGCGGCCATCCCGACACCCGCAGCACGCCCGCCCATGACCCCAACGCCGCCTCCTCCGGCCGCCTTCGACCTCGTCGGCGCCACGCTCGTGCGCGCCGGCGGTCGCCGGCAGCGCGCCGACGTCCGGATCGCGGGCGGGGTCATCCAACGCTGCTGGCCGCGCGGCGGGACGCGGCCCCACCGCCCGCCGCTCGAGTCCGATCCGCCATCGAAGGGCGGGACCGCTCCCGTCCTCGACCTGGCCGGTCACCTCGTCTTCCCCGGGCTCGTCAACGCCCACGACCACCTGCACCTCAACGTGTTCGGCGCGCTGCGGCCGCGGCCGCCCTACGCGCACGCCGACGACTGGATCGCCGACATGGCGCACGCCATCGAGGCGCCGGCGGCGCGCGCCTGGCGGGCGGTCCCGGCGGCGGCGCGCGCCTGGCACGGCGCCTTGAAGAACGCCCTGGCCGGCGCCACGACCGTCGTGCACCACGACCCGTGGCTGGGCGTGTTCGACGCCGCCGACTTTCCGATCACGGTCGTGCCGCACATCGGCTGGGCGCACTCGATCGGGCTCGCCGGCGCCTACGGGCCGACGCTCGCCGAGAGCCTGGCGGCCGCGCCGCGGGGACGCCCGTGGTTCATCCACCTGGGCGAGGGCACGGACGGCCGGGCGGCGGCCGAGCTGACGGCGCTGGCCGCGGCCGGCGGCCTGGGGCCGGCCACCCGGCTCGTGCACGCGGTCGGGCTGACGGCGCGTGACGCCGCAGCGGCCGTGGCCGCCGGCGCCGGCCTGATCTGGTGCCCGACGAGCAACGCCAACCTGCTCGGGGCGGTCGCCGACCCGCGACCGTTCGCCGCCGCGCGCCGCGCGGCCCTCGGCACCGACGCCCGGCTGACCGGCGGCCGGGACCTCCTCGGCGAGATGGCGTTCGCGGCGGGCGGCGGGCTCGTCGCACCGGACGCCATGCTCGATCTCGTCACCG
>CAYQBA010000291.1:0-4097 GCA_964415605.1 uncultured Anaerolineales bacterium | reverse complement strand
ACGCCGGCGGCGCCGCCGGCGGCCCCGTCGCCCAGCCTGCCCCCCCCGCCGCCCTTGGAGCCGACGGCCGCGGCCACGACGACCGTGGTGCCGCCCACGCCCGAGCCGACTGCCCGAACGGGGCGCCCACGCCCCCGCCCGCCGACGGCGACGCTTGCGCCACCACTCCCCTCGCCGACCGAGGAGCCATGGCTGACCGCCACGGCGGCGCCGCCTCGACAGACGCCTGACCCGTGGGCCGTGTCGCCGACGCCGCCGCCCCCGCCGGCCTCGCCGACGCCCGATGCCCCATCGACGCCCGGCGCGCAGCCGGCACCGCAAGCCCCCCGGGCGCCCGCCGAGCCTTCCCCCGCCGTGGCATCACCGCCGCCGTCGCCATGATCCGCGCGTCGCTGACCCTGACGCGTGGGCGCGGTGCACGCGCCGCGGCGGCTTGCCTGGCCGGGCTCGTCATCGGCGGGATCATCGGGCTCGCACCGTCCGGCGCGGACGATCGCCGTTCCGGCGACGGTGCCGCCCGCGCTCAGCCCGGCCCGTCCGTCGACACCCCGTGCGTCGTCGACCTCATGCACGACATCGACCCGCGCGAGATCCGCTACAAGGCCACGGCGACGGTGACGATGGGCCTGGGCGTCACGTGCGACGCCGCGCGTCGACCGCTGCACGTCGTGCTGGTGGTCGACGCCTCGCGCGACATGAACAGCGAGCAGCTCGACGCGCTGAAGCTGGCGCTGGCCGACGCCGTCCGGGCGCTCGACCTGGCGCGCCGGCAGTGGGTCAAGATGGCGGTCATTCCGGTGACGGGCGCCCCGCGCGTCGATGCGCGGAAGTACCTGGTGTCGGACGCTGCCACCGTCCTGCAAGACGTGAACAATATCCAGACCGACGGCAGCATCTGCGTGCACAGCCCCGATGAGATCTGCGGCCTGGCGCTCGGGCTGCGCGAGGGGCTCGGCATCCTGGCCGCCGCGCGTGTCGCGGGCACCCCGGATGCCCAGGCGCGTCAGGTCATCGTCATGGCCAGCGGCGCCGATCACGAGTCGACCTGCCAGAGCATCCGCGCGCAGTCCGCCGAGGTCCAGCGCGCCGGCGTGCTCGTCGTGACCACCTGCGCGGGCGACGTCAACGCGTGCGCGCGCGGCTGCCTGGCCGATGTCGCCAGCCAGGTCCGCTTCCACCTGCGCTCGGACCGCTGGGCGTTCCTCGACCGGATGCTCGTGCAGCTCGCCGACGGCGTCGGGATCTTCAACCCCATCGAGCGCGTGACGGTGGTCGACGAGCTGGCCGACGACCTGTTGTTCATCGGCAGCGCCGACCCGGGGCTGCACGTCGACGGCAACCGGTTGACCTGGACATTCGACCCGCCCGCCATGGGGGTCGCCAGCTGGGCCGTGACGACGACCTATGGCGTTCAGGCCGTCGATTGCGGACACTGGATTCACGCCAGCCGGGCGATCACCGCCACCGTGCGCTACGCGTCCCTGCCGTGGGGCGGCGTCGAGCGCCAGGCGGCGTTGCCGAACCCCGTGGTCCATATCCCCTGCCCGTCGGCGACGCCATCGGCCACGCCCGGCATCACCCCCACGCCCGCGCCAACCATGGATGCCACGCCGCCGCCCACGCCGGTCGGGCCGTCGGCGACGGCGTCGCGGCCCCCGACGGCGACCCCGTCGCCGACGGCGACACCGCCCCTGACGCCGGTGGCTGGCCGGGCCTACCTGCCGTTCCTCGCGCGGCGAGCCTGCCCGGCGCCGCCCGGCGGCGCGCCGGCGGCCGTGGTGCTCGCGTTCGACGTTTCGGGCAGCATGGAGCGGCCGGCCGGCGGGTCGTTCGGCGAACGAAGCCGAATGTCGGCGGCGGTCGATCTCGCGCGGCGCGGGGTGCTGGACACGGCGCTCCGGCCGGCCATCGATCGGGCCGGGGTGCTGGCGTTCGGCCGGGAGCCGGCCGTCGTGGCCGACCTCGGCCCGTGTTGTGGTGCCGCGGCGGCGGCGCTGGACCGCTTGGGCCAGTCGAGCTGGTCGTTCCCATGGGCCGCCATCGACGCCGCCGCCGACCTGCTCGCGTCCGGCCGCTTCCGTCCCGACGAGCGCCGGGCAATCGTGCTCTTCACCGACCTCGGCGCGAGCGACCTGGGCGCCGCCGATGCCGGCCGCCTGGCCGCCAGCGCCGCCGCGGCGCGCGCCGCGGGCATCGCGCTGTATGCCGTCGGGCTCGGCGACGGGGCGGACGCGGCGTTCCTGCAAAACGTCACCGGCGCCGGCGAACGGGTGTACCTGCCGCGTGGATGGCCGGTGCCGGACCCCGTGGACGCCTTCGGGCACGCCTTCCGCTGCGGCGGGTGAGGCGCGACCCGGCGCGGGCGGACGGCGGGCTTGCGCCGGATCGCGCCGCGCCCTTATGATATGCCGCTTGAAGGGCCGCCGGCCGTGCCGGTGGCGTCTCTAACCCCTCCGGCCGCCGCGGCGTTAGGCTTCATGAGCGATTCCGATCCGATCGAACAGACATTGGGACCGACGGCGGAGCACCGCTTGGTGGAGGCCGCCCGGCGCGGAGATGGTCAGGCGCTGGGCCGACTCTACCAGATGTACGTCGATCGCGTCTACAGCTACGTCGTCTTCCGGGTCCGTGATCGCGCCTTGGCCGAGGATCTGACCCAGGACGTGTTCATGCAGATGATTCGCGGGCTGGATGCGTTCGACTGGCGAGGGTCGCTCGCACCATGGCTGCTGCGCATCGCGCGCAACACCGTGGTGGATCACTGGCGGCGCGGCGCTCGGCGCCCGGAGCGGACGCTGACCTCGGCCGAGGCCGGCGACGAAGACGACGAGGACAGCCGGATCGACCGGCTGGTCGCAGAAGAAGACCCTGACCTGGACAGGGCGGAGCACGCGGTCGATCGCGCCCGGCTGTCGCGCGCGGCGCTGCACCTGACGGACCTCCAGCAACAGGTGGTCGCCTTGCGGTTCGCGGCCGGCCTGTCGATCCGCGAGACCGCGGACGCGATGGGCCGCAGCGAGGGCGCGATCAAGAACCTGCAGCACCACGCTCTGCGCGGGCTGCGTCAGCAGCTCGACCCCCTGGCCGAGGGGGACGCGAGCCCGCCGGCATAGGCTGCTCGGCACGCACCCATATGGCGCGTGCCGAGACGGACCGCGGCGGAGGCCGACCGGACATGGCGAGAATGCACGACCTGGAACACGACCTGGAAGACGCCGAACAACTGCAGCGAGCGCTCGATCGGATCGCGGCGGGCAGCCCCGCCGCAGCCGGTCGCGGCGGCGGCGACCTTGACGCGCTGGTCGCTCTGGCGGCGCGCCTGGCGTCCGCGCTGCCTGCCGAGGCACCGCCGCGGTTCCGGGCGCGGCTTCAGGCCGACCTCCAGGCAGAGCTCGCCGCGCGCCGGCCACGCCCGCGCCACGGCTGGCGCCGGCTCATGCCGCGCCTGGTCGGGGCGGCGATGGCGGTCGTGCTGGTCCTGAGCACGTCGGTGGCCGTGTCGGCCGACAGCGTTCCGGGCGACGCGCTCTACCCTGTCAAGCGTGCGGCCGAGGACCTCCGGTGGGTCTTGTCGGTGACGCCGGCGCGCCGGGCGCGCGTCGAGATCGACATCGCGCGGGCGCGGCTGGACGAGGTGCAGGCCCTGGTCAGCCGCGGCGTGGCGGTTGACGCCGGCGTGATCGACGCCGTGATCACGGCGCACGCCGAGCTCCTGGCCGCCGCCCACACCGCCGGGGACGCCGAGGTGCTGGCGGAGGCCATCGACACCGTCGACGCGTCTCACCAGGCGCTGACCCGGCTGGCTCAGGATGCGCCCGCGGCGGTGTCTTCAGGCCTGACCGCGGCGGCCCGCCAGCTCAGGGCCTTGACCGAGCCGTCGCCGCCCCGGCGCGCGCCGTCGACCGATGGCCGCGCGCCCTCCGCCCCGACCGCGCCGCTCCCGTCGGCTGGCACCGTTGCGCCAACGCCGACCGTCGCGGATGCGGGGGGCAGCGCCGCGGGCGGCTCGGCGCCCGGTCTCCCGACCGCGGCGCCGGTGGCCACGGCGATGGTCGTCGCCCCCGCGACAACCACGCCCGCGACGCCGCCCACGAGCG
>CAYQBA010000290.1:0-4107 GCA_964415605.1 uncultured Anaerolineales bacterium | reverse complement strand
TGTTCCCCGCCATCAACGTCAACGACTCGGTCACCAAGTCGAAGTTCGACAACCTGTACGGCTGCCGCGAGTCGCTTGTCGACGGCATCAAGCGCGCCACCGACGTGATGATCGCCGGCAAGACCGCCGTCGTGTGCGGCTACGGCGACGTCGGCAAGGGCTGCGCCCAGAGCCTGGCCGCGTTCGGCGCCAAGGTTGTCGTCACCGAGGTCGACCCGATCTGCGCCCTGCAGGCCGTCATGGCGGGCTTCGAGGTCCAGACCGTCGAGGACACCCTCGGACGGGCCGACATCTACGTGACGGCCACCGGCAACCGCGACGTCATCCGCGTCGAGCACATGGAGCGGATGAAGGACCAGGCGATCGTGTGCAACATCGGCCACTTCGACAACGAGATCCAGGTCGAGCAGCTCGACGACTACCCGGCCATCAAGATCACCCAGATCAAGCCCGAGGACGTCGGCGCCGTCGACAAGTACACGTTCCCCGACGGCCGCTCGATCTACGTCCTGGCCAAGGGCCGGCTCGTCAACCTCGGCTGCGCCACCGGCCACCCGAGCTTCGTCATGTCGAGCTCGTTCACCAACCAGGTGCTGGCCCAGCTCGAGCTGTGGCAGAACCGCCGGCCGATCGGCGTGTACACCCTGCCCAAGAAGCTCGACGAGGAGGTCGCCCGCCTGCATCTCGGCAAGCTCGGCGCCCGCCTGACCGAGCTCAACCCCGCGCAGGCCGAGTACATTGGCGTCCCGCAAGCGGGGCCGTACAAGACCGAGTGGTACCGGTACTAGCCGCCGCGCGGGGCGCAACGCGGAATAAGCGACGGGGGCGCGGGAATCCCCGCGCCCCCGTCGCATGACGGACGCCCGGTCGACCGCCGGTGGGGACCGCGGTCGACCGGGCCCGCGTCATTCGCAGGCCGGCGGGCGCGGCGGCCTGCCGGAGGGCGCCGGGGGCGCGTCGGGCTCCGCCGGGCGCCCGAGCGCCTGCTGGGCGTACTGCCGCACCATCGCCACCATGCCGCCGAGGCCCATCGACTTGCCCATCGACAGCTCGCTGCCGAAGATCCGGTAGGCCAGCGACGCGTCGAGCGCCGCCACCTGCTCGAGCGGCGCGCCCGACGCGCCGGCCTGCAGCACCGCCGCCAGGGCGCGGGCCGAGATGCCCTGCGGGTTCTCGACCGCGAAGAAGAAGTCCAGCGTGCCGTCGGCCCGCGGGCGGGCCCAGACGAAGGCCTCCGACTCGCACGCCGGCACGCGCCGGTCCTCGGGAAACGGCCGCGTCGCGACGTCGGGCGGCACGTCGGTGAACCCCCGGCCGAGGTCGATCAGCATCTGGATGCGCTCGGCGCGGTCGGAGGCCATGGCCAGCGCGTCGAGCACGCCCGCGATCCCCGCGGGCAGCTCCGGCGCGCCGCCGCCCGGCGCCGTAGGACGCCCGGAGACCGGTGCGCCTCCCGCCGCTGCCGCCGCCGTCTGATCCACGCCCCTCCCTCTCGTCGCCGGATCGACCATGTCCATCATGCGCGACGGGCGCCCTTACTTCTCGATGGGCACGCCGACGCTGTTGCCCCACTCCGTCCAGCTGCCGTCGTAGTTGCGCACCTGGTCGAAGCCGAGCAGATAGCGCAGCACGAACCACGTGTGGCTGCTGCGCTCGCCAATGCGGCAGTAGGCGATGACGTCGTCGGAGGGCTGCAGGCCGTTTTGGACCGTGTAGAGGTCGCGCAGCTCGGAGGCGGTCTTGAACGTGCCGTCGTCGGGGTTGATGGCCTTGGCCCACGGGATGCTCGCCGCCCCCGGGATGTGGCCGCCGCGCAGGGCGCCTTCGTTGGGGTACTCGGGCATGTGCATCCGCGTCCCGGCGTACTCCTCCGGGCTGCGGACGTCGACGAGCCGCCGGCTGGCCTCGACGTGCGCCAGCACCTGGTCGCGGAAGGCCCGGAAGCGGGTGTCGTCGCGCGGCGCCGCCACGTAGTCGCTGGGAGGGTAGGTCGGCGCGTCGGTCGCCAGCGGGCGGTCCTCCTTGACCCACTTCAGGCGCCCGCCGTCCATGATCTTGGCGTTCGTGTGCCCGAAGAGCTGGAACACCCAGTAGGCGTAGGTGGCCCACCAGTTGTTCTTGTCGCCGTAGAACACCAGCGTGGTGTCGCGCGTGGCGCCGATGCGCCGCATGAGGGCCTGGAAGCCGGACTGCCCCAGGTAGTCGCGCCGGACCGGGTCGTTGAGGTCGCGGGTCCAGTCCACCTCGACGGCGCCCGGGACGTGGCCCGACGGGTAGAGCAGCGGGTCCTCGTTGGACTCGACGAGGCGCACGTTCGGGTCGTCGAGGTGTCCGGCGACCCAGTCGGTGGAGACCAGCACGTCGGATCGGGCATAGCCGCGCGATGCGATGTCGCTCATGGGGCTGTACTCCTGAGAAGTGGTGCGATGCCGGGGTGGCCTGTCCCGCGCGGGGGCGGACGGGATCGGTGCCGTTCATAGATTACCACGGGCGGGCGCAGAAGTCACCTGACCGGGGCCGACGCTTGCCGCGCCGCTGCGCTGGCCCTATCCTAGACCCCGACCCGTGTCGGGGAGCGCGGCGCACGGCGGGGCGCGCGACTCCAGCGGTCGCTGCCCGCCCGCCGGAGATGCGAGCTCCGGGGAGATGAGCACCATGCGCCGCCTGTCGACGATCCTTGCCCTCGTTGCGCTGCCCGCCGGGGCCGCCTGGGCCGCGATGCCCGCCCAACCCGCGCCGTCCAACGCCGAGCGGGTTGCCGCGGCCTGCGCGCGCATCGACCCATTCCTCGCGACGACGCTCATGGGGTCGCCGGCCGACGGGGCGGCCCCGGCGGTCGTCGCGTTCCAGCAGTCCGGCGGCGACGCCGGCGCGGCCATGGTGCTGGCCACGCACGCCCAGGTCGGCGACGTTTACGGCCTGGCCTACGATCCCGCCGGGGCCGTGCTGTATGCCGCCGCGTATCACCGCGTCGGCGGCGCGTTCGGGCCGGGCGGACCGGGAGCCATCTACCGCATCGACGTCGCCAGCGGAGCCGTGACCACCCTCGCGCAGCTGGCCGCCGGCGCCGACGCGCACGGTTCGCCCGAGGCGGCGGGCTTCGTCGGCCTGACCAGCCTCGGCGACCTCGACATCGCGGCGGACGGCTCGGAGCTGTACGTCGCCAACCTGTTCGACGGGCGCATCCATCGCATCGGGCTCCCGGACGGCCGGCTCCTGGGCGCCGCCCAGCACGGCGCCGCGCGCGAGAAGTGGCGGGCCGGCGCGCGGCTGTTCGGCCTCGGCGTCCACGACGGCTGGGTCTACCACGGCGTCGTCAACAGCCGCGTCCGGAACGACGATCCCCTGGTCCCGTTCGACGCGTACGTCTACCGCTCGCACCCGAACGGCGCCGACACCGAGTACGTCCTGCAGGCCGACCTGCAGTACGCGCGCCAGATCCCGTGGGCGGCGGCCTGGTCGGACGACGCCGACGGGGCCGCCGACGACACGCCGATGCTGGTCGACATCGCCTTCCAGCCCGGCGGCGAGCCCGTCCTTGGCCTGCGCGACCGCCAGGCCGACATGGTGCCCGGCTGCCCGTGGAACGCGGCCGCGTGCCGCGCCGGCCCGAGCGTGGGCGACCTCCTGCCGGCCCGCGCGCGCGGCGCCGGCAGCTGGACGGTCGTCACGCAGCCACCGTGGTACCGCGACACGGCCGCGGACGAGCTCGACATGACGTGGGGGGCCCTGGCCGCCGTGCCGCGCCTCGACGTGATGGTGTCGGTCGGCCGGGCCGCGCGCCCGACGACCCTCGGCGCGGGCGTCGCGCCCGCCGACCCCGAGGCGCTCGAGGCCTACTGGTTCGACAACCGGTCCGGCGCCCGGGTGCGCAGCGCGCCGGTGTACCAAGCCCAGACGGGCGATCCGGCCGGCCTCGCCGCGGTGGCCCCCGGCGACGTCGAGGCCCTGTGCGCGCCCGACGCGCGGGTGGACCCCGCCTTCGGCGCCACCCTCACGGCCGAAGGCGCCGTGGCCGCCACCGGCACCGCCGCGGCGGCCGCGGCCTCGCGCGCGACGCTCGTCGTGGCCACCCGCACCGCGCACGTGCCGACCCGCGTCGCGCGC
>CAYQBA010000289.1:0-4193 GCA_964415605.1 uncultured Anaerolineales bacterium | reverse complement strand
CACGACCGCGCTGAGCGCCACGCTGACGCTGCTGGCCAACGACCGGATCGTGCGGCGCGTCGCCGTCACGGCGTCGCCGGCCGGCGGCGCCTTCGCGTTCCGCCACCCCGTGGCAGACGAGCGGGACGTGCGTTTCGAGGCCCGCGTCGAGGCGCCGGGCGACGACCGGCCCGCCAACGACGCGGCGTACGCCGCCACCCACGTCGCTCCGCCGCCGCGCGTGCTGGTGGTCGGCGACGGGCCGGGGGCCGTCGGCCTGCTCGACACGCTGCGGGCCCAGGGCTTCGGCGCGCAGGTGCTGGCGCCCGAACGCCTGCCCAGCCGGCTGAGCGCGATCGAGGCATGGGACACGCTGGTGCTGGTCGACGTGGCCGCCGGCGGGCTGGGCCTCGACCAGCTCGCCGCCGTCGAGGCGTTCGCGGCGGATCTCGGGCGGGGCGTGGTGCTGACGGGTGGCCCGCGCAGCTACCTGCTCGGCGGCTGGGAGGGCACGCCGCTGGCCGATCTGGCGCCGGTCCGCCTCGATCCGCCGGCCCGCGAGGAGCGCGACGCGGTCGCCCTGGCACTCCTGATCGACCAGTCGGCGTCGATGGGCAGCCTCGAGGGCCGCGGGCGGATCTCCAAGCTCGACCTGGCGCGCGAGGCGGCGCTGCTCGCCGCCGACGTGCTGCACCCCGGCGACCGCATCGGCGTCGTGGCCTACGACGACGCCGCGCGCTGGCTGGTGCCGTTGACCACGGTCGGGACGGGGCGGGCGCTGGCCGACATCGAGGCGCGGCTCGGCACGCTGACCACCGGCGGCGGCACCCGCCTGCTGGCGGCGCTCGACCTGGGCCTGCCGGCCCTCGCCGACCTCCCCGGCGTGCCCATCCGCCACGCGGTGCTCATCACCGACGGGCGCGATGTCAACCCCGACGCCGCCGCGTACGCCGCCGCCATCGACGCGGCCCACGCCGCCGGCGTCACGCTCTCGACCATCGCCATCGGGGCCGACGTCGACCGTGACCTCCTGGCGCGGCTGGCCAGGCTCGGCCACGGCCGGTTTCACGCGGCCGACGATCCCGCCGACCTCCCGCAGCTGGCGCTGGCCGAAAGCGAGATCGTGCGCGCCCGGGCCGAGCAGGCCGGCGCCTTCAACCCGTCGGTGCCCGCCGCGGGGCCGCACCCGTCGATCGGCGGGCTCGACATCGCCGCGCTGCCGCCGTTGACGGGCTACCTGGCCATGCGGCCGCGCGACGGGGCGGCGGTGGCGCTCGAGGCGCGCGACGGCGACCCGCTCCTGGCGGTCTGGAACTACGGCCGCGGGCGGGTGGCCGCCTGGACGAGCGACGCCGGCGAGGCCTGGGCCGCGGCCTGGGCCGGCAACCGGGCGGCGACGGCGTTCTGGGCGCGGCTCGTGCGCCACGTCGCGCGGTCGCCCGAAGCCGGGCCGCCCGGCGTGGCGATCGAGCCGCTCGGCTCGGACCGCGTGCGCATCGACGTCGACGCGCGCGACCCCGCCGGCCGCCCGATCGACCTGGCGGACGTCCGGCTCGCGATCACGACGACCACCGGCATCACGACCACCGCGCTGTCCCAGACGGCGCCGGGGCGCTACGGCGGCGTGGTCGCGCTGCCCGGGCCGGGGGCGTTCCCGGCCGCGGTCGAGGTGCGTTCGCCGACCGGCGCCACCTTCACGGCCCCGGCCCCGCTGGCGTGGCGTGCGCCAGACGAGGCGATCGTCGCCGGCGACGGCGGCGCGCTTCTCGCGGCGGTGGCCGACGCCGGCGGGGGACGGGTGATCGAGCCGGGGCCGGGTGCCCTGCCGGCGGCGGCGGACACGCGGATCGACCTGTGGCCGTGGCTGCTGGCGGCCGCCGCCGGGTTGTGGGCGGTCGAGGTGGCCCGGCAGACGCTGCGTTGAGTCGTCGCGGCGCCGCCTCGCTTGTGATACGATTGCCGCGCGATCACCGCCAAGCCCGGAGCCCACGATGAACGATCCCCACCCAAGCACCGCGCCCCGACCGTCGCCCGACCCGCTCGGGCGCGACCCCGCCCGGCCGCTCGACGCCGACGGGTTCCGGGCCATCGCGGCGGCCATGGAGGCCGAGGTCGGCCGCGTGATCGTCGGCCACGCCGAGCTGGTCCGCCTGACGCTCGTGGCGCTCCTCGCCGGCGGCCATGCGCTGGTCGAAGGGGTGCCCGGTCTCGGCAAGACGCTCATGGTGCGGACGCTGGCGCGCGTCATCGCCGGCCGCTTCAGCCGCATCCAGTTCACGCCCGACCTGATGCCCGCCGATATCCTGGGCACGCTGATGCTGTACGAGGACCCCGACCGGGGGCGGGCGTTCCGCTTCGAGCCGGGGCCGGTGTTCGCGCACTTCGTGCTGGCCGACGAGGTCAACCGCGCCACGCCCAAGACCCAGAGCGCGCTGCTCGAGGCCATGCAGGAGGGCACGGTCACGGTCGGCAAGCAGACGCACGCGCTGCCGCGGCCGTTCTTCGTCGTGGCCACGCAGAACCCGCTGGAGATGGAGGGCACGTTCCCGCTTCCCGAGGCGCAGCTCGACCGCTTCGCCTTCAAGCTCGACGCCGGCCTCCCGTCGCTCGACGACCTCATCGCCATCGCCGAGCGCACCACGGCCGACGCGACGCCCGAGCCGGCGACCGTCACGGACACGGCGCAGGTGGCGGCGATGCAGCATCTCGCCCGCCAGGTGCCGGTGGCGCGCGAGGTCGTGGCGTACGCCGGCCGCCTCGTCCGGGCGACGCACCCGGCCGACCCGGGGGCGCCGGTGTCGGTGCGCGAGTACGTCCGCTACGGCGCCAGCCCGCGCGGGCTGCAAGCCATCGTCCTCGGGGCCAAGATCCACGCGCTCCTCTCCGGCCGGCACCACGTGTCGCGCGCCGACATCCGCAGCCTGGCGATGCCCGCGCTGCGCCACCGCCTGATCCTCAACTTCGCCGGGCAGGCCGAGGGCGTGGCGGCCGACGCGGTGCTCGGTGACGTGATCCGGAGCGTGCCCGAGTAGCCGAGCCGCCCGGCCGCGAGCCGGGCGCCGCCGAGCCCAGGAGTCGCCGCCGCCGTGCCCAGACGCGCGCCATCGCCAGCCAGGGCCGATATCCGGGAACCGGTCGTCGCGTTCCACGACGACCGGTACGCGCGCCTGTTCGCGCGGCGGCGGGGGCCGCGGTGATGGGCATCGCGGCGCGGCCGGCCGACCGGCGCTTCGAGCTGGTCTATCGCGACGCGCTGGTCCTGGGCGCGGCGGCGCGGCTGGCGCCGGCCTTCCGCTGGCCATCGGCGCCGGCGGTCGACCTGCGCGCGGCGTTCGTCATGCCGCGGGCGCGCGTCGAGCCGGGGCCTGGCGCCGCGAGCGCGGACGTCCTGGATCTCGTCGCCCGCCACCGGCGCCTGGCGATCGTCGGACCGGCGGGCAGCGGCAAGTCGACGTTCCTGGCCTGGCTGCGGCTCGTGGTCGCCGCCGTGGACGTCGCGCTGGTCGCCGCGGGTCAGCAGGCCGTCCCGATGCTGGTGGTGGGCGACGGCGCGACCGGCCGGCCGGCGCGCCTTGCACGGCCGGGGGACGGGACGGCCCGGCTGGCGGCCGCGGTCGCGCGAGCCACGGCGGACCGCCGGGTGCCGCCGGGCTGGGTCGAGCGCCAGCTCGAGGCCGGCCGCACGCTCGTCCTCGTCGACGGGCTGAACGGCGACGCGCTCGGCCTGGGCCCATCCGCCGGCTCGGGATGGCTGGCGGATCTCGTGGCCCGCTACCCGAGCTGCCGCTGCGTGGTCGCCGCACGGCCGGACGCGATCGACTCGGATGCCCTGGCCGGCGCGGGCTTCGTGGCGGCTCGGCTCAACGACCTCGACGATGGGCGGATCCATGCCGCAGCCATCCGCTGGAGCACTGCGGCGCGGTTGGCCCGCGGCGAGCCCGATGCCGCGGCCGGTCGGGCGGGGCGGCGCGAGGGAGATGCGATCTACGACGCCTGCGCCGCCGATGCCGGGATCCTCGATCTGGCGCGCCGGCCGCTGTTCCTGTCGGCGATCTGCCTGGTCCACGCCCTCGGCGGCGAGATCCCGCACGACCAGGTCGCGTTGGTCCGGCGGTGCGTCGAGGGCTTGCTGCACGCGTCGGCGCCTGGCGGCGCCGCCCCGGCCATGACCGGCGACCCGTGCGGCGACGCCGACGGCGACGCGGGCCCGCATC
>CAYQBA010000288.1:0-4216 GCA_964415605.1 uncultured Anaerolineales bacterium | reverse complement strand
GCCCACAACCTGGCGCTGGCGGGCCGGGCGGCAGCGGCTCCGGAGGTGGCGGCGCGGCTGGCGGCGGGCACCGTGGCGGCGCTGCGCGGGGACCTCGTGGCGCGGTCGCGCGACGGGGCGGCGGACCTGCGGGCACGGATCGAGGCGGGCCTGGTGCTGGGCCGGCTGGGCGACCCGCGCTTCCCGGAGATCGCGGGGCCGTTCGGGGCGTTCCGGTTGCCCGAGCTGGTGGCGTTCGCGGGCGGGGCGGTGGCGATCGGGGGCGACGTCGACCTCGAGCACCTGGGCTATGCCTACACAGCGCACCGGCCGCGGCACGCGGTGGCACTGGCGCCGTTCGCGCTCGGGCGGTTCCCGGTGACGGTGGCGGAGTGGGCGTGCTTCGTGGCGGCCGGCGGCTACGACGACGACCGGTGGTGGGACACGGCGGCGGGGCGGGCCTGGCGGCGGGGGGAGGGCACGCGGGCGGGGGCGCGGGCGAACATGCGGCGGGGGCTGGGGCTCTTCGGCGCGGACCCGGCGCTCCTGGAGGACTACCACGCGACGGGCCAGATCCACGACGCGAGCTACGCGCGCTGGAAGCGCTGGCTGGCGCTGGCGCCGGAGGCGTTCGAGGCGGACTTGCTGGCGGAGCTTCCGGACGAGCGCTACACGGCCCCGCGCACGTGGGACGACGCGGGGTTCAACGGGCCGAACCAGCCGGTGACGGGGATCTCGTGGTTCGAGGCACGGGCGTACTGCGTGTGGCTGGCGGCGCAGACGGGGCGGCCGTTTCGGCTCCCGACGGAGGTGGAGTGGGAGCACGCGGCGGCGGGGGCGGCGGGGCGGGCGTTCGCGAACGGGGATGCCTTCGACGCGCTGGCGGCGAACACGCACGCGGCGCATGTGCGCCGGCCGAGCCCGGTCGGGGTGTTCCCGGGCGGCGACACGCCGGAGGGGCTGGTGGACATGACGGGCAACGTGTACGAGTGGACGGCGTCGGCGTGGGGGCGGCGCGACGAGGCGGCGGACTTCGGGTACCCGTATGTCGCGGGGGACGGGCGGGAGGCGGCCGATGTGGGGGAGGATGTGCGGCGGGTGATGCGGGGCGGCTCGTGGAACGACCCGGCGCTGCAGGCGCACGTGGTGTACCGGGGCTTCGACCACCCGAGCGGGCGGGGGCCGGACTATGGGCTGCGGGTGGCTTGCGGGTAGACGCGGCAGGCGATGCGGGCGGCGGAGAATCGGCACTTCTTGATCCCACGTCCCACGTCCCACGTCCCACGTCCAACATTTCCACGGCCCGCGCCCGGCCCGGTCCGCGTCGACGTCACGCCATCGCGGCCGGCGTCGCTCCTCCCCCAGCCTGATCCGCCACCAGCGCCGCGTACACGCCCCCCAGCGCCACGAGATCGGCGTGCGTGCCGCGCTCGACGATCGTGCCGCCGTCCAGGACCACGATGGCGTCGGCGTCGCGGATCGTGCTCAGCCGGTGGGCGATGACGATCTGCGTGCAGCCGACGTGGCGCAGGTTGTCGCTGATCCGGCGCTCCGTCGTCACGTCGAGATGGCTGGTGGCCTCGTCCAGGAGCAGCACCGCCGGCCGATGCGCCAGCGCCCGGGCGATCGCCAGCCGTTGTCGCTGGCCGCCGGACAGGCAGCCGCCCTGCTCGCCGACGCGCGTCTCGTAGCCCATCGGCATCGCCGCGATGTCGGCGTCCAGTACCGCCAAGCGCGCCGCGTCGGCCACCGCGTCGAACGGGATCGTCGGGTCGTAGAACGCGATGTTGTGGCGCAGGCTGCCGCTGAAGATCGTCGGCTCCTGCAGGACGACGCCGCAGTGGCGGCGCACCGAGCGGACGTCGAGGTCCGCCAGCGGTTGGCCGTCGATCTCGATTGCGCCCTCGGTCGGTGGATACAGGCCGATCAAGAGCCGTCCGAGCGTGGTCTTGCCGGAGCCCGTGCGCCCGACCAGGGCAACCTTGGTGCCGGGCGCGATGTCCAGGTCGACGTGGCGCAGGATCCACGCCGCCCGCGGGTCGTGGCGGAAGCCGACGCCCCGCAGCGCGACGCGGCTGGGCGGCGCTTCGAGCGGGCGCCCGCCGCCGCCGGCCGGCCGCTCCGGGTCGGACCCCGCCACGTCGGCGATGCGCTCGAAGTGCGCCGCCGCGAGCTGGATCCGCTGCCCGGCCTCGACCAGCGTCGACAGCGGCGCGAGGCACGCCGCGGCCATGCCGGCGAGCGCAACCAGCGTGCCCACCGTCATGCGGCCGTCGATGACCGCCGGCGCGCCGGCCCACAGCAGAAGGAACGGTCCCAGCGCGCGCAGCGCCGCGGTCGTCGCGTCGACGGCGGCCGCCAGCTGGCCCCGCCGGAGGGCGGTGTTGACCTGGCGGGTGAAGAGGTCGGTGAAGCGCCCCACCGCCGTGTCCTCGGCGCCGGCGGCCTTGAGCGCCACGACGCCGGTCAAGGCTTCGACGAGATAGCCTTGCGCCTCCGCCTGCGCCTGCAGGTCACGCCGCGTCCACTCCCGGAGGCGGCCGGCGGTGCCCCACAGCAGCCCGGCCTGCACGGCCGCCAGGCCGAGCACCGCCAGGCCCATCGGCGGGCTCCAGGCCCACAGCACCGCCAGGTAGGTCACGATCAGCGTGCCGTCGAGCACGGCGGCGGGCGTCTGGTGGGCGACGAGGTCGCGGATCACCGTGTGGCTGGACATCCGCATCACCAGGTCGCCGGTCGAACGGGACTGGAAGAAGTGCAGCGGGCGGTCCAGCACGTCCTCGAAGAAGCCGAGCATCAGCTGGCTGTCGATCCGGGCCTGCAGCGCCACGAGGAGCGCGCCGCGCAGATAGCCCGTGGCCAGCTGCATGGCGCCGAGCAGCAGCATCCCGATGCCCACCGCCTGGAGCACGGGCGCCAGGCCGAGCGGCAGCACGCTGTCCAGCACGAGCTTGACCGCCAGCGGGAGCGCCAGGCCGATGCCCTGGAGCAGCAGCGCTGCGCCGAGCACCTGGCCGACTTGGGCCCGGACCCCCGGCAGCCGGAGCAGCGCGGCGGCGTGGCCGAGCCACGTCGCGCGCGCGCCGGGCTTGCGGGCCGTGGTGTCGAACCGAACGCCCGGCTCGAGGACGATCGCCACCCCGGTGAAGCCCGCGTCGAGCTCGGCCGGCGTCACGCGCCGCCGCCCGACGGCCGGGTCGACGATGTCCGCGCCGCGGGGCGTCCAACGCTCGAGCACCACGAAGTGCCGGAACTCCCAGTGCACGATGGCCGGCAGCGGCAGCCGCGGCAGTCGATCGAGCTCGATGGCGATGGCCCGGCCCCGGAGGCCCAGCCGCCGCGCGGCGTCGAGCAGCCCCTGCGCCGTCACGCCGTCGCGCCCGATGGGGCAGGCCGCGCGGCACTCGGCGACGGCGGTCGGGCGCCCGAAGTACCCGAGGATCATCGCCAGGCAGGCCGCGCCGCACTCGACGGCCGTCAGCTGCAGGACGACGGGCACGCGGCGGCGGATGCGCTGTGTCCAGGCCGTGGACAGGCGCGCGCGCGTTCCGATCGGGCTCATGGCGGTCGACGTGTCCATGGCTCACCCGCCGCCGGCGCGGAGGCGCCCCAGGGCCAGCGCGGCCGCGGTTCGGGTGGCGACTTGGACGCGCGCCGGGAACGAGGCGCCGACCAGCCGCCCGGGATCGAGCCGCCAGCCGGGCCGGAGCACCACCAGCGCCACGCTGGCCGGGGCCGTCAGGTCGCAGCGCGCGGCCGCCGGCCAGCGGAGGCGCGCCGCGAGGTCCGCCGGGCTCAGCACGTCCGGGTAGTCGGCCGCGACGCGCGCCACGACCGGCGCCTCGCCGGCCGCGACATCGAGGTAGACGAGCTGGCCGACCGCCAGGTCGGGCTGGAAGCGCGGCGGGCACCGGACGACCGCGACGTGCGGCGGCGGCTCGGCCCCGTCGCCGCCCCGGAACGGCCAGGCGATGACGGTGGCGCGGCAGCCGGCGAGCACCGGCACGGGCGTCGTCCACGCCAGCCCGGCCAGCCCGCCGAGGCATGCCACGCCCAGCCACAGCCAGCGCAGGCGGTGCGGGGCGGGCCGATCCGGCAGCTCGCCGGTGCGCTCGCCCTGGCGGTGCCGGGCGACGGCGGCCGGCCTGAAGATCGGGCGATCCCGATCGATCGCCGCGCCGCGGGGGCCGCTCGGCGCCGGAGCGGCCGGCGGGGCCGCGATGGCGCCGGGCGGCGT
>CAYQBA010000287.1:0-4237 GCA_964415605.1 uncultured Anaerolineales bacterium | reverse complement strand
CCGCCATCGGCAGGTAGATCACATGCGGCGTCGCCGTCGGCGTGATCGTCGGCGTCGGGGTCGACGTCGGGGACGGCGTTTCCGTCGGCGTCTCCGTGCTCGTGGCCGTGGCCGTCGCCGTCGGCGACTCGGTCGGCGTGTCCGTCGCCGTCGGCGTCGGCGTAGCCAGGGTCTCGCCGCACAGCACCTCGACGTCGCCCAACCCGTTGGACTTGCCGTAGTTCGTGCGCCCGTTGTCGCCCACGTAGAGCGTCTCGCGCCGCGTGTCGCCGCCCGACGCCAGGTCGAACCAGATCGCGCCGCCCGAATGGATGACCCACGGCGACACCGCCATGTTGATGACCGCATTCGCCCCCGGCAGGACCGCCAGCCCGCCGAAGCCCGTGTCCAGGTGAAAGCCGCCGGTGGCGTTCATCCCGCCGCCGGCGTCCTCGTCGAAGAACTCCGGCCACGGCCCATCGAGCTTCCACCCGCTCCCGTCGCGCCGGGCCAGCAGGATGTCGCCAAACGGGTGGCCGCTGCGCTCGCCCGCCGGGAGGTTCCGGTTGCGGTCGTAGAGCGCCATGTCGCCGATGCGGTCGCGCAGGCCCAGGATCATGTCGCCTTGCGCGCTGAACTCGATGTCGGCGAGCATGGGCATCGGATAGATGTAGGCGTGGTCGTGCATGCCGTTGGGCGCGATGGAGTCCGTCGTGTCCTTCCACGGCAGCCAGTTGGCCGGGATGCGGTTGGGGATGGCGCCGCGGTAGTAGTCCAGCGCGAAGTTGAGCACCGGCCGCATGTTGGCGCCGTCGAGGTCGGACTCGTAGACGTAGGCCTGGAGGTCGCGCCGACTCCGGCTCTGCGAGGCGTCGCGGACCACGGCGTGGTAGAGCTTGCCGTTCCACACCTTCAGCCCGAACGGGCGCGCCTCGCCGTCCGCCCACCACAGGCGCGAGGCGCCGTGGTCGATGGTGCCGACGAGCGCCTTGTCGGCGACGCGGTAGCGCAGGATCCGCCGCGTCTTGAAGTTGGTCACGAACAGCGTCGCGCCGTCCTCGTCGAGGTCGATGTCGCCCAGGCTGGTCTTGCCGGGGTAGGCGCGGGCGATCCGGTCCAGGATGTAGTTCTGCGCCGGGTCGTGCAGGTCCGTCCCCGCGTCGGGAACGTCCAGCCACGGCTCGACGACCCCCGTCGCCAGGTCCAGCCGGTAGATCATTCCCGGCCCGCCGGGGCCGTACGGCGCGCCCCGCTTGTGGTAGGCCGCGACGTAGACATGCCGGCCGCGCGCGTCGTACGCCAGGCCGTAGGTGGCGCCGATGTCGGCGTAGCGCGCCAGCGTGATGTGGCCGCGGTCGTCGCGCGTGTCGTCGAACGCGACGAGCGCCGGCTCGGCCTGCCGCGGCCCCAGGGCAAACGCCGACGTCACGAGGTACGGGTTGTCGCTCCGGCAGGCGTCGTCGAACCGCTCCAGCGGGACGGGCGCCTGCGCGCCGACCGGCGCGGCGGCCCGGTAGCCCATCGCCGCAAGGCCCGCCACCAACACGGCGCCCACGCCCCCGAAGATCGTTCCTCGGCGCATCATCCGCTCCCCCTGCGCATTCCGCCCGATCGGCCGCATCCACCCGTCCGCGCGGATCGTGGCGCGACCCGCGGCGGGACCCGCTCGGCCTGTGACAGCCGATTGGAGTGTAGACCCCCCCGTGAGGACCGTCAACCGAGGTGTGGCCTCCAGTCGATCGCCGCCGTATAATGTCAGCGGCCAGTCCCTGCCCGGGCCGAGATCCCTGGCGGAACCATGGAGAGGAGACGGTTCGTGCAGCATCGTTGGCGCGTCGTCGGTGGCTTGTCGAGTCTCGCCGTCCTGAGCGGCGGTCTGTGGGCGTCCCTCCGTGGCGACATCCCCCGGCCCGCGCACGCCGAGGGGGCGGCCATCTACATGCCGCTCGTCGTGCGGTCATTCGCCGCCCCGTTCCCGGCCGCGCCGACGGCCGTCCCGGCCACCCGGACCCCCACCCTCACCCCCACACCGTCCGACACGCCGACGCCCGAGGCGACCGCCACCCCGACCCTCAGCCCGACGGTCACCGACACCCCGACCCCCGAGCCGACCCCCACGCCGAAGCTGCCGCCCTGGCAGGTCCGCGTCAACCACCACCGCGCGCTGGCCCGGCTGAACCCCGTCGGCGACAACGCCGTCTGGGGCCGCGGCGGCGAGCTCCACGCCAAGTACATGGTCAAGACCGGGCAAGCCGGGCATACCGAGAACCGCTCGAGCCCGTGGTTCACGCAGGAGGGCCTCGACGCGGCGCAGAACGGCAACGTCTTCGTCAGCTCGAACATCGACACGCCGAGCGCGGACGCGGTGGACGCCTGGATGACCGGCCCCTTCCACCAGGTCGCCGTCCTCGACCCCAAGCTGCAGGTCAGCGGCTTCGGCGAGTACCGCGAGAACATCGGGTCGTGGCATTACGGCGCCACGCTGGACGTGCTCCGCGGCCGCGACGGCGTGTCGCCGGGCACGCGCTTCCCGGTGCGCTATCCCGACGACGGCATGGTCATGCCGATCCTCGCCTACGACGGCGGCGAGTTCCCCGACCCTCTGACGAGCTGCGCCGGCTACGCCGTGCCGACGGGGCCCCCGCTCGTCCTCATCCTCGGTGCCGGCGACGTCAAGCCCAGCGTGACCAAGACGAGCTTCAAGGACGACGCCGGGACCGAGCTGACGCACTGCTGGTTCGACGAGACGACCTACAAGAACAGCAACAAGGGCCTCCAGGACCTCGGCCGGGGCGGCCTCGGCATGCGCAGCGCCATCATCCTGATGCCCAAGGCGCCGCTGACGGCCGGCGCGCGCTACACGGTCTCGATCACCGCCAACGGCCGCGCCAACACGTGGTCGTTCACGACGGGCGGGCGGCGGCTGGACCTGCGCCTGGCCGGCGGGACGTGGCGGAGCCTCGCGCCGGCGCCGGGGCGGTGATGCCGCCCTGGTGACGCCGATCCACATCCAGGACTTCGCCGACCCGCGCATCGACGGCTTCCGCGATGTGCGCGACAAGGACCTGCGCCGCGCCGGCGACACGTTCATGGCCGAGAGCGAGATGGTCCTGCGCCAGCTCCTCCGGACGCCGGAGGTCATCCTGGCGGTCCTCATGACGCCGGCCAAGCTCGCCCGCCTGGCGGGCCTACTCGGCGACCTCCCGGCGGGCACGCCGGTCTACACCGCCGACAAGGCGCTGGCCGAGGCGATCTCGGGCTACAAGGTCCACCGCGGGGTTCTGGCCGTGTGCCGCCGGCCGGCGGCGGCGGACCTGACGCTCGACCGGGCCCTGGGGCGCCTGCGGGGGACCGGCCCTTGCACGCTGGTGCTCGCGGAGCGGCTGTTCGACGTCGACAACGTCGGCGCGCTCTTCCGCAACGCGGCCGCGTTCGGGGTGGACGGCGTCGTGCTGGACCGGCATTGCTGCGATCCCCTCTACCGCAAGGCGATCCGGACGTCGATCGGGCACGTCCTGTCGCTGCCGTACGCCATCAGCGACGACTGGCTCGCCGACCTCGACCGGCTGAAGGCCGAGTGGGGCGTCATGCTGGTCGCGGCCGAGCTGGCGGCGGGCGCCGTGCCGGTGTGGGACGTCCCGCGCGCCGACCGGCTGGCGTTCGTCTTCGGCTCCGAGGACACCGGCGTGCTGCCCGAGACGCTGGCCCGTTGCGACGCGGTGTGCCAGATCCCGATGGCGCGCCCGGCGTCGCTCAACATCGCCGTCGCCTCGGCGGTGTGCCTCTACGAGCGGCGGCGCGGGGGCGCGCCCGCCCCCGCCGCCGGGTTGGATCAGGCCGCCGCGGGCCGCCGCCAGGCGTAGCCGATCAGGAGCGCCGCGGCCAGCGCCACGAGCAGCCACTCCTCGGGCTCGGGGACGGCCGTGGCGGCGAACGGGTCCGGCATTTCGCTGGTGGCCTCGACCTCGCGCGCGAAGCGATCGCCCGCCTGCTCGAGGTCGTCGAGGCGCTTCTGCTGAGCGGCGTTGACCAGCACGATCATCGATGAGTAGGGCGTCACGATCCCGTGGCCCGCCGCGAGCGCGTGCAGGCGGTCGAGCGATGGCAGGCGTTCGACGTCGCCACGCGCGGCCTGAAGCTCGCCCAGGATCACGCGCCGCGCCGCGAGCGGCGCGAACGCCGGGTCGGGCGACAGCGGCACGGACGGGGACGCGGACGCCGACAGCGTCGTGTCCGCGGATGCCGGGGGCGCCGTGCC
>CAYQBA010000286.1:0-4265 GCA_964415605.1 uncultured Anaerolineales bacterium | reverse complement strand
GCACCGCCGCCGCCACGAGCCCCCCGGCCGCGGCGACCGCGAACGCCGCCCGGAAGCCGGCCGCGCCCGCCAGCCAGCCCCCCACCATCGGCGCCAGCACGATGCTCGGCGCCGTCAGCGAGCTCGACAACCCGATGTAAGCCGTCCGCTGGTCCGGCGCGCCGAAGCGCAGGTTGAGCGCCAGCGGCAGTGTGAAGGCCGCGACGTTGGCGATGCCCGTCAGGACGAACGCCGCGAAGAGCCAGCTCGCGCTCGGCGCCGCCAGCGCCACGCCCGCCCCCGCCGCGCCCGCCAGCATGCCCAGCGCCATCGTCCGCCGGTGGCCCCAGTGGTCGCCCAGCCAGCCCATCAGCGGGTTGCCCACCGTCTGCGCCAGCGCGAACGCCGCCGTCAGGTAGCCGGCCGTGGCCGGCCCCGCGCCGAACCGCTGGATCGCGTAGACCGTGTAGTACGCCGACGCCATCACCGTCGTCTGGGCGGCCGTGCGCGCCACCAGGAACCACCGGAAGTTCACGTCGCTGGCCAGGATCCGCCCCGCCCGCGCGCGCAGCCGCTCCGGCGCCTGGCCGCTGGCCAGGCGGACGACCGGCTCCGCGTCCGCCTCGCGCGTCCAGGCCAGGAACGCCCACGACACCCCCGTGGCCAGCCCCGCCAGGACGAAGCACAGCGCGAAGCCTGCCCCGCCCGGCCACCGGCCCAGGATCGCCCCCGCCGCCACCGCGCCGATGGCCAGCATCAAGTTGGCCGCGCCCGTCTTGAGCCCGTAGAACGCTCCCTGGCGCGACCGCGGGATGATCTTGGCCACCAACGCCTGGAACGGCGTCGACGTCAGGCCCCCGCCGATCCCGATCCACAGCACGAGCGCGTACGTCAGGAGCACCGTCGCCGCCGCCGGCAGGCGCGGGCTGGCCCACGCCAGACCGGCCAGCAGGAAGAACGGCACCCGCTCCATCGTCGTCGCCCGCAGGATCATCGGCATGTAGCGCCGCAGCCGGTTGACGCGGTCGGCCGTCAGGAGCTGCGGCAGGTGCCAGCCGAGCGGCTGGATCGACGCGATGAGCCCGATCGCCAGCGGCGAGTCGGTGAACGTCGCCAGGAACAACGGCAGCACCGACACGAACGACGCCACGCCCAGGGCCAGCCCAAAGAACCCGGCGTCGATCGTGTGGACCGTGAAGTTGTGGCGCATGTCGCCGGCGCCGCCGCCCGGGCGCGGCGGCGCCGGCCCGGGCCCCGTCGTCGTCACCGGCTCATGGCTCCCAGCGCAGGTCCGGGAAGTGCAGCCGCCAGCCCGTGAAGGTCTCGGCGCCCGGCACGATCCACTGCATCTGGGGGCCGCTCCCGCGATCGTCCGGGTAGACGGCCAGCCACGTCCCGTCGACCTCCCCCGGGCCGATGTCGAGCCCGATCGACGCCGCCCCCCCGCCCGGCACCGCCACCGACCATGCCCGTGGGACGCGCGCCAGCCCCAATGGGTCGAACGCGTAGGCGGGCCCGCCCGGCGCGCCCGCGCCGTCGGGTGCGACGTCGACGTCCGGCGTGAACAGCCAGTCCTCGTTGAGGCCCGTGTTCGTCACCCAGTACGCAAACGCCTGCGGCTCCGGCATGCCCACCGCCGCCAGCGGCACCCCGAGGATCGTCACCCGGGTGTGGGCGTCGGTCGCGTGCGTCGTGCCCGTGAAGGCCTCGGTCCCCCGGATGGCCCCGGCGTCCGCGTCCCACGCCGCGAACAGCGTGCGCATCGTGCTGCCGTTGGCCGTCTCGCGCACCCGGAAGTCCGCCCGTCCGTCGCGGTCGACGTCGATGAACACCGCGTACGACGTGACCATCGGGATCGCGGCCGGCGCATGCCGCACGAGGCCGAACGCCAGCCGCGGCGGCTGGCCCTCGGCCGCGGGCGGCTCGACCCGCGCGCCGACCGCCCGGATGTCGAGCTCGTGGGCGATGTCGGCTTCGTCCGGGTCCTCGATCGCGAACCCGTCCCCCCCGGCCGGGGCGTCGGCCACCGGCGCGGCGAATAGCTCGACCTGCCCGTCGTACGCCGACGCGTTGCGCCACGTCAGCGTGTTGGCCCGGTCCGCGAGGGCCGCCGGCAGCCGGTCGGCCGCCAGCGCCGACGCCCGGCGCGGGAAGGCGTAGAACGGCACGCTGGCGACCGGCGCGCCGGCGCCCGGCGCGCCGGTGGCGTCGACCGGCGTCAAGGTGACATAACCGTCGATCTCGAGCCGCTGCACCGCGCCGCCGTCGGCCGTGGCGCCGGGGCGGAGGGTCCACGGGCGCAGCGCGGCCGGGTCGATCGTGAAGACCACCGGGATCTCGACCAGGGCATTTTTGGCCACCGTCACCGGCTCCGGCGGTGTCTCGACGGCCATACCCGCGGCCGCGTCCTCGTCGTAGGCGAAGCGCGCGTCGACGCGGACGGTGAGCGGCGTCGGGCCGACGTTGCGGGCCTTCAGGGTCTGCTCGATGCGCAGCGGCTTGTCGGCGAACACCGGCCCGAGGTTGAGGCTGGCGATGTCGCCGGCGCGCACCACGAGGTGGGCCGTGCCGCTGCGCCACAGGTCGATGACCCCGGCGCCCTGGCGGACGACCGGGACCATCGGGCGCGCGCCGGCCGTGTCGAACACCACCGGGCGCGCGTAGTTCATGAGCAGCGCGGCGACGTCGAGCGCTCCGAGGCCCAGCCCTTCCGCGTGGTTGCGGTGCTGGATAAGCGCCGCCGCGCCGGCGACGTGAGGGCTGGCCATCGACGTGCCCCCGAGCGCCACGCCTCCGTCCCCGGAGCCCATGGCGGCCGACATGATGTTGCTCCCCGGGGCGGTGATGTCGGGCTTGAGCGCGCCGTTCTTGCTCGGCCCGCGCGAGCTGAAGCCGCTGATGCCGTCGGCGCTGGCGGTGTCGATGCGCTTGCCCGACGGGTCGATGATCACCCGCACCGCCTGGCCGGACTCGAGCCGCGTGGCCAGGTCCAGCCCCGGCGCGTTGTCGATCATCACCGCCGGAATGGTGATCCCGTCGGCGCCGCCGCCCATCCCGTTCTTGGGCTGGTTGTTGGTGAACATCACGACCGCGATGGCGCCGGCAGCCTGGGCGTTGAGGAGCTTCTCGCTGAACACGCAGTCGCCGCGCGCCACGAGGGCGGCCTTCTCGTTGACCTCTTGCACCGGCACGTCACCGTTGCAGCCCCGGCCGAACCACGCCAGGTCGGCCTCCATCCGCCCCGCCTCGGCCAGCGGCTTGCCGATGCTGCTCTCGACCGCCGGCTGCACGGACTCGCCGCCGTCCCAGCGGAACGTGACCTCGAGGACCTCGGTCGGCGGCAGCGAGCTGGCCACACTGACGAGCTTCGGGCTGGCCGACGGCGCGCCGACGATGAACGGCACGTTGCCGGCGTTGCCGGCGGAGGCGACGACGACCACGCCGGCGTCGGTGGCGGCCGCGACGGCGGCGTCGAACAACCGGCTGCCCTGGGCCCAGTTCTCGCCGAGGCTGATGTTCACCGCGTCGACCTTGGGCGGGACAACACCGCGTGTCTCGATGCCGAGGTTGACGCGGGCGCACCACTCGATGGCGTCGACGAGCACATCGGCCGCCTCGTCGCCGCCGCCCGTGCCGTAGAGCTTGAGCCCCACGAGCTTCGCCCCCGGCGCCATGCCCGCGCCGATCTTGGGCACGCCGCTGCCGGCCACGATGCCCGACACGTGCGTCCCGTGCCCGCCGCCGTCCAGTGGGTCGTCGTCGGGCTCGGGGATGTTGGTGCACTGCCCGGCCGCGTGCTGCGCCGCCGTGCAGATGTGCGGCGGGTTGTAGCGCGGCCCGACGAAGTCGTAGCCGCCGATGACCTTGGCGGTCGGGAAGAGGCGCTGGCCCTCGAACGTGTCGGTGATGACCTCGGTGGCGCCGGGCCGGCTGGCGGCCTGCCAGGCCGCGACGGTGCCCGGTCCGCCGAGCAGCTTGTGGGTGTAGTCGACGCCGGTGTCGATGACCGCCACGACCGTCCCGGTGCCGTCGAAGCCGAGCTCGGCCGCCAGGCGCGCGGCGCCGACGTGCGGCACGCTGAGCGAGAGGTCCGGCCGGACGATCGGCGCCGGCTCGACGAACGCGACGCCCGGGACCGCCCGCAAGGCCGCGACCTGGTCGGCGGTGGCGTGGACCAGGAGCCCGTTGGCGGCGGTGGTATAGCGGCTGACGACCGTGGCGCCCAGCCGCCGCGCCGCCGCGACGACGGGCGCCTGCCGCGCCCGCACGCGCGCCTCGGCGGCGCG
>CAYQBA010000285.1:0-4268 GCA_964415605.1 uncultured Anaerolineales bacterium | reverse complement strand
GACCCGGGCGGCGGGTCGCGGCGGCGCGGGCGAGGCTCACGGGCGCGGCGAGGGCGCCGGCGGCATTGGTCCAATCCCGCGCCAGTGCCTATCATTGAGAAAATATCGACAACCACGCGGTCCGATCCGCCCACGCTACGGAGACCCGCCGCATGAAATCCAAGGTGACGCTCGAATACTGCGTCATGTGAAACTACCTCCCGCGTGCCGTCAGGTTGACGGAGGAGTTGCTCCTGGCGTTCGCTCCCCACATCGAAAGCTGGACCTTGATCCCATCCAAGGGCGGCGTGTTCGAAGTATCGGTCGGGGATGCGTTGATCTATTCCAAGAAGGCCACCGGCCGCCACGCCACTATCGAAGAGGTGCGCGACGCCCTGGAGGCCCGGCTGGCCGACACGGCCTGAGCCGCGCCCCGGGGGTAGCCGCCGACGGCCGGCGGGCCGGCCGGGCGTGAGATCGGGACCCGGCGCGGCTCGGGCGCGCCGCCGTGGGGACGCAGGCAGAGAGGGATCGAATTGGCTCAAGAAGGCGCGATGATCATCCTGCACAGCCCGGCCGGCAAGCAGGAATGGCCGGTGGATCACGACCTCGTGATCGGGCGTGATCCGGCGTGCGACATCTGCCTGCCGGACCGGCAGATCTCCCGGCGGCACGCCGTGATCCGGCGCGGCGACGATGGGTACGTGGTCGCCGACGCCGGGAGCAAGAACGGGCTGTGGCTGAACGGCACCCCGGTCGAGGGCGCCATGCCGCTGGCCGACGGCGACGAGATCTCGATCGCCGCGCGCTTTAAGCTGTTCTTCGTCGACGCCGAGGCGACGGCCCCCATCGTGTTCGAGCAACGCGGCCTGCGCATCGACACCGACACGATGTCGGTCTACGTCAACGGCCGGCCGCTCGACCCGCCGCTCTCCGGCCCGCAGTACGAGCTGCTGCTCGTGCTGTACCGTGCCAACGGGGTCATGGTCTCGCGCGACGACATCGTGGGCGCGGTCTGGCCGGACGTCGACCCGGGGGGCGTCAGCGAGGACGCGCTCGACGCCTTGATCCGGCGGCTGCGAATGCGCCTCGCCGAGATCGACGAGCACCACCAGTACATCGTCACGCTGCGGGGATACGGGTTCCGGCTCGACATGCCGTGAGGCTGGTGATCCTCGGCCCGACCCACCCGTATCGGGGCGGGATCGCCCACTACACCACGCTGCTGGCGCACGCGCTGGCCGCCCGCCACGACGTCGTCTTCCTCACCTTCGTCCACCAGTACCCCCGCCGCCTCTTCCCCGGCCGGAGCGACCGCGACCCGTCGGCCCATCCGATCAAGACACCCGCCGAGCGCGTCCTGGCGCCGCTCCGTCCATGGACATGGTGGCGCACGGCCCGCCGGGCCGCCGCGGCCGATCCCGACCTCGTCCTGATCCAGTGGTGGGTGCCGTTCTGGGCGCCGAGCCTGGCGGCCGTGGCCTGGCTCGCACGGCGCTGGACGCGCGCGCGGATCGTGTTCGTGTGCCACAACGTCCTGCCGCACGACGGCGGCGGCCGGTGGGTGCGCGCCCTGGTCCGCCTGGCGCTGGGGCGCGGCGACGCGTTCATCCTGCACTCCGACGCCGACGCGCGGGCGCTGGCCGAATTGCTGCCGGGCGTGCCGTCCTCCGCCATCCACCGCGCGCTCCTGCCGGCGCATACCATCGCACCCGAGGCGGCGAGCGCGACGGAGCCGGCGGGGTCGCTCGCCACCGAGCCGGACCCGGCCGCCGCGGGCGGGCATGGCGCGGCCGGGAACCCGGCGCCACGGTTCGACCGCGCCGCGTTCCTCGCGCGCTTCGGGATCCCGCCGGACGCGGCGGTGGCGCTCTTCTTCGGCTTCGTGCGCCCGTACAAGGGGCTGCGCCACCTCGTCGATGCCCTGCCGGCGGCCGTGGCGACCGCCCCGCACCTGCACCTGCTGGTCGCCGGCGAGTTCTGGCTGCCGGCCCAGGCGTTCGCCGACCAGGCGCGCGCCCTCGGCGTGGCGGACCGCTGGCATGCCGACGACCGCTACATCGCCAACGAGGAGGTCGGCCCCTACTTCCAGGCCGCCGACGTCCTGGTCATGCCGTACGTCGAGGCCACGCAGAGCGGGGTCGTCACGCTGGCGGTCGAGTTCGGCGTGCCAATCGTGGCCACCCGCGTCGGGGGGCCGCCGGAGGCCGGGGCCGACGGCGAGACCGGGCTCATCGTGCCGCCGGCCGACCCCGCCGCCCTGGCGGCGGCGGTGGCGCGCGTCGTGACCGACGGCGTGCTGCGGGCGCGGCTGGCCGCGGGGGTCGTCCGCGCCCGCGAGCGGTTCGGCTGGGCGCCGCTCGTGGCGCTGATCGAAGGGCTCGTGCCGGCGGGCGATGCGGCCGCGGCGCCGCGCCAGTGACGCGCCCGCCCGGGGCCGGCGTCAGTCCAGCGGGTTCTGATCGAAGTAGTTGCGCGGGTGGACCTCGAAGCCCAGCCATTCGATGGGCATGTAGGGCGCGTCCTCGTCGCGGACCTCGTGATAGGCGTGCTGCACGTACCACACCGTGACGTCCTGGCCGTCGATGGGTTCGCCGTTGAGGTAGGTCGACAGGATGTCGGCGGTGTTGGTGCTGACGAAGCGCTCGCTGGCCCTGGTCCGGGTGACCCAGAACTCGCCCCGCGAGAAGCCCTCGGCGGGCGTGGTGCGCAGCGAGCCGTTGCCGGGCGACGGGATGATCTCGTAGCTCCAGGCGTTGCCGCGCGCGTTGACCTGCCGGGTGTCGACGACGCGCCACTTCCGGAACGTGAAGAGGTCCGTCGACCGGAACGTCTCGCCCAGCAGCTTCGACCAGCCGTTGACGCCCTTGGTGCCGTCGCTCCAGGCCGGGATGATGCGGTAGAACTCCTCGACGCGGTCGAACTCGGCGTCGCCCATGTCGAGGTCGAGCCGCCAGTAGACGTTGTGCAGGTGGGCCGTCCGACCGAACTGCAGCACGCCCGCCAGCGCCACACGGGGCTCGAAGCTCCCATCGTCGTTGAAGTCCCAGCGAAGGATGTAGTTGTACGCGCCGGCCTGGACGCTCGACCAGAGGCTGAGCGTCTTGCCGCGCCGGGTGGCGCAGCCGCCGCCGGCGCAGTACTTCTCGGCCAGGCCGCGGTCCTCGATCTCGCGGCAGACCCGCTTGCCGGCCAGGAGCGTGCCGCCCGGGCAATCCTGGGTGGGGGTCAGCACCTGCATCGACGGCCCAAGGCCGTACGCCACGTCGTGGTAGCGCGGCTCGCCGGTCTCGTACGGCACGAAGATTTGGGCGACGGTGGCGTCGGACAGCACACGGCGGTCGAAGCCGGGCTTGGTGTAGAACGCGTGGGTGATCGCCAGTCCCTCGTTGGCGCGGATCTCCCAGCACACCGACCAGTTTGCGCCGACGGCGAGCTGCTCGCCGCCGCAGAAGGCGTTGGCCGCCGCGTGCGCCGCGCCCGGGCGCGCGGCCGCGGCCCCGGCCAGCAGCATGACGGCCCCCAGGGCGATCGCCCGGCGGCGCCATCCGCCCGCCGGGCGCCCGGCGGGCACCGGACAATGGGTTTCGGGTTGCCATTCGACCATCGCGTGCGTCACGGGTTCAGCCCCTCCCCAGGCATGTCGGTGGTCTCGACGACGGCGAGGGCGACCATGTCCACCACGACCTCGAACGTCGGGACGGGATTGCGCAGGCTGCCGAAGAACAGCCGCAGGCAGCGGTGACGGGCGCAGGCGGCGTCGGGGTCGCGCGCCACCGTGAGGAGGGCGTTGGCCGTCGCGGCATCGGGGTCGAGGCCGGCCGCGGTGAGCTTCTGGCGCACGGCGTCGTCCGCGCGCGCGATGGCGGCGGCCTCTTCGATCTCCTCGGGCACGATCGGCACCGGCAGGTCCGCCGGCATCTCGATGGCCTCCACCGCGCCGGTGGCCAGGTCGACCTTCGAGTAGGCCGTCTGGCCGGTGTCGTAGCGGTAGACCGCGACCTCGGCGGAACGCGTCGCGCCGTCCTTGTCGGGATAGCGCTGGGCGTAGATCACGCGGTATGTCGGCTTCTCGGACAGCGCGGACAGCGCCTCGGCGGCGTCCGCCCCGCCGCGCGTGGCGGCCTGCAGCGCAGCGTCGCGGTCGGTCGCGGCCCCGACCACGCCTTTGACCGACGCGCTCTGCAGCGCCAGCGACTCGGCCCGCCCGGTCTCCTCGGCGCCCAACATGTCGGCGGGTCGGGCGGCGCATATCGGAAGAGAACACGTCTGAACTCCAGTCAGGTGTT
>CAYQBA010000284.1:0-4320 GCA_964415605.1 uncultured Anaerolineales bacterium | reverse complement strand
GCACGCCCACGATGTCGGCCAGACGGATCGCCATCGCGTCCAGCCGCACGCGCGGGAGCCACTTGAGCGGCGGGCCGTACTGCGCCACTGCCTGAATGAACGTCGCCATCGTGTCGTGATCCTCTCTTGGGTAGGGTGACCGCCCCCGTGCGCCCCCCGGGTCGGGCGCTCGCCGCTGCGATCGCTCGGGTAACCGCCATGAATACGATCGTGGGCGGTGTTTTATTGAGGATCGCGGGCGCTGAATGGCCGTCGCCCGGCCGCTGATCGGCCGCTGGGGGTGTCGGCAGGTCTCAACCAGGCGGCCAAGAGGTCATGCAGCAACGGTGGGCGATGGCGCCAGGTGCCCGCGGACTGCCCTGGCGCGGGCGCCGACGCGACGTGACAGCAGCGCGCTTCGTGCTTACCTTGCCGCCAGCAACGCGGTCAGATCCGCCGGCTGGAGAACAGCCACCGGGCTGCGTCGGAAGTCGGGCGTGTTGCGCGTGACGATGTGCGTCGCACCGGCCGAAGCGGCGGCGGCCATCTGCACCGCGTCCTCGAAGTCGCGCCCGCCCAGGGCCAACGCCGCCAGCAAGACGTGACGATCCACCGGAGCAACCTCGAACACGCCCAACACGTCGGTCAAGACCGCAACGGCGCGGGCATGGTCGGTGTGTCGCTTGAGGAGATAGTGGAGCGTCGTCACCGTGTGAGCCGCGAGAAGGCCCTCGGCGCGGCCGGTCTCGATCGCCGCCCACACCTGGGCCGATCCCTCGAAGTACGGTTGCCGGCGCGCCAGAACGTCCAGGACGACGTTGACGTCGACGAGCACGCGCAGCTTGTCAGCCACCGTACTTTTCTGCGAGATGCGCCCGGTAGTCGTCCACGTCGACATCCGCCGGCAGGATGCCGGCCAACCGGTCCAGAACAGGCGTAGGTCCCAAGGGCCTTTCGGCGCTCGACAGGTCGCGGAGGTACTCGGAGATCAGCTTCGAGAGTGTCGTGCCGTGTCGGGCCGTATACGCCTTGGCTTGTTCCAGCCAGCGGCGGTCGACGCGGACCGTGAGCTTTGTCTGCATGTCGGCACCTCCTGCGGCCTGGGCCGTGCCCGTCATCGTGCCAGGGGCGACTGCCGCACAGTATAGCACGATATCGTACGGCAACCACTGCCCCTCGAGGTGCCGACTCGGCGACGCTGCCCGTGACCAGGTCGGGCGAGATGCTCCACGCTGCGGCGGCGCCCTGCGGGTGATCGCGCCGATCCTGGAGCACCGGCGGCTTGGCACGGGCTCGAGCGCGTGCCGGCGTCAGGGATCACGTCACGGGGCGCGCGACGGGAACGAGGACATGCCGCCCGCCTGGCCGGGATGCTCGATCGCGCACGGATGGAGCGCCCGTGCCTCCGGCCGCGCGGCCAGCGCCACGGGGGCGACCACCAGGCATGCCGTCAGGCCCACGCCGACACAGGCCTCGGCCAGCGCCCGTCGCGGGAGGCGTGGCGGACGTGCCGCGCACCCCAGAAGGGCGTCGACGCGCGTCGCCCGCGGCGCGATGGCGCTGACGGGGGCGTCGGACAGGTCGCGCAGGCCGTGCTGGGCGCGCAGCAGCTTCAAGACGGCCTGCGCGAGCGCCAGGTGCCCCGCCTCGTCGGTCGACGCGGCGGTGTCCGCGGCGATCTCGGTCGCGGCGGCGAAGCTGTCGTAGATGCCGGCGACCCCGGGCACGAACCCGATTCCGGCGCAGAGCGCGCGGGCCGCCAGCAGCCGAGCCGGGTCGCGGCGTGCCAGGTGGTGACGCTCGTGCCGCAGGACGGCGGCGAGCTCCAGGTCATCCAAGAGCGCCACGAGCCCGGCGCTGACGCAGATCCGCGGGCGGCGCAGCCCATGGCAGAAGCAGACGGGTACGGGGTGGTCCACGTAGTCCAGGTCCGGCACGATGCCCAGCGCGTGGGCCAGCCGATCGAGGCGTGCCGGCAGGGGCCGGGGTCGATCCAGGGCCGCGAGCAGTCGCGTCGCCGCGGCTTGCTGCTGGATCGCGCGCCAGAGGATCGTGCCGGCGACGTAAGCGACCAGGCCGAACGGCAGCAGGCCGAGCACCGCTTCGGGATGCCCCCTCCACCAGTCCCGCAGGCGCGAGCAGTGATCCAGGATCTCGGACCGATACAGCGACGCGAGCGTCAGGAGCGCGCCGACGGCCAGCAGCACCACGGTCGCCGCGATGGCCGCCAGGAGGGTCAGGCGCCACCCCGCGACCCGGTCGGCGGCCGTGCTCGGCCCGTCCGTCATCGCAGCGCCGCGCGCCGGGCGTCAAGCATGGCCTGGAGCGCATCCAGCTGCTCCGGGCTGGCGTGATCGAGGGCGTCGACCAACCCCGCGACGCCGGCCCGGCCGAAGTCCGACAGCAGGCTGACCACGAGATCGCGGGAAACCCGTTCGATCAGCACGTCGCGCGCCTCGACCGGCCGATACACGACCGCTCCCCCGATCCGGCCGCTTCGCGCCAGGACCCCTTTGTCCACCAGGCGGTTCATCACGGTCTGGATGGTCGTGTACTGCTGGGCGGCTTCGAGGTGGGTGCTCACACGCGCGACGGTGCCGTCGCCCAGCTCCCAGAGGGCCTCCATGATGGACGCTTCGAGCTCCCCGAACAGCCGCGCCATCCCCGATCGATCCAGCTTGTACGTCTGGACCGCGGTTTCACCCGCCATGGCCTTCTCCTTATCATCCGGCGGACGACCTGCCGGTCGCGCGCCCCGGATGAGCCCCGTGCGCGACAGTATACCACGCGCGTCAGTCGCCCTTCGCGACCTCCACCGCCAGCATCACCGCCTCGAAATCCCGCCCGTACGCGTTGCCCGTGCCGCCGACCACCTTCACGCGCGTCAGCGACGGCCACACGTAGACCCCGGCCACCAGCACCTGGCGCGCGCCGTCGAAGCCGCCCGGCACGTCGACGACGCGATGCTCCACCACCTGCTCGCCCGGCCGCCAGCGCCGCGTCGGCAGGAGCCCGCGGCCGAGCGGCGCGTCGTCCGCCGCGACGGCCGTGCCGTCCCGCGTGAGCACCTGGAACGTCGCCGTCGCGTCCGAGTCGCGCGGCACCTCCGTCGACCACGTCGACGCGATCGCCAGGCGCGCGCCGCCGTCCACGACCCGCGCCGACGCCGCGTCGAGCCGCAGCCCGTCGGCGAACTGCGCCAGCGGGCGCGCCGGCCGGTCGGCCGGGACGGCGTCGATGCGCAGGTACAGCGGGCGGGCATCCGTCTCGAGGTCGCCGCGTGCCGGCGGCCCGTCGCGAAACGCGTAGCGCAGGCCCGGCGCCCGGCCCGCCCAGACGGCGTCGAGGTCGAGGTCGTACGGCCACAGGAACGCGGTCCCGGGTCCGGACGTGAACACGGGATCGTACGGGTCGTTCAGCTTGACGTCCGGCGCCGCCGTGTCGACGAGGTACGGCACGGACGCCCACCCGTCGCGCAGGCGCCGGTCGAGCCACACGCGCACCGTCGCGGTGGTGCCGGCGCGATCGTCCTGCGCCGGCGCGCCCGCCACGGCGCCGGTGGACCACCCGCCGCGCCAGCCGCGGCCGCGCGCGGCGTTGACCTCGCCGGCCAGGTCGGCGGCGGCGGCCTCGAAGGCGAAGCGCAGGGTTTCGGCGGCGGGGGTCGTCCCGGTCGCCTGCCGGGCATACCCGATCGTGGCCGCCAGCTCGGCGCCAACGACCAGCACCGCCAGTCCGAGCGCGACGCGGGGCTCCGGTCCGCGCGGACGGGGGCGCATTCGCCGCGCCCCGTCGTGGACCGCGGCGCGATCCGTCACCCGGCCCGGCCGCGCCGCGTCCAGGCGCCGCGCGGCCGCGCGTGCCAGCGTGTCGATGCCGACGGCCGCCGGCACCAGCACTGCGGGCAGCAGTCCCGCCGCCCGCAGGAAGTGCGGGGCGTTCTCGGCCAGCAGCGTCGGCAGCGCCATCGTCGTCAGCCACGCGAGCGTGAGGGCGCTGCCGGGGTGACGGCCGGCCCGGCGCGCCATGACCGCCAGCCCTACCAGCCACAGCGCACCGCCCAGCCAGCCCAGCACCGGGCGGTCCGGGATGTTGTGGCGCGGGATGAAGTCCCCCCGGATGAAGACCATGCCCAGGACGCCCCGGAGGTTGCGCGCCAGGGCCTCGGCAGGTGCGCCGCCGCTCACGTCGTCGCTCAGCACCGCCACCTGCCCCACCCGGCCCAGCGTGCCCGCCGGGTCCCGCGCGAACACCGCGCCGAGCGGGGCGGCGACCGCCAGCGCGCACGCCAGCCAGAGCGCGACGGCCCGGCCGCGACGGCTGTCCGGGCTTGCCCGCCCG
>CAYQBA010000283.1:0-4373 GCA_964415605.1 uncultured Anaerolineales bacterium | reverse complement strand
CGCCGCGGGGCTCGCGCGGGCCACCGGGGTGGCCGGGGCCGCGCCCGCCGCGGCCCGGGCCGCCGGCATGATCCACGGTGGTGTCGGCGCCGATGCCCTGGCCGTCGTTGGTCTGGGCGCTGGCGGCCGAGGTGAAGCCGAACGCGAACGCCGCGCTGAGCACGGCGACGACGCTGGCGATGGTCATCCACTTGCGCATGATCTGGTCTCCTGTCTGCATGGAAAGATGGTAGGCTGGTTTCAACGCTCTGGGTTCGCACCGGCCGCGGCTGCAAGGCTCGGGTCCGTCGTGTCCGCTGGCCGATCTCTGCACCTGATACGCGGCCTCGCGCGCGGATGATTGCACGCCGGACGAGATCTCTTGCCGCTGCCGCCGCGACGATGATCGCGCCCCCAGATGTTGGCGGGGATGGGGCCATGAGCCCGCTTCGACGGCTCTGGGACCGTGGCCACCCCTGGGACCGCGGGCAGCCTGCCTGCTGAGTGGCAGGGCGGGCAGGCTGCCCGCGGTCCCAGGCGCGTCATCCGCTATGATATTGGCTGCCTTCCCCCACCACCTCAGGAGACCTCCCGCGCATGTCATCGGCATCCCAGTCGCCCGTCCCGCGCCATCGCACGGCCGCGTGCCGAACGCGCGCCGCCTGCGTGGCTGGCGCGATCTCTCTGCTGTGGAGCGCCTTGCCCGACGTTCCCGCGGCCGCCGGGCCGAGCGGCCCGTTGGATCCCTCCGAGCCGCCGACGGGCGAGCTCTGGGTGCAGAACTTGGCCTCGATCGACCCGTTGACGTCGGTCGCGGCGCGCTTCGCGGGGGGTGGCCAGCCGTACGACTTCTCGCCCATCCTGCTCGAACCGCCGCCGCGCTCGGCCGACGTCCTGCGCGTCGGCTCGGTCGCCGCGGCGCTGCCGGACGGCCAGTTCGGCGCCGCCCTCAGCCCGACGACGCCGTTTGCCAGCGCGGCCGTGGCCCGCAACGAATGGCCGGCGACCGGGGCGGTCGTCGCGTACCGCGCCGGCGAGGCCGACGCGCGCGTCGTGGTCCCGTGGGTCGTCCGGCGGCACGGCGACGTCCTCGCGTCGTCGCGCGTCCGCATCCAAAACGCGCGCGCCGACCGGGCGGTCGACGTGGCCATCCGGATCACGGCCATGGGCGCGGGCACGCCGGCCGTGTCGTTTTCGCGCACCGTTCCGGCCGGCGGCGTCGCCGAGGTCGACCTGGCCAACGATGCCGAGCTGGCGTCGCTGCCCGACGGGTTCGCCGGCGCGTTGTCCGCCCAGGCCGGCGCGGGCGGCCAGATCGCGGCCGTCGCCACCACCGAGCTGGCGGCCAGCGACCAGGCGGCGTACGCCGTGACCGCCAGCCGGGCCGGCGGGCTCGGCGAACGCCTCGTGGCGCCGCTGGTCACGCACCAACGCGCGGTGGCCCGTGATGACGGCAGCGGCGCGGTCCTCGACAGCTTTGTCGTGGTGATGAATGCCGGCGCCGCGCCGGCCGGCGTGACGGTCACCTACCGCGGCGCCGACGTGCCGGGCAACGCGTGCGCCGGCCAGACCATCGTCCACGGCGGCGCCCCGCACGTCATTCCGGCGGGGAGCGCCGCGGTGTTTGCCCAGGGCCCCGCGCCCGCCGACCTCGCCGTCGGCACGAGCGGCCTGCCCGTCGGTTGCGTGGCCACCGCCGACATTCGGGCCACCGGCGCCGCGCTCGCGGCCACCGTGGTCGAGGTCGAGAACGGGGCCCGGCGCGCCGGGGCTTACGAGGCGCTGTCCGCGTCCCACGCGCAGCGGGTCGCGTACATCCCGCTGTTCCGGCGCGGCTACGACGACCTGAGCACGGGCATCACGGTGGCCAACGCCGGCGACCAGACGACCCTGGCGCAGGCCAGGATCGTCGTCGTCGCCGACGACAAGACGATCACGGTCGAGCGCAGCGCTTCGCTGGCGCCGGGCGCCGCGGCGACCTGGGACGCACGCGACCTGGCCGAGATCCCGGCGGGCGCGATCGGCGCGGCGGTCATCACGGGGGCGAGGGTCGGCGTGCCGCTCGTGGCCGTGGCGCGTGAGACGTCGGACGACGGCGAGCGTGACAACGCGCTGTATGCCAGCCTCGTCGAGCCCGACAAGATCGACCGCCCGGCCCCGATGCCCGACATCTACCAGCCGTTCTTCGCGCCCAGCGTATGGCATTCGGGCGTGTACGACCTCGGGCTGATGGCCACGGGCACGACGCCGGCCGAGATCGCGCGCATCAAGACGGCGCTGAACGCCCAGGCCTTCGCGTTCTCGCGACGCACGGGGCTGACCATCGCGGTCTCGGTGCAGCCGTACATGCGGGGCAAGGTGGCCTTTCACGACTGGCTCGAGACGCAGATCGACATGGGCTTCCCCGACGTCGAGGTCCGGGCCCGCACGTGGCTCGTGGGCCTGAACTACAACGCGGTGACGCTGCTGGGGCGCAGCGGCCGCATCGCGCCGATCGACGCGAACGTGTTCCCGGGCCAGGGCGACTTCCTCGACGAGGCCTGGAACCTCAACTTCGTCACCGGCGACGGCCGGCCGTCGGCCGTCCCGTGGCTGCGCGAGGGCTGCTCGCCCAACTACCGCAACCTGGCCCTGGTCGCCACGTCGATAGACTACGACGACGGCTTCCGCCTGATGTACCACCTGGCGCGCCTGGAGCAGCAGCGTGAGAACTACCGCCCCGGCGCGGGCCGGACGCAGATCGGCTACCCGACGCTCAAGGGGTTGTACACCGAGCTCGCCATCCAGTGCCCCGCGGCGCCGGAGGTGTTGCGGACCCGGCCGGAGCGCGTCGACCAGGTCGTTGGCCTGGCGATCGCCGACGCCGATCGGCTCGCTTCGGCGTTCGCGTCGCGCGACGTCGGCGCCTTTGGCGACGCCGCCAACGCGGCCAAGGCCGTCGGGGTCGAGTCCGACGTGCGGCTGGTCGTGGCCCAGCCCATGACCAATCCCCTCGCGCCCGACGAGCTGGAGCGGCGCCTGCGGTCGCCCGCCGGCCTCGTCGTGGGGGCGCTCTCGCTGCAGCTGCTCCCGACGCCGCTGCCGACGGATACGGCGACGGCGACGGACACGCCCACGGCGACGCCCACGCCCACCGCAACGGCGACGGCCACGGCGACGGATACCGCGACGGCAACGGCCACGGCGACGGATACCGCGACGGCGTCGGCCACGGCGACGGCCACGGTGATGGCGACAGCGATGGCGACCGCCTCTGCCTCCGCGATGGCCACGCGGGCGGCCACCGGCACGGCGACGCCGACCGGACTGGCGAGCGCGACCGCGACCCGCCCTGCTACTGCCGCGGCGACGCCCACGGCGTCCCGGACGACCGTGGCGACGACTGCCGCTACGCCATCGGCGACGGCGACACAGGCGACTGCCACCCCCGGGCCGATCCTGCTGCCGTTCCTGTCGAACGGGTTCGACGGCCTGTCGGCCTCGGCATCCAGGCCGGCGGCCGCGCCTGCCCATCCGCCAGCCGGCGACGGTGCGCGCCAGGGCGGGGGCGGCGAAGGGGCCTACGCGATTGTGTGGCGCATGGGGCCGGACGGCACCATTCAGACCGAGATCGTGCCGGAGGGCGGCGGGACCGTCGACCCGGGCGACCTCGGGATCACAGTGCCGCCGGTGGCGCCGGGGTTCCCGGGCGGGGTGGAGCCGGAGGCGTGGGTGCAGCGGGGATCGATCATCGTGTGCATCAACGTCGATCAGTACAAGGGGTGCGTGAGGGTCGAGGATTGATTGGGGATGACGGGGCGGTGGTTGCGAATGCACCCGTCCCTCGGACTACGTGCCTTCACCGCTGCACACCCGCAATCCCAAGTTGTCACCCGTCTCGGTGACATGATACACCGTGCGACACGCCGCCCGCGCGCTCACCGCGTTGTCGAGCCAGCCGCCGCCGCGCGCGACGCGGTAGACCGCCGTGTCGGCGGTGCCGTCCTCGCGCCCGTCCGTGGCGACGTACGGGTAGCCGAAGTCCGCGACGTCCGGGCCGTGGCCGAACCCGCTCTGCGTGAGGTCGGCCGTGTTCCCCGTCATGTCGCTCAGCCCTTCGGGCGTGTCGCCGTCCGGGAAGATGCCGATGGGCGACGGCCGCATGACGTGCGTCGAGATGACGTTGCAGCGCAGGTCGTCGAACCCGTCGCCCCAGGCGTAGCGCCGGCCGTGCTCGCCTCGCGCCGCCGCCTCCCACTCCACCTCGGACGGCAATCGGAACGGCCGGCCGAGCTGGAACGACAGCCACTGGCAGTAGGCGCGGGCCTCGTGCCACGTGACACCCACCACCGGCTGCGCCGGGCGGTTGAACCGTTCGTCGCCCCATAGCCGCGGTGCCCGGACCGGTCCGCCGG
>CAYQBA010000282.1:0-4382 GCA_964415605.1 uncultured Anaerolineales bacterium | reverse complement strand
CGGCGCGTTGCTGTGGTCCACCGTCGCGCTGGCCCGCGCCTGGGGCGTCGACGCCGAGGCCGCGCTGCGCGAGGCGACGGCGCGCGCCATGCAGGCTGGCGGCGAGATGCCTGCGCCCGACCGCCCGCCGCCGCCGGCGGAGATCCCCTGATCCAGATCGAAGCCCACGCCCGCGATCGCCACCCACCCGAACCCGGAGGCCGAGCATGAGCCGAATCGCAGACGTCGTCGCGCGCGAGGTGCTGGACTCGCGCGGCAACCCCACGGTCGAGGCCGAGGTGCGCCTGGCCGACGGCGCGGTGGGCCGCGCCATCGCGCCGTCGGGCGCGTCCACCGGCGCCCACGAGGCCGTCGAGCGCCGCGACGGCGACGCCGGACGCTACCGCGGCAAGGGCGTGCTCGGCGCCGTGCGGGCCGTCGCGGGCGAAATCGCGCCCGAGATCATCGGGATGGACGCGCTCGACCAGCGCGCGGTCGACCAGCGGATGATCGACTTCGACGGCACGCCCAACAAGCAGCGCCTGGGCGCCAACGCCATCCTGGCGGTCAGCCTCGCGACCGCCCGGGCCGCCGCGGCAGCGGCCGGGCTGCCGCTGTACCGCTACCTCGGCGGCGTCAACGCCCACCGCCTGCCGGTGCCGATGTTCAACATCCTGAACGGCGGCAAGCACGCGTCGGACTCGACCGACTTTCAGGAGTTCATGATCATGCCCGTCGGCGCACCGTCGTTCGCCGAGGGCCTGCGCTGGGCGGTCGAGGTCTACCACAGCCTCGGCCGGGTGCTGCACGACGGCGGACAGTCCACCAACGTCGGCGACGAGGGCGGCTTCGCGCCGCGCCTGCCGACCAACGACGCCGCGGTCGAGGTCGTCCTGCGCGCCATCGAGGCGGCCGGCTACCGGCCGGGCGAGGACGTCGTGCTGGCGCTGGACCCGGCCGCGACCGAGCTGTGGGACGGCGGCGCGTACCGCCTGGCGCGCGAGGGACGGTCGCTGGCCAGCGCCGAGATGGTGGACTTCTGGTCCGAATGGGTGGCGCGCTATCCGATCGTGTCGATCGAGGACGGCCTCGCCGAGGACGACTGGGACGCCTGGCGCGCCCTGGCCGGGTCCGTCGGCGACCGCGTGCAGATCGTGGGCGACGACCTCCTCGTGACCAACGTCGCCCGCCTCGCGCGCGGCATCGAGCTCGGCGCCGCCAACAGCATCCTCGTCAAGCTTAACCAGATCGGCACGCTCACCGAGACGCTTGACGCCGTGCGGATGGCGCACCGCGCCGGCTGGACCGCCGTGATCTCGCACCGCTCGGGCGAGACCGAGGACACCACCATCGCCGACCTGGCGGTGGCGACGAACGCCGGCCAGATCAAGACCGGGGCGCCGGCGCGCAGCGACCGCGTCGCGAAGTACAACCAGCTCCTGCGCATCGCCGAGGCGCTGGGCGACGCCGGCGACTACGCCGGGCGGTCGGTGCTGCGCGGGGGGCGGTAGCGCGCCATGGGCACCTTCGCGCGGTCCATCGCCCTCTACGCCGCCGCCCGGCAGCGCATGCCGGGCGGCGTCAGCAGCCCCGTGCGCGCGTTCCGCGCCGTGGGCGGCTCGCCGCTGTTCATCGACCGCGCCGCCGGCGCGCACGTGTGGGACGCCGACGGCAACCGCTACGTCGACTACGTGGGGTCGTGGGGGCCGATGATCCTCGGGCACGCGCCGCCCGCCGTCGTCGCGGCCATCCGCGACCAGGCCGGGCGCGGCACGAGCTTCGGCGCGCCGACGGCGCTCGAGACAAGACTGGCCGAGCTCGTCATGGCGGCCATGCCGGTGGTCGAACGGATCCGCTTCGTCAACAGCGGCACCGAGGCCACCATGAGCGCGCTGCGGGTGGCCCGGGCGTTCACCGGCCGCGCCAAGATCGTCAAGTTCGAGGGCTGCTACCACGGCCACGCCGACCCCCTGCTCGTCGCCGCCGGCTCGGGGGTGGCCACGCTCGGCCTGCCGGACTCGCCCGGCGTCACGCCCGGCGCCGCGGCCGACACGCTGACGGTGCCGTTCAACGACCCCGCGGCCGTCGAACGGGTGCTCGAGGCGCACCCGAGCGCCGTCGCGGCCGTCATCCTCGAGCCCGTCGTGGGGAACATGGGCCTGGTCCCGCCGCGGCCCGGGTTCCTGGAGGGGCTGCGGGCGCTGTGCGACCGCCATGGGGCGCTGCTGGTGTTCGACGAGGTCATGACCGGCTTCCGGGTGGCCCACGGCGGCGCGGCGGCGCGCTTCGGAGTGCGGCCGGACCTCGTCACGCTCGGCAAGGTCATCGGCGGCGGGCTGCCGGTGGGCGCGTACGGCGGCCGGGTCGACGTGATGGAGCGCGTGGCACCGGCCGGGCCGGTCTACCAGGCCGGGACGCTGTCCGGCAACCCGCTGGCCATGGCCGCCGGGATCGCGCAGCTCGAGACCCTGGCGGATCCCGCGGTCTACGCCGCGCTCGAGCGGACCACGGCGCGCCTCGTCGACGGCCTGACGGCCGCGGCCGCGACGGCGGGAGTGCCGGTGGCCGCCGGCCACGTCGGCTCGATGTTCGGGCTGTTCTTCCAGGCCGGCCCGGTGGTGGACTACGCCTCGGCCCGGCGCTCCGACACCGACCGTTTCGCGCGCTGGTTCTGGGGGATGATCCACCGCGGCGTCTACCTCGCCCCGAGCCAGTTCGAGGCCGGCTTCGTCTCGGCTGCCCACGGGGACGCGGAGATCGACCAGACGCTCGCCGCGGCGCGCGAGGTGCTGGCGCGCCTGGCGGCGGGCGAGGACGGGCCGGACCTCCGGCCTCCGGGGGCGTAGAGCCCCCCAAGTTGCCCCGAGAGCATGCCTCGTCGAGCTGGCGACGTGATCCCATCACAGCGCCGCCGTGTCCCCCTTGCCCCGCCGCCGCGCACCGACACCCGGCGTATTTGGCCGATCCCCCGGCCGTGCATACCATTGGTGACCGATTCTGCGGGAGGAACACCGGACCCATGCAAGTCATCCTGACCGAAAACGTACCCAAGCTTGGCCACGTCGGCGACGTGTGCAACGTCAAGCCCGGCTACGGCCGCAACTACCTGTTGCCGCGCGGCCTGGCCATCATGGCCGACGCCGGCGCCATGAAGCAGATCGGCGACCTCAAGCGCACCGAGCAGCGGCGCCAGGACAAGATCCGCTACGAGATGCAGGAGTTTGCCCGGCGGATCGGCAACCAGCACCTCCACGTCAAGGCCCGCGTGGGCGAGACCGGCCGACTCTACGGGTCGGTGACGGCCGCCAACATCGCCGAGATGCTCGAGGCCAAGCTGGGCGAGCCGATCGACCGGCGCAAGATCATCCTCGACGAGTCGATCCGCACGCTGGGCGACCACACCGTGCACATCCACCTGATGCCGGGCGTCGACGCCAACGTGATGCTGACGGTCGAGGGCGAGGAAGAGGAAGCGACCACCCACCGCGTCGCGCCGCCGTCCGAGACGCCCGAAGCGTCCGGCGACGACGCGAACGCGGCCGAGGACGCCGCCGAATGACCGACCGCGCGCCAATCGGCGCGCGGTCTCTACGTCCGGCGCCGGATACGCAAGGAGAGGCGGCATGAGCAGCACCACCGAACGGATCATCCGGGTGCTCCTGGACGAGGCGCGCTGCACCGAGTGCGGCAGCGCCTACCACGCCGAGGACGTGCACGTCCTCCGCCAGGTGGACGACCGCATGTGGGACCTCGCCGTGGTCTGCAACGGGTGCTACACCCTGAGCCTCATCCGCGCCATCGTCAAGCCCACGCCGGCGGGCGTCCCCGCCGGCCAGGCCCCGGCCGCCCCCACCGTCGAGCTCGTCACCGAGCTCACGCGCGCCGAGCGGCGCTATTTCTCCGACCTGCCGCCCGTCGAGGTCGACGACGTGCTGGACATGTCGGCCTTCCTGTCGGCCTTCGACGGCGACTTCCGCGAGCTGTTCGGCCAGGATCAGGTCGACCCGGCGCATGACTGAGCCGGGTCGGCGCGCCGGCCCGGCCTTCGGGCGGTGCGCCGCGCTCTCCCTCGCGCTGCTCTCGCACTTCGCGGCCGCCGGCCCGGCCGGATCCACCCTCCAACCCCTCCGCGCGCAGGCCGCGCCGGCGCGCGCCACATCCCCCGCCCCCCGCGGCACCGCCGCCACGCCGGCCACCGGCACGCTCTTCGGCACCGTCGCCGATCTCGTCACCGGCCGGCCCATCGCCGGCGTGCGCGTCCAGGCCGGGCCGGCCGTCGGCACCACCGACGGGCTCGGCAAGTACACCCTGCACCCGCCGCCGGGCACCTACCAGGTCCGCTTCCGCGCCCGCGCCCACGGCGGCGCGACGGCCGTGGACCAGCGCGTCGACGCCACGCCGCG
>CAYQBA010000281.1:2872-4390 GCA_964415605.1 uncultured Anaerolineales bacterium | reverse complement strand
AGGCCGCCGGCGGGGTGGCCGGCGTCGACGCGACCACCGACGCGACCGCCGGCGCCGGCGCGTTCGGGTCGCCGCAGATGATCGGGGCGGCGCTGTTCGCCAACCACGTGCTGCCGTTCGAGGTCGTCAGCGTGCTGCTCCTGGCGGCGATGCTCGGCGCCATCGTCATCGCGCGGTTCCGCAGCGAGGCGCGCGGGATCGGCGGTTCGGGGGGAGGCGACGCGTGATGGCCGTCCCGATCGGGCACTACTTCGTGCTGGCCGCGATCCTCTTCACGCTCGGCGTGGCCGGCGCGGTGCTGCGGCGCAACGTCATCATCGTGCTGATGTCGATCGAGCTGATGCTGAACGCCGTGAACCTCACGCTCGTGGCCGCGGCCCGCGCGATGGGCGACATCGCGGGCCAGATCTACGTGTTCTTCAGCCTGACCGTGGCCGCCGCCGAGGTGGCCGTCGGGCTGGCGCTGGTGGTGGCGGTCTACCGCTCGCTCGGGCGCACCGACGTCGACGACGTGAGCGTCCTGCATGGCTAGGGGCAGCCGACCATGACCGCCATCGACCTCTTGCCGCTGGTGCCCGCGCTCCCGCTCGCGGGTGTGATCGTCATCGCCTTCGCCGGCGGCCGGCTGCCCGCACGCGCCGCCGCGTGGCTGGCCACCAGCCTCGTCGGGCTGGCGTTCGCGCTGTCGGCCGCCATCGCGTGGGAGTTCCGCGGGCTCGACCCTGGGACCCACGCGATGGGGTGGGCGGCCGCCGACGGCGCGGCCGCGGCGGAGGAAGGGTCGGCGTCCCCGGAATCGACGCCGGCCGAGTCCACGGCGGCCGTGCCGGAGGGCGCGCACGAGGCGGCGGGGGCCGGCCCGGTCGTCCTCTACCGGCTGTGGCAGTGGATGGCCGCGGGCAGCGACAGCGTCGAGGTCACCGTGGCGGCGCGCGACCTCGAGGCGCTGGCCGAGGTCGGCCCCGGCGATGTCGGCACCGTCCGCATCCGCCCCGACGCGCTGCCGAGCGACGAGGTGCGTCAGAGCTTCGCCGAGATCCTCGGCCGGATGTGGGACCGCCAGGCCGTCGTCGGCCAGCGCGTCATGCAGCCGGTGCGGGCCGGCACACCGCTGACGCTCGACGTCATCCCGCCGTCGGGCGACACGCCGGCCGGCGCGGCCTTGGCCGCCCCCGGCCACGACCACCGCTTCGCCGTCGACGTGGCGCTCCAGCTCGACGGGCTGTCGCTCCTCATGCTGCTGGTCGTCACCGGCGTGGGCTTCTTGATCCACCTCTACTCGATCGGCTACATGGCGCACGACGCCGGCATCCGGCGCTACTTCGCCTACCTGAACCTGTTCGTCTTCAGCATGCTGACCCTCGTGCTCGGGGCGAGCTTCCTCGTGATGTTCGTCGGCTGGGAGCTCGTCGGGGCGTGCAGCTACCTGCTCATCGGGTTCTGGTACCAGGATCCGGCCAACGCCGCCGCCGGGCGCAAGGCGTTCATCGTCAACCGCGTCGGCGACTTCGCGTTCCT
>CAYQBA010000281.1:0-2772 GCA_964415605.1 uncultured Anaerolineales bacterium | reverse complement strand
ATCAGCCAGCTCGGCTACATGTTCCTGGCGGTGGGCGCCGGCGGCTACGTCGCCGGCATGTTCCACCTGATGACGCACGCGTTCTTCAAGGCGCTTCTGTTCCTCGGCGCCGGCAGCGTCATGCACGCGATGGAGCACGGCTTCCACGCGTCGCACGCGCACCCGCCGGCGCGCGACGGCGTCCCCGCCCACCAGGACATGCGGGCGATGGGCGGGCTCTGGCGCAAGGCGCCGTGGACCGGCGCGACGTTCGTCGTCGGCGGGCTGGCGCTGGCCGGGCTCTTCCCGCTGGCCGGCTTCTGGAGCAAGGACGAGATCCTGCTGGACGTGTGGCGGCACGGGGGCGCGCTGTGGACGGCGCTGTATGGCGTGGCCCTCGTGACGGCGTTCCTGACGGCGTTTTACACCGGCCGGCAGCTGCTCCTCGTCCTCTTCGGCCCGCCGCGCAGCGCCGGGGCCGAGCACGCGCACGAGTCGCCGGCGGTGATGACGGCGCCGCTGGTGGCCCTGGCCGTCTTGACGGTGCTCGGCGGGCTGCCGGGGATCGACCTCGGCGGCGGGTCGTGGCTCGCCGGCCTGCTCGGGCCGGTCGTCGGCACGCACGCGGCGGCGGGGGACGGAACGGAGAAGGTCGTCCTCGCCGTGATCGCGTCGGCGGTCGCGCTGGGCGGCCTGACGCTGGCGTACCTGACCTACGGGGCACGCCTGGGCGACGGTCGGCTGGTCGACCCCGAGCGGGCCGCGGCGCGGCTGCCGCGGCTGTATCGCGTGGCCTGGCACAAGCTGTACGTCGACGAGCTTTACACGTGGCTGTTCGTGCGCCCGTTCCGGGCCGCGGCGGACTTTCTGTGGCGGGTGGTCGACGACGACCTGGTCGACGGCGCGGTCAACGGCGCCGGCCGCCTGATCGCGGCGGCGGGGCAGGCGTCGCGCCGCCTGCAGAGCGGCTACGTCCGCCAGTACGCGCTCTCGATGCTGCTCGGCGTGGTGGCCATCGCCGCCTACCTCTTCATGGCGAGATGACCATGCTCTTCGACACGTCCAATGCCCTCGGGTTCCCGGTCCTCTCGCTGACGGTGTTCCTGCCTCTGGCCGGCGCGCTGCTCCTGGCCGCCCTGCCGCGGCGGCACGACGCGCTCTACCATGCCGTCGGCCTCATGGTGGCCGGCACGACGCTCGTGCTGGCGGCCGTCCTCTTCTGGCAGTTCGACCGGGGCTGGAGCGACCCGCTGCGGCGCGGGGCGGCCTTCCAGTTCGCCGACCCGCCGCACGCCGCGGCCACGTGGCTGCCCGGCGGCATCACCTACCAGGTCGCGGTCGACGGCATCAGCGTGACGCTGGTGCTGCTGACGGCGCTGCTGACGTTCGTCGCCCTGCTCTTCAGCTGGGTGCACGTGCACCACCGGGTGCGCGAGTACGTGGCGGCGGCGCTCGTGCTCGAGACCGGGATGCTGGGGGTGTTCACCGCGCTGGACCTGTTCCTGTTCTACGTCTTCTGGGAGGCCGCGCTCATCCCCATGGCGCTGCTCATCGCGCTGTGGGGCGGGAAGCAGAAGCTGTACGCCACGTTCAAGTTCCTGCTGTACACGATGGCCGGCTCGGCGCTGATGCTGGTGGCCATCGTCGCGGTGGTGGTCATCACCGGCAGCCCGACGTTCCACCTGCTGGACGTGCTGCGCCAGGACCACCTCCCGCCGGCCACGCAGATGCTCCTCTTCGCGGCGTTCGCGCTGGCGTTCGCGGTGAAGGTGCCGCTGTTCCCGTTCCACACCTGGCTGCCCGACGCCCACGTCGAGGCGCCGACGGCCGGCTCGGTGCTGCTGGCCGGCGTGCTGCTCAAGCTCGGCACGTACGGCTTCGTGCGGTTCGCGATGCCGCTGTTCCCGGCGGCGGCGGCGGACGCGGCGCCGATCCTGATCGCGCTGGGCGTCATCGGGGTGTGGTACGGCGCCTGGGTGGCGTATGCCCAGACCGACATCAAGAGCCTGGTCGCGTACTCGTCAGTCAGCCACATGGGCATCGTCGTGCTCGGGATCTTCGCGCTCAACGCGCAGGGCTTCGCCGGCGGGACGCTGCAGATGATCAACCACGGGCTGTCGACGGGGGCGCTGTTCCTGCTCGTCGGCATGCTCTACGAGCGGGCGCACTCGCGGCGGATCGCGGACTTCGGCGGGCTGTGGGCGCGCATGCCGCGCTTCAGCGCGCTGTTCCTGATCGTGACGTTCAGCAGCATCGGCCTGCCGGGCACCAACGGGTTCGTCGGCGAGTGGCTGGCGCTCCTCGGCGTGTTCCGCGCCAACGTCGCGGCCGGCGTCCTGGCCACGTTCGGCGTGGTGCTCGGCGCGGCCTACATGCTGTGGCTGTTCCAGCGCGTGTTCTTCGGCCCGCCGGCGGGCAAGAGCCTCGAGGTGCGCGATCTGACCCCGCTCGAGGTCGCGGCGCTGGCGCCGCTCGTCGCCCTGATCTTCTGGATCGGCCTCTACCCCGACACGTTCCTCCAGCCGATCGACCAGGCCGGCCAGGCGTGGCTGGACCTCATGCGGACGGGCGCCGCGGTGGTCGGCGCGCCGCCGGCGCCGTGATCCTCGCCGGCGGTTAATCGCGCCCCCGCATCGCGCCGCGCGGACCGCGTCGCGCGGTTGTCGCGATCGCGGCGCGCGCCCCGTGGCGATGAGCGCCGGACGCACGATACACTGACCTCACGCCGCCGCCGGCACGGACCAGCCGGGCGGCGATCCGACCGCCGGCGGCGGCACGGCCAGGCGCCGGCGC
>CAYQBA010000280.1:0-4417 GCA_964415605.1 uncultured Anaerolineales bacterium | reverse complement strand
TCCGCCGACGGGCGGCACGGCCGCGAGCCCCGCCCCGTCGGCGGAGCCGGGCGCGGGTGCCACCGGTGCTGGGCCGCGCCCGCCGAGCAGCACGCCCGCCCCGAGCGCCCCGGCCGCGGCGAGCGCCAGGCCGGCGAGCACGAGCCCCTCGCGACGCCGATCGCCTGCAGGCGCGAGCTCGGGCCGGGAGGGCATCGTCCCCGCTGCCGGCGACAGCGTGTCCTCGGCCCCGAAGCTCGCGTCCAACGGCGCCGTGGGCGCGGCCTCGCCGCCGCGCGATGGTTCGTCCACTTGCGTCATGGCTGCATCGCCTCCGATGGGGAATCCTGGGCCGGCTGGTAGCCGTGGAAGGCGACCGTGATCGGGCGATCGCGCCAGGCGTCGGCCAGCCACGCCCGCGCCACGGCATCGCCGGCCTCGCGCTCGCCGACCGTCCGGATCCGCGTCAGGAAGAAGTGGTTGATCGCCCGCGACGCCTCGAACCACGCCTCGAGGTCGCTCCGGGCCACGCCGTTGGCCGCGAGCGCGCCGTCCAGCGCCGCATACGTGGCGCCGATCTGCCCGAGATAGCTTTGAACGTGATCGCCGATCGGGGCGATCTCCACCGGCAGGCGCACATCCTCGCGCCGGATGGCCTGCACGACCAGCGTACGATCGATCAGCCGCTTGAGCACGGTCTGCTGGTAGGCCCGCATGGCCGCGGTCCCGTGCGCCGGCACCGGCTGGCCTTTCAGGCTGTCGAGCGCCCTGACCACGCGGACGGCGGTGTCGAGCTCGCGCATCGTGATCGGCACGCCGTCGACCACGGCGACCTGCGCGTCCGGGGGGTAGTCGGTCGGCACGCCCGCGGCGGCGTCGGGGCCCGCGGCGGGGGAGCCTGGCAAGGACCCGATCACGCGCGGCCCGAGGGTCGCGCCGAGGGCGACGACGGCCACAGCCACGAGGCCCCAGACGGCGATCCGGGCGCCGCCGCGGCGCGATCCGGCGGCGCCGCGCGGGTCGCGGCCAGGGTCAACGACGGCGTCTGGCGGGGCCGGGGCCGCAGGGGGCGACGCGCTGGCCGGTCCGCCGGGCTCGGCCATGGCAGCGGGAGCAGGCGTCACGGCTGCGCCGTCGCCGCGGGCGCGGTGGACGCGGGGTTGGGAACCCGTGGCGTGAGGACGTCGTCGGGGTCGTAGAAGTGCGTGAGGATGTTGTTCTCGTTGCGCTTCCATTCCTCGCTCAGCCACTGCGTGACGATGGTGTCGCGCAGCGCCTGGTCCTGACCCGCCATCACCTTGGTCTGGATGTAGTAGTTGACGGCCCGGCTGTCGTCGAACCAGCGCTGAAGATCGGCGCGGGTGACGCTGTTGGCAGCCAGCTCGGCCTCGAGCTGGGCCTCGGTGGCGCCGACCTTCTGCAGGAAGCCGGTGATGAGGCCGTCGACCGGTTCGGACGGCGCCACGAGGCCGTCGCGCTGCAGGGCTTGCTTGATCAGCAGCATGTCGATCTGCCGCTTGTAGATCTGGACCTGGAACGCCTTCATCTCGGCGTCGCCGTAGTTCGGCACGGGGTCGCCGCTGAGCTTGCCGAGGACGCGGCTCACGCGCACCGCCGACTCGAGCTGCGCCATGCTGTAGGGCTCGCCGTTGACGATGGCGATCTGGGTTTCGCGCGGGTAGTCGGCGTTGATCGGGCCGGGGGCCAGCCCCGCCGGGGCGGCCGGAACGGCGGCGGCGGGTGCGGGGCCGGGGGCGGCCGGCGCCTGCGCGCGCCACAGCACGGCCGTCATCACGCCGACGATCACGAGGCCGAGGAAGCCGCCCACGGCGAGCGCCGGGCCGAGGCTGGTGCCGCCGGAGGGCGCCGGCGTCGGCCGGCGCGGCCGGTCGGGCTCGCGGCGGGGCGCCGGTGGTTCACCGGAGGCCTTGGGGCGGGATTGGATGCGGATCAAGGGCATGCGGGCCGGGCTCCATGCTGGGTGGCCAACGTGAGAAAGGATCGCACCGGATGCGTCGCCACAATCATAACCATCGGCCCCGGGCGGCGGAAATGCTACCCCGCCGCTGCACTGACAGATCTTGGGCTGGCCCCCCACCGTTGAGGTTGCACCTTCCCGCCCTGCCCTGACGCGGCCACGGGAGGAGTCGTCCCGTCCGGCCGCCTGTCAACGCCTCCCCGCGGCACCTCACTGGCGACCTTCAAGACCGTGCACGCCCGGCACCCCCAGCTGCCCGCCGGGCACGTGCGGTCGGGCCTGGCCGCCACCACACCCGGGCAGGGCCCGGAGCGCCGTCGGGCTCACTCGGCTCCCGCCTGTGCCGGGTGGGGGCTGGTGAAGGTCGACGGGCTCGAGTCAATGGCCTGGAGGGCGGCGGCGCTGCGCCAGAGGGAGTAGCCCAGTCCGATCATGGCGATGCCGTTCGGAAAGGCCAGCAAGCGGTAGAAGGCGTCCGGCATCATCGAGAGCACGACGGTGACGACGCCGCCCACCGCGAGGAGGGCGGAGGCCCATCGGGCCAGGACACCAGCCCGGTAGAGGGCGATGCCGAATACGAGGCCGCCGGCCAGGTAGCCCAGGCCCTGGAGCTGGATGAGGCCTTCGAGAAGCCCGATGTCGCCGGCCGGCTGGCCGCCCGTGGCCGCTGCGATCACGTCCTCGACGTAGGCGGGGTTGGACCCGGCGATGGCGGGCAGGACGAAGGCGGCCACGTAGGAGCTGCCGAGGATCAACAGGTAGCCGGCCCCGAGCAGCACGTAGCCGACCAAGCCGATCGCACCGATCTGCCTGACTTGGCGCAGGTACATGCCCGTGATGCCGACCAGGGCCAGGCTGGCCATCAGCACCTTCAGGAAGTTGCGAAGCACGACCTCGGAAGTGGTGATGGAGGTGGCGTCCATGTGCGGATGGCCGACCTGGACGCCGATGAAGATCAGACCGGCGGCCGCCGCGGCAAGACCTGCGGCGCGGGTGAGCGATGAAGCATGCATGGGGGTGTCGGCCTCCTCGACCGATAGGGGACTGACCTCGCAGTCCGCAGGGCGAAGGGCGCAAGTCTACTTTTTTTCTTGCAGAATGCAGATCAACAATTCCCTGCTCGCCAAGACGTACCCCCTCCAGTCCGCCCCGTCGACGATCGAGATGGCGGGGACTGGTCCCGCAGCGGTTGCTGGCCACGGCCGCGTGCCCCGTCCCCGTGCCAGCCAAGTTGGAGCGTGGTGTACAATTCGCTTCATGATGCACGGTGGCGGCTGGTGGGCCTACGTTCGCTTCGACGAGACGCGCGGGCGCGCCTCGATCGATCGGCGCCTCGTGGCCCGCGTGGCCCAGTGGGTGCGCCCCTACGGGTGGCGGATCGCCGGGATGGTGGCGCTCCTGCTCGTCATCGCGCTCATCGAGCTGGTGCCGCCGCTGCTGTACGGCGCGCTGATCGACGCGCTGACGAAAGGCACGCTGACCCTCGGCCAGCTCAACCTCATCGCCGCCGGGCTGCTCGGCATCCCCATCGCCACCAGCCTCCTCGGCGTCGCGCAGCGCTGGCTGTCGTCGACCATCGGCGAAGGGCTGATCTACAGCCTGCGCGTGGCGATGTACGCCCACATGCAGCGGATGGGCCTGCGCTTCTTCACCCAGACCAAGACCGGCGACATCATCTCACGGTTCTCGAACGACGTCGTGGACGCCCAGGGCGCCGTCACCAACACCATCCCCAACCTGCTCACCAACCTGCTGACCCTCGTCACGACGCTCGCGATCATGCTGCGCCTGGAGTGGCGGCTGACGCTGGTGGCCGTGGCCGCCCTGCCGCTGTTCATGATTCCCACCCGCCGCGTCGGCCGCGTGCTGCGGCAGATCCGGCGCGAGGCCGCCGGCCACGACGCGCGCATGAGCAGCCAAGTGCAAGAGACGCTCAACGTCAGCGGCGCCCTCCTCGTCCGCACGTTCGGGCGCGGCGCGAGCGAGACCACGCGCTTCGGCGAGGCCGCCGGCGCCGTGCGCGACATCGGCGTGCGGCGGGCCGTCGTCGGCCGCTGGTTCTTCTTCGGCCTGGGGGTCGCGGGGGCCATCGGCACGGCGCTGATGTACTGGACCGGCGGCTACCTCGCGCTCACGCGCGGCCTCGAGGTCGGCCTCATCGTGACGTTCGCGGCCTACGTCTCGCGCCTCTACGGCCCGGTCAGCGGCCTCTCGAACCTCCAGGTCGAGTTCATGACGTCGCTCGTCAGCTTCGAGCGGGTCTTCGAGTACCTCGACCTGCCGGTCGAGATCGACGAGGCGCCGGGCGCCGTCGACCTGGCGGACGTCGCGGGGCACGTCGTGTTCGAGGACGTGTGGTTCAGCTACCGCGTCCTCCCGCCCGCGCTGGCCGCGCACGCCGCCCGCACGGAGCCACCGCCGGGCGCCGCCGCGCCCCCGGACGGGACCGCCGCGGCGCCC
>CAYQBA010000279.1:0-4454 GCA_964415605.1 uncultured Anaerolineales bacterium | reverse complement strand
GCCACCGTCATCTACGCCCTGGTCGAACACGACGGCACCGGGATCTTCGCGTGCGCCGGGCACCCGCCGCCCCTGGTGCTCGCCGGACCGGACTGCGCGCAGCTGGAGCCCGCCGGCGTGGGGCCGGTCCTGGGCGCGCGGGGGGGGCCCGCGTGGCCGGGCGCCGCGGCGGGGGCGCGGTTCACCGCGGCGCGGGTGCCGCCCGATCCGCCTGCCGCCGAGCCGCTCGCCGCCGACGACCGCGCACCCGGCTTCCGGTGGGCAGACACGATGATCCTCCCGGTTGCCGCCGTCTCGGTGGCGGTGTTGCTGGGCCCGGAGGCCGCGACGGTGGTCGTGGGCGGCCTGGCCCTCGCCGCCGGGCTGCGCCGCCGGCCGGGCGCGCGCTGGCGAGCGGTGACCCGCACCGCCCTCGAGGTTGGCGTGCCGGGCCTCGTGGCCTGGCTGGCCCTGGGCGGCGCGGTGGGCGTTCCGGCTCCGCTGAGGGTGAATGCCGCGCCGGCCGAGGTGGCGGTCCACTGGTGGCGCATCAACTGGCTGTGGCCGACCGTCTTGGCCTTGTTCGCCGTGGTCTATCACAACGCCACGGCGGTCCGGCGACGCGCAGAGCTCACCGCGCGCCGCCGATGGCTCGGGCTGGCCTATATCGGTGTCGTGGCGTGCCTGGCCTGGGCCGATCGCCCCGTCGCCGCGGCGGCCGTCGGATGGCTCTGGGTGGTGCAGTGGCCGTTCGAGGCCCGATTCCAGACCGGGAAGGTGCGGTGGCATTGGGCGGCCACCGAGCGGCTGGCGATGGCGGCGATGGCCGTGGCGGCCTGGGCGGCTCGCTGATCGATCGGGGGCCTCGGCATGGCACAACTCCGCGACCTGTCGATCTACATCCTCGCCGTCGGGGTCGCCGACGTCGTCGACATGCTCCTCGTGGCCACCCTGGTGTATGGACTGCTCTACGTGGTGCGCGGCACGCGAGCGGTGCAGCTCCTGCGCGGCCTGCTCATCGTCGTGCTGCTCGTCTTCACCTTCAACCAGTTCCTGTCGTTGCCGGCGTTCGAGCGCGTCGTCAGCAAGCTGCTCCCGGCCATCTTGATCAGCGTGCCCGTGATCTTCCAGCCCGAGCTGCGCCGGGCGTTCGAGCGCCTGGGGCAGGCCGGGCTTCTGACCGCGCGACCGGCCGACAAGGTGGATCACGCCGACTGGGTGGCGGCGGTCGTCGCGGCATGTCGCCACCTCTCCGATCTGCGCCACGGCGCGTTGATCGTCGTCGAGCGGCAGACCAGCCTCGAAGAGCTGTGCGAGCGCGCCCTGCCGCTGGATGCCGTGATCACGAGCGACCTGCTGGTTCAGGTCTTCGTGCCGAACTCGCCGCTGCACGACGGCGCGGCGGTGCTGGGCAAGGGGCGCCTGATCGCGGCGCGCGTGGTGCTGCCCATCAACGAAGCGCTGCCCGTCGACCCGGCGTTGGGCACCCGCCACCTGGCCGCGGTTTCCATCGCCACCTCGACCGACGCCATCGCAGCGGTCGTCTCCGAGGAGACCGGCACGATCTCGCTGGCCATCGATGGCCAGCTCGTGCGGTGTGCCGACGCCGCCGAGCTCTCACGCCTGCTCCATGCGGCGCTGGCGCACGATGGGAGCAGCCTGGCCTCGCGCCGCTGGCGGGCCCTGCGCGACGCGTGGGCGGTCGGTTGGCGTGGCGGCGCCGGCGCGCCCTCCGACCCCGCGACCGCCGGAGCACCGCCGATGCGGGTGCGCGAGCTCGAGGAGCGCGGTCCGTGAACCAGGCATGGTGGGACTCCGTCAGCTCGATCATCCTGGCGCTGCTCCTGGCCTTCGTGATCTGGTTGGCGGCGAGCCGCGACGAGCGCCCCCTGGTGGACGCCCAGATCCCGGGGCCATCCGACACCGCCGTGCCGATCACGTTCGTCGGCGTCCCGCCCGGGCTGGCCGTGTTCGCCCCCGACAAACGGACCGCGACGCTTCGGCTCCGCGGCATCGGCGGCGCGCTGGCCGGGCTCGGCGCGGCGGACTTCGTCGCCGAGGCCGACCTGTCGGCGCTGCCCCAGGCGGCGACCCGCTACCGGGCCGCGCTGAAGGTGCGCTGCCGCGACCAATGGCGCTGCATCCGCTCCGGAGTCCGGATCATCGACGCGGATCCCGCGCTCGTGACGGTGCGCGTCGATCGGGTCGCCACGGCGACGCTCGCGGTCGAGATCGAGGCCGACGAAGATCCGGCGCCCGGCTACGCGCTCATCGAGAAGTCCGCCGATCCGGCCCGGGTGTCCATCGTCGGGGCCGCCGAACAGGTGACGCGCGTCCTGCAAGTGGCGGCCGTGGTCAGCGGTGTGTCGACGACCCGGTCGCGTCGGCTGGTCGAGTCGGTCGACCTCGAGGCGCGCGATACCTTCGGCCGGGTCGTTCCCGACGTGACGCTGGAGCCGCCCGAGGTCGACGTCCTGTTGTACGTCGTGCGCCGCGGCGTGCCGCGCTACGTGACGCCCGAGTACGTCGGCAAGGTAGCCGAGGGCTACCTGCTCGTCGACTTCTCGGTCGAGCCGCAGCTCGTGCAGCTCGAAGGACCGCGCGAGGTCATCGATCGCCTCCCGAACCTGGCGCCGATGGTCGACATCTCCGGCCTCAGCGAGGACACGGTCAAGGTCGTCCCGTTGGCGCTGCCCGAGGGCGTCACGGCCCTGAATGCCCCCGAGGGGGTCACGGTCACGGTCAAGGTGTCGCCGCTCCTCGACGCCAAGTCGGTCGACGTGCCGGTGGCCGTGCAGGGCCTGGCAGCGGGCCTCACGGCGCGCCTGCAACCCGAGACCGTGCGCGTGCTGCTCAACGGCCCCCGCCCGGTCCTCGAAGCGCTCGATCCATCCGACGTGTCGGCGGTCATCGACTTGAGCGGCGCGCCGACCGGGGCGCAGACGCTCGCGCCGACCGTTCAACCGCCGGCCGGCGTCCGCGTGCGCAGCGTGCAGCCGGCAAGGGTCGAGGTCGTGGTCAGCCGCCGCCCGGCGACGCCTTGACGCGCGTCTTGCTCATCGAGCCGTATCTCACGGGCTCGCACCGTGCCTGGGCCGAAGGCTACCGCGCCCACAGCGCCCACGACGTCGAGATCCTCGGCCTGCCGGGCCGGTTCTGGAAGTGGCGGATGCACGGCGCCGCCGTGACCCTAGCCCGCCAGCTGCGGGAGGGGGTGGCGCGGCCGGACGTCGTCGTGGCCACCGACATGCTCGACCTCGCGGCCTTCCTCGGGCTGGCGCGCGGCGCGCTGGCCGGCGTGCCGGTGGCGGCCTACTTCCACGAGCACCAGCTGGCGTATCCCCGGCCGCCGATGGACCCGGCCTGGCCGGCGTCGCGGCGCCGGCGCGCCGCCCGCCCCGACGACGCCCACTACCCCTTCATCAACCTGACAACCGCGCTGGCCGCCGACGTGGTCCTGTGGAGCTCGGACTACAACCGCCGCAGCTTCCTGGATCGACTGCCCGCGTTCCTGGCGGGGTTCCCCGATCACCGCGAGCCGGGGGCTGGCGCCGAGGTCGCGGCGCGCAGCGAGATCCTGCCGCTCGGCATCGAGCTGGCCGGGCTGGGCGCGCCGCCGGCGAGCGCCGACGCGTGGCGCGCCCAGCGACCGCCGGGGCCGCCGCGCATCGTCTGGAACCACCGCTGGGAGCACGACAAGGCTCCGGAGCGGTTCTTCGACGCGCTGCGCCGGCTGGACGCAGCCGGGCTGCCGTTCGAGGTGATCGTGCTGGGCGAGGCCTTCGTGCGGGCCCCGGCGGCGTTCGAGGCCGCCCGCCGCGACCTCGAGGGGCGCTTCCGGCGGTTCGGCTACGCCGACTCGCGGGCCGACTACGCGGGCTGGCTGCACCTGGCCGACATCGTCGTTTCCACGGCGCGGCACGAGTTTTTCGGCGTGGCCGTATGCGAGGCCATCGCCTGCGGCTGCTGGCCGCTCCTTCCCTCCCGGCTGGCCTACCCGGAGATCGTTCCCGCGGCGCTGCATGCCACGGTGCTCTACGCCGAGCACGCGTCGCTGGCCGACCGGCTCGCCGGGCTGATCGCGCAGGTGGCGTCGGCCGCCGGCACCGGCGCCGGCGCGTCGATCGACGGCGTCGCGGGTTCGATCGACGCGGCAACCGGCGGCGAGCCCTTGCTCCCGGCTGCCGACTTCCACGCCGGGCTGGCGGCCTTGAGGCGGGCGGTGATGGCGTTCGACTGGTCCGCCATGGCGCCGGCATACGACGCACGCTTCGCCGAGATCGCCCGGCGGGGCGCGCGCCGGACCGTGCTATAGTACGGCTGTGAGTGGCGCAGAGCGGTTGGCGCGCAGCCTGATCGGGTCGCGCGGGCGAACGACGCGTGGGGCGGCACCACGCGGTGCCGGGGCCGGGAGGTGGCCGATGTGGCGGCGGCGCCTGCTCGGGCCGGTCGCCATCGTCGGGGTGGCCCTGGCC
>CAYQBA010000278.1:0-4463 GCA_964415605.1 uncultured Anaerolineales bacterium | reverse complement strand
GGCCCGCGACGGCTTCGGCGCGGTGCTGGCCGCCGGCGACGTCGACGGCGACGGGCGGCCCGACCTGGCCGTCGGCGCGCCGCACGAGGCCGGCGCGCGCCAGACCGACGTGGGCGGCGTCACGCTGATCTACGCCGACGCGGACGGGCTCCAGCCCCGCATCGCCCTCGGGCTCGCGCCGGACCTGCCGCCGCTTGGCGTGGCGCCGGCCCTGCGGCTGGGGTTCGGGCAGGCGCTGGCGGCGGCGGACCTCAACGGCGACGGCGTGCCCGACCTGGCCATCGGGGTGCCGGGGATGGCGGTGGGCGGCGCCGCGGGCGCCGGCGGGCTGGTGGTGGCGTGGGGCTACAGCCCGGCGCTGCCGGGCGTGCCCACGGCCACGGCGATCCAGCCGCCCACCGCGACGCCGTCTGACACGCCCACGCCCACCGCGACGCCGCGCGCGACCGACACGCCGGGCCCGACGCCGACGCCGTCGATCACCCCGACGCCGTCGGCCACGCCGCCGCCGACGGCGACGCCCACCGCGTCGCCGACCCCGCGGCCGGGCCGGCCGGCGTTTCTGCCCGTCGTCCTGCGGCTGCGGGCATTCCCGGAGTTCTGGCCGACGCCGCTGCCGGAGGAGCCGTGACACCCGGGGAGGAGTCATGACGATGACGGATCGCGCGATCCCCGCCGCCGAGGCGTTGGACCGGCTGCGCGAAGGCAACCGGCGCTTCGCGTCCGGCGCCGGCAGCCTGCAGGCGCTGCACGGGCCTGCCCGCCGGGCCGAGCTTGTCGCGGGCCAGCGGCCGTTCGCCATCATCCTGGGCTGCTCGGACTCGCGCGTGCCGGCGGAGATCGTCTTCGACCAGGGGCTGGGCGACCTGTTCGTCATCCGGGTCGCGGGCAACATCGTGGCCCCGTCGCAGATCGGGAGCGTCGAGTTCGCGGCCACGCAGTTCGGCACGCGCCTGGTGGTCGTCCTCGGCCACTCGCGGTGCGGGGCGATCCTGGCCACGCTCGACGAGCTGCGCCGCCCGGCCGAGCTTCAGTCGCGCAACCTGCGCTCGATCGTGGACCGGGTGCGCCCGTCCCTGGAGTCGCTGCTGGCCACGGAGCTGCGCCACGACCCGGCGACGCTGGTGCGCGAGGCCGTCCGGGCCAATGTGCGGGCCTCGGTGAACCAGCTCCGGCACGGCTCGGAGATCCTCGAGCACCTCATCGACCACGACGGGTTGGCGGTGGTCGGCGCGGAGTACGCGCTGGAGACGGGGCGGGTGGATTTCTTCTGATGGGAGTGGGGGTCATGGCCGTGAGCACCGACTGCGTCGGCGGTAGCGCGGCAAGCGGCTTTCGCTTTCCACCTCTGCGGACGGCACAGCCCGAGTGTTAGGTGTCGATTGAGATAGCACATGAAAGGCCATGGACACCAATGAGCCTGCTTCCGTCGGACTTGCTTCCGGCGTATCGAGATCGGGTTGCCGAGACGTTGGCCGATCCCCACCAAGTTCGTACCGGCCGGTTCGGCAACGCCAAGCTGTTTTCTCGATGGTACAATGACATCCGGACCGGCAAGCACATGGTCGTGGTAGTGGTCCGTGACTTGGCCCCAAGCGAACGACACTGGATCATCACTGCTTACTTGGCGAGGCGCTTGGCAGAGGGAGACGTGAGATGGACACAACACTGAGATTCAAATACGACCGGGAAGCCGACATTCTCCACATCGACAAGTGCCCGCTGTACGCCGGGCAGGAGTCGGAGGAACTTGGAGATGATGTCATCGCGAGACTCAATCCGGACACCGGCACGATTGAGAACCTCGAAGTGCTGTTCTTCTCGACCCGTCTTTTGCGGACCGAGATGGTGGAGCTTCCAGTCGAGGCCGAGTTGCGTGTGGCTCGTCGGGACAGCACCTAATGCGGGAATGCGCCTGGCGAGGTTTTGCCCGCAGGTGACGCCGAGACCGCTATGTGCTACGCAGAGCTCCGAACCGTTGTGTCGCTCAGGAGACGGAACGAATAGGATCGTGAGCAGCTGGTGGTCCCGTGTCCATTCACCTGTACATTACGCAGGTTTTGGGGCTCGGGGCAAGCGTTGGCGCCGTCTGCTGCTTTCGCCCTGAAGGGGCAGCGTCAATTCCAGCGCAGGGCGACGCCCTGGGTCACGGGCGTTTGCCGAGGAGTCAGCCCTGAAAGGGCGATTCAAGGCTTGAATCGCCCTTTCAGGGCTACCCCAACGTCGACCATCGTTCCCGGGGCGTTGCCCCGGGCTAGCATGAAGCTGCCCCTTCGGGGCGCAAACCGCAAACCAGGGTAAGGGCAATGGCGACCCCACCAGAAACACCTGCGTAACTCACAGATCCGTTCACGGAGTCGTGGCAACAGCGAGCAACAGATAGCAGTTTGTGTTGGGCCACGATACCGGGCCGGCGCTGGGACACCGGCGCGATGCGATGGTGGGGTTGTTGACAGAGGGGGCGACGAGCCGGTGGATGTGCTCGGTATGATCCAGGTCGCGGAGGCGGCCGAGATCGCCCGGGCAAGCGCGCCACACGGATGTCGGACAGAACAGCCTCGAGCTCACCCCCCATCGAGCCCCACCGCCCGATGCGCCGCCGGCAGCAGCCGCCGGTCGTGCGTCGCCACCAGCACCGCCGCGCCCCCGGCGGCCAGACGGTGCAGCAGACCCGCCAGCGCCGCGATCGCCCCGGCGTCCAGCCCGCGCGTCGGCTCGTCGAGCAGCGCCACGGGCGGGCGCGTCACGAGGACCGCGCCGAGCGCCACCCGCTGGCGTTGGCCCGTGCTGAGGTCGCGCGGATAGCGGTCCGCGACGCCCGGCAGGCCGAGCACCGCCAACAGGTCGTCGATGCGCGCGTCGGGCGGGTCGCCGCCCGCATCGACCAGCCCGTGGTTGGCCAGCGTGGCGCGCAGCTCGTCGCGCACCGTCGGGGCGAACAGCAAGAGGTCCGGGTCCTGCGGCAGGTAGCCGACCGCCCGGCAGACCTCGGCGACCGATCGGCCGCGGATCGACGCGCCGCCCACCCGGACGTCGCCCCGCCGCGGCTCGAGCAGGCCGACCGCCAGGCGCAGCACCGTCGACTTGCCGGCGCCGCTCCGGCCAGTCAACGCGACGACCTCGCCGGGCCGGACGGCCAGCGTCAGGCCGTCGACCACCGGCGGCCCTCCGCCGTACGCGAACGCCACGTCGACGAGGTCGAGACCGCCTTCGTCCGCGCGGGGCACGGGCAGGGGCGCCGGAACGGTGGGACGTGGGATCTGCCCCAGCACCGCGCCGGGGTCGCCCGCCACCGCCGGCCGACCGTCGCCGGGCAGGTACACCGCGTGGGCCGCGCGGGCCGCCACACGGTCCAGCCGGTGCTCGCTGACCACGGCCGTCCGCCCGCCGGCGGCGACCAGGCCCGCCACGCAGTCCAGCACCGCCGCGGCGCTGGCGTCGTCGAGCTGCGACGTCGGCTCGTCGAGCACCATGACGTCCGGCGCCAGCGCCAGCACGGCGGCGATGGCCACGCGCTGCCGCTCGCCGCCCGACAGGCTGTCGAGCGGCCGATCCGCCATCCCCGCCAGCCCCGTCCGCGCGAGGGCCGCCGCCACGCGCGACCGGATCACCGCCGGCGCGACGGCGTGGTGCTCGAGCGCGAACGCGACCTCGTCCGCCACGCCGTCGGCGACGAACGCCCGCTCGGGATCGCCGCCGACCCACCCCACGTGCGGGCTCATCCCCGCTGGCCCGAGCGCCACGGGGTCGCGCCCGCCGACCCGCACGCAGCCGGACACCGTCCCGCCGGTCGCGTGCGGGACGAGCCCGTTCAACGCCCGCAGCAGCGTCGACTTGCCGGCCCCGCTCGGGCCGGCCACCAGCGTGAGGCCCCCCGCCGGGAGATCGGCGTCGAGGCCCGCCACCGCCGGAGCGCCCGCGCCGGGATAGGTGAAGGCGAAGCCGCGGAAACGGATGGCGGCGCCCCGCTCGCCGACGGCACGGGGCGCGTCGATCCCGACCCGCTCGCGTCCGTCACCTGGCGCATCGACACCCCCCGACGTCCCCCCGGCATCCGTTGCGCCGGCACCGCCCGGCATCCCCCCACCGCCTGGCGCATCGACGCCCGCCCGCACCGCTGCGCCATCCCGCCCGACGATGCCGCGTCGCTCGCCCGCGGCGCCGCGCCGTCCGATCTCCCCTGGTGCCAGCACCCACGCCGGCCCCGCCGCGCCCAACAGCGCCAGCGCCAGCCATGGATCCAGCGGCGGGAGCGCGAGCGTCGGATACGGCGACCACGCCAGGTCCAGTCGGGCCGCCGGGACGAGCAGCTTCACCACCAGGGGCGCCCAGGCCGCCGCGGCCACCAGCGTGTCGCCGCCGCCCCACGGCCGCGGCCGGAAGTCGGTCCGCGGCGCCCGCCGCCCCAGCCCGACCAGCGTCGCCGCCGCCAGCCCGATCCCCGCGCCGACCGCCAGCCGCGC
>CAYQBA010000277.1:3750-4486 GCA_964415605.1 uncultured Anaerolineales bacterium | reverse complement strand
TTCACGCTGGCCGACGTGCCGGCCGCGGCCGACACCTCTGACCGCAACGACAAGTACACGGAAGCCGCGGATCAACAGCTCGACGGAGCGGCCAACGCCTACTTCGCCACGATCAAGACGGCCAAGGGCGACATTGTCCTCGAGCTGTGGCCGGAGGTGGCGCCGCAGCACGTCAACGCGTTTGTCTTCCTGGCGCGTGAAGGGTTTTACGACGGGCTGAAGTTCCACCGGGTCGAGTCGGGCTTCGTGATCCAGGGCGGCGACCCGCTCGGCACGGGCACGGGCGGCCCGGGCTTCAACATCCCGGCCGAGTTCAACAGCGACAACCCGGTGCCGCACCGGGCCGGCACGCTGGCGATGGCGCGCTCGGGCGACCCCAACTCCGGCGGCAGCCAGTTCTACGTGGTGCTCGAGGACGGCCCGGGCCCCTCGAGCCTCGACGGCCAGTACACGGTCTTCGGCCATGTCGTCAAGGGGATGGACGTCGTGCGCCAGATCCAGGTCGGCGACGTCATGACGTCGGTGACGATCGAGGAGAAGCCGAAGGCCGACAGCATCGTCAGCCCGGACGACATCCGCGCGGGCAAGCTGCCGGAAGGCATCGAGTAGCGGCGGTCGACAGCCTGCTGCCGGCGGGCGGCCCCCCGCCGCGCGGGCCGCCCCCCGCCGGGGGGGGGGGGGGGGCCACAATGACCCCAAAATCAGGCGGGGGGGCCGGGGGGGGGGGGGGGGGCGG
>CAYQBA010000277.1:0-3740 GCA_964415605.1 uncultured Anaerolineales bacterium | reverse complement strand
ACCCCCCGCCCGACACCGGCCGCCCAACCCGCCGGCAGGGCATCGTGCAGGGGGGGCCTCCAGCGGGCGGCCGCCGCCCCCCCCCAAGCTAGGGGGCCGGCCGCCGGCGCTGCGTTGAGGGTCTACCAATGAGCACAAGACTGCAGGCGTGGGCGACGGGTTGGATGGAGGGCGCGGTGCTGCTGGCGGCAGCCACGGTGCCGGTGATGGTGAACTACTACGCGTTCAGCCCCTTTGAGCCGGCCAAGCGCGGCCTCATGGTCACGTTCGCCGCGGTGGCGCTGGGCTTCGCGGTGGTGGCGTTGATCGAGGGCGGCGGGCGGGCGGCGCTCACGGCGCTGCGCCGGCCATTGCCGGCCGCGGCGGTGCTGCTCCTGGCGGCGACGGGCGTGTCGGCCGCGGCGTCGGTCGTGCCGCGCCTGAGCCTCCTCGGCTCGCTGGAACGGTCCATGGGCTGGATCACGCTCGCGGCGGCGCTGGCGCTCTTCACGGCCGCGGCGGCCGCGGGGCGGGATCCCGCGCGCCGCGGGCGCATCGTGGCGGCCCTCATCGGCGGCAGCGTCCCGGTGGCGGCCTACGCGCTGACCCAGGCGCTGGGGCTGGTGGCGGTGCCGGGGATCGTCGAGAGCAAGGCCCGGGTGTTCGGGACGCTGTCCAACCCGATCTTCCTCGCCGCCTACCTCATGCTGCTCGTGCCGCTGACGGTCGCCCGCCTGGCGGCGGCGGTGCGCGCCGGGCGGCCGGGGGTCTTCGCGGGCCTGTCGCTCGTCCTCGCGTTGCAGCTGACGGCCATGCTCTTGAGCGGCAGCCGCGGGCCGCTCTTCGGCCTCGGCGCCGGGCTGGCGGTGCTGGCCCTGGCGGCGAGCGTGGTGACCGGCCGGCGCGGCCTGGGCTGGGCCGTCGTCGGGTTGGGGCTGGCGGCGGGCGCGTTTCTGGTGGTGTTCAACCTTCCGGGGAGCCCCTTGGCCGGCCTGCGCGACGCGCCGGTCATCGGGCGTTTCGGGCGGATCGCCGACACGTCGTCGGGATCGGAGGCGGCGCGCATCCGCATCTGGCGCAGCGTGGACCGCCTGCTCGCCGCCGAGCCGGGCCGCCTGGTTGTGGGCCACGGACCGGAGGCGCTGAAGTACGCGCTGATCCCCCACGCCGAGACCTACGTGGCCGGCCGCGGCCAGGCCGGACGGCTGGTCGACCGGGCGCACAACGTGTTCCTCGACGCGCTGGTGACGACGGGGCTGCCGGGCGCGCTCGCGCTGCTCTTCGTCTACGGGGCCTGGCTGTACACCGCGGCTGCGGCGGCGGGCCTCGCGCCGGCGGCGGCGGACCGCCGCCGGCTGGCGCTGTGCCTGGCGGGCGGCACGCTGGGCGGGGCGGCGGCGTGGCTTGTGGCACCCCTTTACGCGGGCGCGCTCACGCCGATGGGCATGGTGGCGGGCCTGGGGCTCTTCCTCGTCCTGCGCCTGCTCGCTCGCCCGGCCGCTGCCGACGAGGCCGCGGCGCCGATCGCGGACCGGGCGGTGCTTGGTCTGGCGCTCCTGGCGGCCGGCGTGGCCGCGGTGGTCGAAGCGGCGTTCGGCATCCAGACGGTGGTGACCGAGTTGGTGTTCTGGGTGCTGGCCGGTCTGGTGGCGGCGCTGGGGGTGGGAGACGCGGTCGCGGATGCCGGGCCGAGCCGGCCGGCGGCGCGCGGGCGCGAGGCCGCGGCCGCCGCCGCGGCGGGAGACGATCGGACGGTGACGCTGGCGTGGTCGCCGGGCGGGGCGGCGCTGGGCGTGGTCACCGGCGCGGTGCTGGGCGTGTTGACGTTCGCGTTCGTGATCTTCGGCACGACGCCGCTGCCCGACACGCTGCCCGTGCTGGCACTGCTGGTGGGGGCGGCGTTGTTCGCCGGCCTGGTGGCCGCGGCCGACGCGGGCGAGAGCCGGACGGCGCTGCTGTTGACGGCGCTGTTCGGGTTCGCGCTGTACTTCGTGTTCCGGGCGGTGGTGCTGGCCTTCTCGCTCGACGCCTCGGTGCTGTACGCCGCGACGGTGGCGTGGCTGGCGGCGGCGGCGCTCCTGGCGGGGGCGTGGCTGCGCGGCGCGGTGGCCCGCGATCGCCCGGCGTGGGTGGGGCCGGCGGGGTTCCTCTACCCCGTGCTGCTCGTGCCGCTCGCGGCGGTGGTGCTCGAGGTGGCGGTGCGGCCGGTGCGGGCGGACATCTACTTCCAGTCGGCGTCGGCGAACTTCGACGCGGCGCTCAGCGGCAACGACGCGGGGCTCTTCGACAACGCCGAGACGCTCTTCGCGCGGGCGACGGCGCTGAACGACGCCGAGGACAACTACTACCTGCTGTGGGGCGAGCGCTTCACCCAGGTGGGCGCGGTGGCCCCGGACGTCGCGCAGGCGGCGCAGGCGTTCCAGCGGGCGCAGGAGCTGGTGTCCAAGGCCGAGGAGCGCGACCCGCTGATGCCGTACCATGTGTTCAACCGCGGCCACCTGCAGCTCGTGTTCGCCCAGAAGCTGGAGCCGGGGTCGGAGCAGGCGCTGGCCGCGGCGGCCAACGCGGCCGTCGCGATGCAGCAGGTGTTCGACCAGGTGCCCTATGACCCGCTGGTCGCCGACGAGCTGGCGCTGGCCCGGCTGCTCGAAGGCAAGCACGACGAGGCGATCCGGCTGCTCACGTACTCGCGCGACGCGCTCGACGACCGAAACCCGCTGACGTACCGGCTGCTCGGGGAGGCCTACGACGCGGCGGGCCGCCCCGCCGAGGCCAAGGCGGCGTTGGAGCAGGCGCTGGCGCTGGGCGCCGACATGCCGGCGGCCGATCGGCGGGCGCTGCTGCTCAGCCTGGGCGAGATCGCGCGCGCGTCGGGCGACCTCGACGCGGCGGCGCGGCACTACGAGGCGCTGATGGCGACGGGCACGGGGGACTGGCAGGTGTTGTTCAACCTCGGCCTGGTGTACCGCGACAAGCGCGACTACGAGCGGGCGTTCGCGGCGCTCAGCCAGGTGCTGCAGGTGGCGCCGCAGGATGCCGAGACGCGCGCCCAGATCCAGAGCGCGCTGGACGACGTGATCGTCCGGCGGGGGGCGGGAGCGCCGGGCGGGGGCGCGGGACTGCCGTCGGCGCCGTAGGCGTCAGGCGGGCCGAGCGGGGCGCGCGGCGTGCGCGTTGAAGGGGTCTCGTCTCTCTGCGCGCCCCGTCGACGCCAGATGAATCCGGTCGTGGTGGGCCTGTGGTGGGCCTGACGGGTGGGATCGAGCCGTGGCGCGGCCCTGGAGTCCCCCGGCTCGGACGACCGACGCTCAGCCCTCGGCGCCGCCGAGGGCGAGGGCCTTCTGGACCTGCGCGTCGATGGTGGCCTCGTTGGGGTACATCGCGTTGTGGAAGTCGATCATGCGGCCTTCCTTGTCGACGATGAACGTCGACGGGAGGCCGTAGACCGAGTAGTCGCGCTGGACGTCGTAGGTGTTGTCGCCGAAGATCACCGGGAAGGTCAGGCCCATGCGGTCGACGTACTGCTTGACGCGGTCCTCGACCATCTCGGGCGGGACGCGCTCGCCAGCGTCCACGGCCAGGAGCTCGAGGCCCTGGTCCTTGTACTTGGTGTAGACGTTCTGGAGCCACGGCATCTCCATGCGGCACGGGGGGCACCACGTGGCCCAGAAGTTGACCATCACGGTCTTCTGGCCGCGGTAGTCGCTGAGCTTGATGCGCTGGTCGGCGCCGACGACCTTCATCTCGAAGTCGGGCGCCAT
>CAYQBA010000276.1:0-4506 GCA_964415605.1 uncultured Anaerolineales bacterium | reverse complement strand
CGGCCCCCGTGTCGATCGTCGCCGCCAGCGTCATGCTCACGCCGATCGTCGGCTGCGCGCCGGCCAGCCCCAGCGTCGCCGCGCCCGCCGTGTCGAGCTGCCCCGCGCCGCGCGCCGCGCCGCCGCGCCCGCTCAGCGCGACGTCGACGGCGCCGAGCGGCGCGCCCTGGACATCCACCCGCGGCGAGCCGAGGTAGGCGACGAGGCGCGGGCGGACGTCCAGCGTGTGGAAGCGGTGCCCGTCGGCGTTCAGGTGGCCGACCTCGACGCGCGTGCCGGCCAGCCCGTCGATGCCTCCGGGCAGGGTGCGCGAGTACGCGCCCGTGGCGTCGGTCCGCACCGTGACCGTCCGCGCCGTGCCGCCGGAGTCGACGAACCGCGCCGCCAGCGCCGTGCTGATGGGCCCGGTGCCGCGCACGGCCCAGCCGTTGCCGGCCGCCACCAGCCGCGCCGCGAGCGGGCCGACGTCGACGGCCAGGTTGCGCCCGCCGAACGTGACCTCCAAGCGCTGGCCCGGGCGGATCGGCGCGGGCTGGCCGCGCTGCGCGGTGCGCAGGTCGAAGGCTTGGTTGTCGGCCGCCCTTGCCGTGCCGGTGCCGGCGGTGGCGCCGCCGTCCTTGAGGGTGGCGCGCACGTCGACCCGCGGCAGCGCGTAGCCGGCGACGGCGTTCCCGCCGACCTGGACGTCGAGGTAGGGCAGGATCCGGTCGACGCGGCTGCGGTCGCCGTTGGGGTACGTGTAGGTGATCTGCAGACGGCTGCCGGCGCGCAGGTCCATCGCGCCGGCGAACTCGGCGGCATAGAAGCCGGTGCCTTGCACGTCGATGGCGCGGGTCTCGGCGGCGTTGCCCTGCCCGGCCGGCGGCTGGACACGCACGGTCACGGTGCCGCCGGGCGTCGTCTCGCCCGAGACGGTCTCGGCCGCCGTGTCCCACTCGATGCCGAGCGGCGGCACGAGCAGCTCCCGCGCGGCCTCGCCGAACGCCACGCGCACGCGGTCGCGGGCCTGGGGGTAGTAGGGGGCGCCGGCCGGGTCGCGCAGCGCCGCGTTGAACTGCCCGAGGAAGTTGGCGGTCGCGGTGGCCGCGGCCCGCGCCTGGCCGGCGGCATCGGACACGGTGATGGCGGCGTCGGCGCCGCCGGCGATCGTGCCGTCCAGACGCCCGGCCTCGGGCCAGACGCGCAGCGTGGCGGCGGCGGTGGCGAGGATCACCTGGTGGCCGTCGGGCGTGGTCAGCAGCAGGGTGACAGGGCTGCCGGGCACGATGTCGGGCGTGCCGGCGAACTCGGCGGTGTAGCGGCCGTCGGCGCCGGCGGTCACGGTGAGGGTCCGCTGGTTGAAGAAGTAGCCGGCGGTAACGGCCAGCGCCACGCCGGCCGGCGCCTGGCCGGCGACGCGATCGGCGCCGGGATCGACCTCGGCCGTCAGGCGCGGGATCGGCAGGTCGATGCTCTCGCCTGTCCGGCGGTGCTCGAGCGTGTAGGTCGGGACGACCTCGACGGGAGCGCCGGCCGCGCTCGCCAGGGTGGCCTCGAAGGTCGCGTCGCCGGCATCGACGGCGGCGGTGGCGCGCGCCTTGCCGACGCCCTGGGCATCGCGGAGCGTCAGCCGGATGGGGTCGCCGGGCGCGGCGATGCCGGTCACGCCGGCTTCGCCGAGGCGAACGGTCAGGCGGGTCACGGCCCAGGCGCGCGTCACGTTGATGTCGAGGCCCTGGCGCCGCTCGACCACGGCCACCTGGCCGACCGTGCCGGGCGCGATGTCGACGGTGCCGGCGAAGGCGACGCTGTAGCGGCCGTCGGCGCCGGCGGTCGTGGTCTGGGCGGGCGCGCCGGCGCCCGTGCCGGCGGTCACGCGCACGGTGGCCCCGGCGGGGGCCGTGCCGGCGACGCTGTCGGTCGCGGGATCGGGCGTGACAGGCAGGGCGGGGACGGTGTAGGCCACGACGGGCAGGCCCCCGATGGCGACGCTGAGGACGTCGCCGGGCTGGACGGGCGTCTCGGCGCCGCCGGGGTCGGCGAGGGTGAGGGTGTAGAGGCCAAGGAACGCGGCGGCGCCCTGGCCGGTGCCGACGGCCTGCCCGGCGCGGCGCAGCTCGGCGCGGACGACGGCGCCGTTGGGGCCGAGCCCGCCGACGGTGGCGCCGTAGAGGCGCACGTTGAGCTGCTCGGTCAGCGGGCGCTCGGCGCGGAAGGTGAACCGGCCGCGGACGTGGTCGGCGCGCAGGTTCGAGCCGGCCTGGAGGTCGGCCCGGCCGGCGAAGGCGACGCTGTAGCGGCCGCCGCTGTCGGCGACCGCGGCCTGGCTGACGCCGGCGGTGCCGAGGCCGGTGGTCACGGTGACGGTGATGGCGGCGCCGGGCTCGGCGGTGCCGCTGACGACGTCGGTGTCGGCGTCGCCGGCGATGGTCAGCTGCGGCACGCTGTCCTCGATGGCGGCGCCGCCCTCGACGGCGACCTTGACGCGGTCGCCGGCCGCGATGGGCACGGGCTGGCCGTCGGCGTCGACGGCATCCAGGCTGTACAGGCCGATGAACGGGAGCGCCCCGCCGCTGTCGCCGCCGCGCAAGGCCCCGCCGGCGGTGCGCACCTCAAGCGTCAGGTCGGCGCCGGCGGCGGCCTGACCGGTGACGGTGGGCCGGCCGAGGGTGACGGTCGCGCGCGGGGCGGTCGCAGGCGCCTGGGCGAGGGCGCGGGCCTCGGCGGCGGCGGGCACGGCCAGGAGCGTCGCGGTGAGGCAGATCGACCAGAGCTTGCGTGGGCGCGGCACGGAAACCTCCGGGGCGGTGGGGCGCGATGGCGGCGGGTCGGGCGTGCGGATCAGGCCCGCGGCGGGGATTATCGGCGCGGGCGGGCGGGAGTCAACCGGGGAGCGGGTGGCGCGGGGGTGGAGGAAACGCATCCGCGCCGGGTCGCGGACAAGGGCGTCAGGATGCCACCGCGCGCTCGGATGGGCCGTCGAACCCGTCCGCAGCGCGGCTGCGACGGTTGGACGCGGGCCGGTGAGCTGGTACGATTGCGCGCGTCGGCGCGCGCCGCCTGGAAGTTGTTCCACATGCGCCACCTCAGGGGGTTTCAACGCGTGAGCATCCAGACAACAGCCATCCTCGGCGGCGTGATGGTTGGCGTGGGCGCCACCCTGCTTCAGGATCTGTGGAATCTCTTCTTGAAGCGGGCCTTCGGCATGCCCTCGCTGGACCTGTGCCTGCTGGGACGCTGGCTCCGCCACATGACCGCTGGCACGTTCAGACACGCGAGTATCGTCGCCGCACCGCCAAGAGCCCGTGAGTGCGCGGTCGGCGTGATCGCGCACTACACGATTGGCGTGGTGTTCGCGTGCGTGTTGGTGGTGCTCACATCGGGGGCGTGGCTCGCTCGACCGACGCTGCTGCCCGCGCTGGTCGTCGCCGTTGTCACCCTGGTCTTCCCATACTTCGTCATGCAGCCCGCGCTTGGTCTGGGGCTTGCGTCATCGCGCACGCCCAACCCGACGCGCGCCAGGGTCAAGAGCCTCATGAGCCATGTCGCCTACGGGCTGGGCCTGTACATCTGTGCGCTCCCCGTCAGCCACTGGCTGCGGTGACGTGCGTCACGCTTGACCACGCCCCACGTCGCCTCGATGCCACGCGGACGAGGCTGACGCGCCGGTCAATCCTCCTCCCCGCACTCGGCGGCGATGGCTCGCGCGGCGGCCGCGCCGAGGTGGATAGGGCGTGCTTCACGAGCACCAAACGCCGCCGAGTCGGTGCGCCCGCAGACATTCAGTGAGAGGCTCGGTCACGCCGTCGACCCACCGCGTCGGGCGATCGCCGGGCCGATAGGGCGACGACCGATCAGGGCTCCGAACGCACCTGACGGAGCCCCGCTGCCCTCAAATCGTTCCCCCGCCCAGCGGCGGCGGCGCCCCGTCGTCCCGGTTCCCGGCCCGTGCCCACAGCGACTCGGCCAGCCGCCGGCCGGCCGCGAGCGTCTCGTCGTAGAGCGCCCGCAGCTCGCCGCGCGAGACCCGCTGGCCGTGGACCTCCCAGCGCACGATCGCCTCGCCGATGAGCCGCGTGCCCGCGTAGGCCACCGCCACCTTCGGGACGATCCCGATCACCGGGATCAGGCCCACCAGCTCCCGCGCGATCTGGCGGAACAGGATCCCGCCCCCGATGACCCCGACGACGTCGGTCATCAGCGCGCGCACCGAGCCGTGCTTGCCGGCCATCAGCGCGACCTTGTAAGCCATGATCAGCTGGTTCTTCGTCAGCACGAACACGTCCGCCAGGTTGAGCGGGATCGTCAGCACCGGCGCGATCTCCGCCACGCCCGTCGAGAACGCGTAGGCCGCGTTGGCCCGCGCGACGTCCTCGACCAGCGCGGCGGCGATCGCGTCGCGCAGCACCGGGAGCTGCCGCGCCAGCGCCAGCCGCACCGCGTCGCGATCGGCCGTCGCCTCGAGCAAGGCCGGGGCCAGCTTCTCCTGCACGAGCGCGAGCTCGCGGGCCTGCTTCTCGAGCCGCA
>CAYQBA010000275.1:0-4557 GCA_964415605.1 uncultured Anaerolineales bacterium | reverse complement strand
GCGGCGTCGAACCCATCGAGCACCCCGTAAGGGGTTACAGTCCTTTTACCTCCGATGCATACACGTATCCAATGGTCGGCATGGCGCGTTTTGTTATTCAGGAATTGCGCCGGAGGCGTGCTGCCTACGCCTTGAATTGCGAGCTTTGTTGAAGGCCAACTAGAATCTTCATCGATGATCTCCCGCGTCGACGGGCGCTATCAGGTCTCGTCGGCATCGCCAACCCCCCGCCCCCCCGGGTGTGCCGTGCGCACATCACGATCGCCTGCCCGGCGCGGCGGGAGGGACAGCCTGACGCCCGCCGGCCGGTGATCCCCGCGCCGCAACGGCGGAGCCATGCCGGTCGCCGGCACCAAGCCCTCTCCCTGCCATGCTCACAGCCCTGCGCATCTACATCGCCCGCCAGGCGTCGAGCCCCGCGCGCTACGCCTGGGAGGCGCTCGTCACGACGCTCTGCGGCCGGGTGCCGGCGGTCGTCGGGATCGGCCTGCGGGCCCTGGCCTACCGCCTGATCCTGCGGATGGACGGCCTGGCGGCCATCGAGTCGGGCGTGCGGCTGCGGTTCGCCGACGGGATCCGGCTCGGGCGCGGGTGCTACATCGACGAGGGGGTCTACCTGCACGCGTGCCCGGGTGGGATCCACATCGGGCCGCGCACCTACATCATGCACCACGCGGAGCTGCACGTCTACAACTTTCGCGACTTGCCGCAGGCCGGCATCACCGTCGGGGCCGACAGCCTCGTCGGCGAATTCTGCGTGCTGCGCGGCCAGGGCGGCATCCACATCGGCGACCGCGTGTACTTCGCGCCGCTGGTGCAGGTCCTGGCCGTGGACCACGTCTTCGCCGACCCCGACGTGCCGTTCGTCGAGCAGGGCATCACGGCCGAGGGCGTCGTCATCGAGGACGACGTGTGGGTGGGGGCCGGGGCGGTCATCACCGACGGGGTGCGCGTCGGGCGCGGCGCGGTGGTGGCGGCGGGCGCGGTGGTGACGGCGGACGTGGCGCCGCACACCGTCGTCGGCGGCGTGCCGGCGCGGCCGCTGTCCGACATCCGGGCGGCCGCGGCGCGCGCGGCGGTGGCCGGCGGCCGGCCGCGGCGGGTCTACCACATCGACCAGGTGCGGCTGCCATGACGACGCTCTCGATCGTCATCCCGGCGCTCAACGAGGAGTCGGGCATCGCCGACATCGCGCGGCGGGTGCTGGGCGTGCGCGCGGCGCTGGCGGACGCCGGGGTCGACGGGCTCGAGCTCATCGTCGTCGACGACGGGTCCACGGACCGGACGGCGGGGGTGGCGCGTGGCATCGAGGGCGTGACGGTGATCTCGCACCCGCGCAACCGCGGGTACGGCGCGGCCATCAAGACGGGCTTCCGGCACGCGCGCGGCGACCTTTTGGCCTTCCTCGACGCCGACGGCACGTACCCGCCGGAGGCGTTCCCCGACCTGTGCCGCGCGCTGGTGGCCGACGAGGCCGACGTGGTCGTCGGCTCGCGCATGGTGCTGGCCGAGAGCGGCATGCCGCTCTCGCGCAAGATCGGCAACACGCTCTTCGTCTCGCTCATCAACCTCATCGGACCCGACCGCATCACCGACAGCGCCAGCGGCCAGCGGGTGCTGCGCCGCGAGGCGCTGGCGCGGCTCTACCCGCTGCCGGACGGGCTGAACTTCACGCCGGTCATGACGACGCGCGCGGTGCACGAGAACCTGCGGATGGTCGAGTGGCCGATCCGCTACGAGGAGCGCGTCGGCCGCTCGAAGCTGTCGGTGGTGCACGACGGGCGGCGGTTCCTGACGACGATCCTCTGGACGGCGCTGGGCTACAACCCGTCGCGGGTGCTGGGGCTGCTGGGGCTGGCGGCGCTGGCGGCGGCCGGCGCGCTCGGCGCGGGGCTGGTCGCGCTGCGCGCGGCGGGGGTGGACACGCTCGGGCCGTGGGGGGTGTTCGGGGCCTTCGGCACGCTGGTGGGCGGGGTGGCGGGGGTGTCGATCCTCAACCTCGGCATCACGTTCAACTATCTGGTCAGCCTGTTCCACCGCGAGCCCGTGCGCCAGGGGCTCTTCGGCCGGCCGGTGTGGCCGGGGCTGGACCGGGCGTTCGGCTGGCTGGGGGTGGCCGCCATGCTGGCGGGGACGGCGGTGGCCACCGCCGCCCTCGTGCTCGGGCTGCGCGGCTGGGACATCACGCGGACGTGGCTGTGGCTGCTGGGCGGCGCGCTGGGCGTCCTGGTGGGGCTGCAGCTGGCCATCTCGTGGGTGCTCATGCGGGTGCTCGAGGAGCTGAGCGTGCGCGACGCGCGGGCGCAGGCGGACCTCGACGGCCAAGGAGACGACGGACATGGGTGAGCTCATCGCACCGGACGCCATCGGCGTCCGGAACGACGTCGACCTCAAGCACAACCTCGGCACGCGGCCCATCAAGCCGGTGCGCAACCCGGGCTTCCCGGACGCCGGCGCGGCCGTGCGCGACCTCACGCACGCCCGGCCGCCGGGGGCGGTGGACGTGCTGCTCGTCAACCCGCCCTCGCCGGACGGCGGGATCTGGATCCGCACGCAGCACCGGGTGGGCCGCCGCAGCCGCGAGGAGATGGTGTGGCCGCAGGTATCGCTGGCGCAGCTCGCGGCGATGCTGCAGCCGGACTACGCGTTCCAGATCATCGACGCCATCGCGGAGCGGCTGACATGGGAGGCGTTCGAGACGCGGCTGCGCGCGGCGGCGCCGCGCTACTACCTGACGCAGGTGACGGCGCCGACGCTGACCAACGACATGCGGGGCGTCATGCTGGCCAAGGCGCTGGGCGCGCAGACGATCGCCTTCGGCACGCACGTGACGCCGATGCCGACCGAGACGATGCGGGACTTCCCGGCGCTCGACTACATCGTGCGCGGCGAGCCCGAGCTGACGTTCCGCGAGCTCATCGACGTGCTCGAGGACCGGCAGGCCGAGCGGCCGGCGTGGGTGGCGGACCTCCTGCGCAAGACCGACCCGCGCTGGGAGCCGGCGCTGCCGCGGGCCGAGTGGAACGGCAGCGGGCCGGTGCTCGACGCGGTCAAGGGGCTGGTGTGGCGCGAGCGGGGCGACGCGCGGATCAACCCGGACCGGCCGTTCATCCCGGACCTCGACGACCTGCCGATGCCGCTGCACCACCTCCTGCCGCTCGACGCGTACCGCATGCCGCTGATGAAGGGCCCGTTCACGTTCATGGTCACGAGCCGGGGCTGCCCGGCGGGCTGCAAGTACTGCATCAAGCACGTGACCTACCAGTGGTCGGTGCGGCTGCACTCGCCGGAGCGGATCATCCAGGAGATGTGGCTGCTGCACGACCTCGGCATCCACAACATCCACATGTACGCCGACCTGTTCACGGTCAACCGCGAGCAGGTGATGGCACTGTGCAAGCTGATCATCGCGGAGCGGCTGCCGGTCAAGTGGACGTGCAACAGCCGGGTGGACTACGTCGACGAGGAGATGCTGAGCCTCATGGGCCGCGCGGGCTGCTGGCTGATCAGCTGGGGCATCGAGAGCGGGAACGAGGCGATCCTGAAGCAAGCGGCCAAGGGGGCGGACCCGCAGAAGGCGCACCAGGCGCTGGCCTGGGCGCGCAAGGCGGGCATCAAGAGCTGGGGCTACTTCATCATCGGGCTGCCGGGCGAGACCGAGCAGACGATCCGGCAGACGATCGACTTCTCCAAGCAGCTGCCGCTGGACATCGCGCTGTTCCACGTGGCGGCGCCGTACCCGGGCACGCCGTTCTTCTTCGAGGTGGTCAAGAACGGCTGGTTCCGCGAGGGCACGCGCTGGGAGGAGGTGGACATGGACAAGGGCACGGTGCTACAGTACGCCAACCTCGGCCCGGAGGACTTGCTGTACTGGCAGCGCCGGGCGTTCCGGGAGTGGGCGCTCCGGCCGGGGCCGATCTGGACGTACCTCAAGATGCTGGCGGGCGACCGCCACACGTTCCGGCGGGCGGTGCGGGTGGGGCTCGAACACCTCGGCTGGGTGATGGGCCCCGCGGCGACGCGCGGGCCGGGCTGAGACGCCGGCGCGCCGACATTCGAGGAGACGCGACGTGCACGTGATTCGCAACATGTGGACCAACGCCGGGACGGCGCGGGAGCTGCTGCAGTTCCTGTGGGCCCAGAAGTGGTGGTGGATGGTCCCGATGGTCGCGGTGCTCCTGGCGTTCGGCCTGCTCTTGATCTTCGCCTCGGCGTCGGGGGTCGGGCCGTTCATCTACTCGTTGTTCTAGGCGCCCCGCCACCGCACCCGACATGCCATCGACCTTCCTGTACCTCCTCGGTGCCGTCGCGGCCGTCTTCGGCGTGCTGGCGCTGGTCAAGGGGCCGCGCGAGGCGCTGCGGCTGTGGCGGCGCTTCGGCCACGCCATGGGCGACGTGGTCGCGCGGGTGGTGCTGACGGTCTTCTACTTCACGGTCATGATCCCGTTCGCCGTGATCGCCCGGCGGCAGGACGCGCTGGGCCTGGGGGCGGCGGCGGGCCCGCGCTGGGGCGCGGCGGGGGCGGCGGGCGGCGGATCGGCGGCGGGCGACGCGGCG
>CAYQBA010000274.1:0-4572 GCA_964415605.1 uncultured Anaerolineales bacterium | reverse complement strand
GCTCGGGGTTGTCGACGTGCCGGCCGGGATCGCCAGCCTGGCGGTCGACGGGGCGCGCGTGGTGGTCGGCGCCGACGGCGGCCTGGCCGTCGTCGACGTGGCGGACCCGACCCGACCGGTCGTGGCACACGCGACAGGACCGCTGGCGGCCCGGCCGGTCGCGGTCGTCGTGCTGCCCGGCGGCGCCGGCGCCTGCGTCGTCGCCGCGCTGGCCACGGGGGGGCTCGTGGCCTGGGCGCCGCCCGCGGACCCCGTGCCACTTGACGCGGGGATCATCGCGGGCCAGGGGCCAATCCACGGCCTGGCGGCGTGGGGCGGGCGCCTGTGGCTTGCCGCCGGCGACCGCGGCCTCGCCGCGACGCCCCTCCCCGGTCACTCCACGCCGACGAGCTCGATGTCGAACACGAGCGTCGCGTTGGCCGGGATGACCGGCGGGTACCCCTGCGCGCCATAGCCGAGCGCGGGCGGGATCACGAGCTTGCGCTTCTCGCCCACCTTCATCATCGCCAGCGCTTCGTCCCAGCCCGCGATGACGGTGCCCTGGCCGAGGACGAACGCGTACGGCTCGCCGCCTTCGGCGGTGGCGTCGAACTTGGTGCCGTCGAGCAGGTAGCCGGCGTAGCGCACCTGGACCCGCTGGCCGTTGGCGGCCTGCGGCCCGTCGCCGGCCTGGAGGACCACGGTCTGCAGCCCGCTCGCCGTGGCCTCGAGCCCTCCGGAGGCCTTCTCGCCCGGAAGCGCGTCCACCGCCACCGACGTGCCGTCGCTCGTCGTCACCGCCCCGCCGCCGCAGGCCGCCACGGCCGGCAGCCACGCCGCGACCAACCCCATCGCCATCCATCGCCGCATCCGTTGCCTCGCTTTCGGGTGCCGCGGCCCGGTGCCGGATCGAGGTGCCTGCGCGATCGCACGCCACGCCTGGAAGCGGGCTTGCGCGGGCACCCGTGTTGATCCGGCGGCGGGGGCCGCCAGCGCGTTCAGTGGGTCCGTCGGTATTGTCCGTCGGCGACGATTATGGGCGGCAGGGGGCGTCCGTGGCAAGCCCGACGGGGCTCCGTCGCCCGATCGCGCCTGCTCGAGCCGGCCCGCGCCGCACCCGCGGATGCCGCCGGCTGTGGTATACTCCCGCGCCGTCCGCCCGGGGGAGCGCGGCGCGATGGGTGCCGCCCCCGCCCCTCCCCCGGCGATGCCGCCGCCGAACCGTGTTCGAAGGTCCTGCCCCACGATGATCACCGCCTCGTTGTCGCTGCTGTATGCCGTCGGCCTCCTGGTGCTCGGCGGGTTCGCCGCCCGGACGCTGGGCCTGACCCTGGCGTGGGCGGCGGCGGGCCGCCGCCGCCCCATCCCGGCGCCGCCCGCCGAGCCGCCGTTTGTCACCGTCCAGCTCCCGCTGTACAACGAGCCGGCCGTCGCCGCCCGCGTCATCGACGCGGCGTGCCGGCTGAGCTGGCCGCCCGACCGGCTCGAGATCCAGGTCCTCGACGACTCGACCGACGGCACCCGCGCGGTGGTCGACGCCTCGGTGCGGGCGTGGCGGGCGCGGGGGGTGGACATCACCGCCCTGCGGCGGCCCGACCGCCACGGCTTCAAGGCCGGCGCGCTGGCGTACGGGCTGGCCCGCGCGCGCGGCGACGCGATCGCGGTGTTCGACGCCGACTTCGTGCCGCCCCCGACCTTCCTGGGCCAGACGCTCGACCACCTCGGCCCCGGCGTGGCCGCCGTCCAGGCGCGATGGGGGCACCTCAACCGCGGGGCGTCGTGGCTCACCCGCGCGCAGGCCCTGGGCCTGGACGGCTATTTCGTCGTGCAGCAGACGGCGCTGAGCTGGTGGGGGCTCTTTCTGAACTTCAACGGCACCGCCGGGGTCTGGCGGCGCGCCGCGATCGACGCCGCCGGGGGCTGGCAGGCCGACACGCTGACCGAGGACGTCGACCTCAGCTACCGGGCGCAGATGGCCGGCTGGCGCATCGTGGTGCTGCCGGACGTCGTGGCGCCCGCCGAGCTGCCCGCCACGCTGCGGGCGTTCCGCGGCCAGCAGCAGCGCTGGACCAAGGGCACCGTCCAGGTCCTCCGCAAGCTCGGGCCGCGCCTGCTGCGCGCCGATCGCCCGTGGCCGGCGCGCCTCCAGGCACTGACCAACCTGTGCGGGTACTTCGCGCACCCCGTCACGCTCGCCCTCCTCCTGGCCGCCCCGCTCCTGGCGGTCTACCACCCCCACCTGCCGCCAGCCGCGGCGGCCCTCGCCCTCGTCCCGCTATGCCCGCTGGCGATGAACGCGGCCGCCCAAGCGTCGCTGCGGCCGCGCCGGATGCGGCGGCTGGCGGCCTACCCCGTGCTCATGGCGCTCGGGATCGGGCTCTCGTGCGCGGGGACGGTGGCGGTGATCGAGGGGCTCTTCGGCCGGCGCGGCGTGTTCGAACGCACGCCCAAGACCGGCGACCGCGGCGCCGGCGATCACAAACCGGCCGACCGCGACATGGACTTGAGCCTGACCACCGACCGCACGCCGACGGCCGTGAATCCCGGTGCGCCGCCACGGGTGGACCGGATGCTGTGGGCCGAGATCGGGCTGGCGGCGTATGCCTGGGCCAGCTTGATCGTCGCGCTGACCCACGGGCAGGCGGCGCTGGCGGCGGGCCTCGCGCTCTACGCGGGCGGGTTCACGGTGACGGCGGGCCTGGCTCTCGGCGACGCATGGCCGCGGCCGTCGCGCCTGCGGCGGGCCCCCGCGGACGGCGCCTGACGGGCGTCGGCGCGGACGGTCGCGGGCGCGGATCGATCACGGCGCGTTCAACCCGCCCGGGCCGTCGTCGACGATCTCGATCCGCGACACGACCTCGGTCGGCTCGCGAAACGTCGCGGTGACCGAGCAGTACTTCTCGTCGGACAACGCGACGGCCCGCTCGACGGCATCGCGGCTTAGAGCATGCCCATGGACCTCGAACGTCACCGTGACGCGCGTGTAGCGGCGCGGATGGTCGGCGGCGCGCTCGCCCTCGATGCGGGTGATGAGCCCGGTCACGGGCTGGCGCTGCTTGTGGAGGATCGAGATGACGTCCATGGCGGTGCACGTGGCCAGCGACGTCAACGCCAGCTCCATCGGCGAGGGGCCGTAGCTCGCGCGGCCTTCGGGCGCGCTGTCCACCAGCAAGTGGTGGGCGCCCATCTGCGCCACGAACGTCATGTCCTTCAGCCAGGTGACGCTGGCAGTCTTGGTCAACATCGCGGGTGGTCGCCTCTCATGGGTCGGGGATCGACGGGACTCGACCGGACGGTGCGGCACGCGCCCGGCGCGCTCGCGCCGGCCCGGACGTGCCGGCGGGATCCCGCCCGGCGCCGGGCATGATATCATTGCACCTCGATCACGGCCACCAAGGAGAGCGCATGTCACGCAGCATACTGGTCCCCCTGGACGGCTCGGCCACGGCCGAGCAGGCCCTGCCCCACGCGGCGATGCTCGCGCGGCTGCTGGACGCGGGCATCATCCTGGCGCGCGTGCCCGAGACCGTCATCGTCCCGGTCATGAGCGCCGGGATCTGGATCACCGAGGAGGTCGAGCCGCCCGAGGCGCACGCGCACGCCGAGGACTACCTGGCGGAGGTCGCGCGGCGCGACGTCCTGGCCGGGCTCGTCATCCAGACGATCGTGCCGAGCCACCCCGTGGCGGCGGGCATCGTGCACGCCATCGAGATGACCACGCCGGACCTCGTCGTGATGACGACGCACGGGCGCTCCGGGGTCCGCCGGTGGGTGCTGGGGAGCGTGGCCGACAAGGTCGTGCACGCCGCGCCGGCGCCGGTCTACCTGGTGCGGGCCGTCGAGGACGAGGCGGCGGCGACCACCCCCGCGCCCATCCAGCGCATCCTCGTGCCGCTCGACGGCTCGATGGCCGGCGAAGCGGCGTTGCCGCCGGCCATCGACCTGGCGCGGCGCACCGGGGCGCGGGTGGTGCTGGTGCGCGTGCCGGTGGTGCCGGGCTACGCGACCGTGATCCCCGAGACCGCCGGCTGGATCCCACAGCTCCTCGGCGAGAAGGGCATCGAGGCGACGGCCTACCTGGAGTCGGTGGCCGAAGCGCTCGACACGCAGGGCATCGGCGCCGACATCGACGTCGAGGTGGTGGCGGCGGGCGGCGTGGCCGACGGGATCGTGGCGTCCAGCCAGGAATGGGAGGCCGACGTCATCGTGATGTCGACCCACGGCCGCACGGGCCTGCGGCGCTGGATGCTGGGCAGCGTCGCCGACGGCGTGCTGCACCACGCCGACCGGCCGGTCTGGCTGGTGCGCGGTCAGCCGGGGCCGGGCTGAGATCCGCGTCCGCGCCACTGCATCCCGCCCCACACCCCCAGGGCCAGCAAGCCCAGGATAAACAGCGTCCAGCCGGATCGCAGCGCGCCGGGCGCCTCGGCCGCCAGGGTCCCGGCGGGCTCGGCCGTGGGCAGCGTCGCGGCGACGGGCGGCGCGGCCGCGGCGCCGGCCGCCGGCGGCGGCTCGACTTCGACGCAGTGCTCGACGGGCGAGCCGGCCGAGATCAGCGTCGCGCACACCGTCGGTCGCCCGCCCCCGACGGCC
>CAYQBA010000273.1:0-4599 GCA_964415605.1 uncultured Anaerolineales bacterium | reverse complement strand
CACCTCTGTTTTCCGCGGCACCCCTGTCGTGCCTGCCCTCGGCTGAATAGTTACGAGTTTCCTGAAATGCCAATCGCTTGAATGTCTCGGCCGCCTGATTGAGCAGTTCGTGACGATGGGCAACCCACAGCACCTTGGATCCGTGGTTGACGACGTCGCCGAGGAGCCAACGCACGGCCACCGGAGTCTTGCCCGCACCGGTCGGTAACACCAGGAGACCCGCGAACTTGCGCGACTTGCCGTCCAGTTGGAGCTTCTTGAGTGCTTTGTCCTGATATGGTCGCAATTCGTCGGGGCAAAGGCCCCGGGAGACCTCGACTACTCCCGCGTTAGGGTTGTCAACCGTCACGCCGGACGTGCTTTCCTTCGGCGTGCCCCCAGATACACGAAACTCAACGTCTTCGTTGGGCCGAGCATCCAACAGACTTGGCGTGGTCGAGATTCCTGCAGCCCTTAGATGGTGTTCAAGCAACTCTAGGGTTCTTGCGCTCCGCCGTACGTGACCCATCCAGGACTTCACCAGCGTGTCGAGCCGGTGTCGCGTGGCCCCATCATGGCTTGCTTGGATGTTAGCAAGGATCTGGTCGCACACTTGCTCCCGGCTCATCCTCTCAACTGCCATGTGCGTATTCTCCAAGTCGATGGATTGGCACAGCATACGGCATCAGTCACATTCTTGGACGGCTGCGCCTCCGTCCCGACAGGGCACTTCCCCTCTCGGTTGGGATACCGCGTCCAAGGTCATGACCATGGCCGCAGTATGCCATGGTGTTAACACCCCAACAGCACCCGCAGCGCCGCCCGCGCCTCGTCGGGCTTGAAGTCGAACGGCCCGGGCCCGCCGCAATAGCGGAGCCGGCCGGCCGCATCCGCCACAAAGAGGCGCTCCGGCCAGGCCGCGAACGCCCGCAGCGCCGCATCGTCCATGCCGTCGACGAGCGTCGGGATCGAGAGGCCAAGCTGCTCGGCGCAGCGGGTGGCCACGGCGATCCGCGCCGCCCAGGTGGTCGGCTGCGGAACGCGGATGCCCTCCGCCTCGTTCGCGTCCATCTGCCAGCCGTCGACGGCGTGGGCTTCGGCGATGTAGACGACGTAGAAGTCGGCCCGGTCCCGGTTCGCCAGGTACATCCGCTCGAGGTCGCCAGCCTGGCGACGGAAGGGCGGTCAGGTGAAGCTGCCGAAGATCAGCACCAGCGGCCGGTCGCGCGGCCCGCCGAGCCGGACCGTCTGGACCGACCCGAGGCGGGCGAGCGTGAGGTCCGGCACCGGGTCGCCGGGCGCGAGCGTGTCGGCCATGCGATACGTCGTCAGCGCGCAGAGCATCGCCTCGCGCACCGCCGGGTCGGCCTGCGCCTCGACGTAGGCGCGGTCACGTGGGTCGAGCATGTCGGCCTCCTTGCCATCCGCGGGTGCGGGCGTGGCGCGGCGCGGCGCGCGCGTTCGTCATCCCTTCACCACCGCCACCGGCTTAAGCTGCGCCACCTGGCGCGCGATGCCGGCGTGCGTCACGACGTCCACCACCTCGCGGACGTCCTTGTAGGCCTCGGGGATCTCCTCGTCGACGGTGGCGCGGCTGGCGGCGCGCACCAGGATGCCGTGCGCCGCCATCTCGGCCGGCACGTTGCGCGGGCGGGCCAGCACCTTGGCCTTGCCGCGTGACATCCGCCGGCCGGCGCCGTGGCAGCTCGACCCGAACGTCTCGGCGTAGCCCTGGGCCGTCCCCAGGAGCACGTAGCTGTAGCGGCCCATGTCGCCCGGGATGAGCACCGGCTGGCCGAGCGGGCGGTAGCGCTCCGGCAGCTCGGGGTGGCCGGGCGGGAAGGCGCGGGTGGCGCCCTTGCGGTGGACGCACACCCGCCGCTCGCGGCCCGCCACCACGTGCGGCTCGATCTTGGCGATGTTGTGCGCCACGTCGTACACCAGCCGGCTGCCGTCCGCCACCGCGCCGCCGAACACCGCGGCGAGCGCGCGGCGGACGTAGTGCGTCATGACCTGCCGGTTGGCGAACGCGAAGTTGGCCGCCGCGTTCATCGCGCCCCAGTAGGCGTCGGCCTCGGGGCTGCCGAGCGGCGCGCAACACAGCTGCCGGTCCGGCAGCTCGATCCCGTAGCGCTTGACGGCGTCCTGCATGCGGTCGAGGTGGTCGTCGCACACCTGGTGGCCCAGGCCGCGCGAGCCGGAGTGGATGAACACCGTCACCGTGCCGGGCGCGAGGCCCAGCACCTCGGCCGCCACCTCGTCGTAGGTCTCGGCCACGTAGCCGACCTCGACGAAGTGGTTGCCCGAGCCCACGGTGCCGAGCTGGTCGCGCCCCCGCTGGCGGGCCTTCTTGGACACCGCCGCCGGATCGGCCTCCGGCAGGCACCCGCCGGCCTCGATGCACGCGAGGTCCGCCTCGACGCCGAAGCCGCGGGCCACCGCGCAGCGCGCGCCGCGGCGCAGGACGTCGTTCAGCGCCTTGTCGTCGAGGCGCACGTCGGAGCGCGCCGCCCCGACGCCCGACGGGATCGTCTGGAACAGCGTGTCGATCAGCCGCCCGAGCCGCGGCCGGGCGTCGGCGATGCCGAGCGGAACCGACAGCAGGCGCACGCCGCAGTTGATGTCGTAGCCGACGCCGCCCGGCGAGATCACGCCGCCGTCGAGGTCGAACGCCGCCACGCCCCCGATCGGGAAGCCGTAGCCCCAGTGGATGTCGGGCATCGCGATCGACGGCCCGACGATCCCCGGCAGGTGGGCCACGTTGGCCACCTGGGTCACGGCCTCGTCGCCGGCAACATCCGCCATGAGGGCGTCGTCGGCGAAAATCAGCCCCTCGGTGCGCATCCTGCCCTGGCGCGGCACGCGCCAGCGGTACGCGTCGATGCGCTCGACCCGGTAGGCGGAGCGCGGGGCCGGGGCCGGGGTCGGGTCCGGGCTCACAGGTCCAGCACCAGCGCCACGTGGAAGCCGTCGGGGCGCGGATCGAACGCATAGGCGTGCCGCGTCACCGCCTTGATGTGATGCTCCCAGGCGAGGCCGCGCGGGTCCAGCCGCTCGCCGGCCACCGACCAGGGGCCGTCGCCGGCGACGACGGCGGGCACGAACCCGTCGACGTCGAACAGGAAGAACAGCTCGCGCACGAACCGGAAGAACCGCTCGTCGGGCGCGTCGGACTCGGGCTCGACGACGCGTGTCTCGACGGGGCGGACCGGCTGCTCGCCGACGATCACCGCACGCACGAAGTCGACGGCCGTCTGGTACAGGGCCGGCAGGTCGGGCGCCGTCAGGACGGCGCGCAGGTCGGCGGTGTGCGGGAGGAGCTGGAAGGGCACGGTCACGCGCCGGTCTGCCGGTCGTAGCGCCGCACGAGCATGCCCGACGCCGGATGCATGCCGAGGCGGGCGTAGAACGGCTGCAGCTCGGGCTCGCACAGGAGGTCGACCATGTACAGGTCGCCGAGGCGGTCGAGGAGCCTGCGGACGAGCTCGGACCCGATGCCCCGCCCCTGATACGCCGGCAGGACCTCGAGGAGCGGGATGTAGGCCGCGAGTACCCCGTCGCTCACCGCGTTGACGAAGCCGACCACCTGGCCCGTCGCATCGTCGATGGCCAGCGCGACGGCATGGCTGGCGGCGAGGAGGCGCAGGTGGGTCTCGGGCGACGGGTAGGTCGGCCAGCCGGACGCGGCGAAGAAGCCGCCGTCGAGCTGGCGCGCGGTGATGCCGTCGAGGGAATGCGTGTAGACGATCATGCCCGATCACCTCGCCTGAGGCGTCCGATGCGACGCCGGCGTATGATAGCCTGTGGCCGGCCCGTTGACCCACCGAGGCGGCGCGGCGATAATTCGCGCCCCCGCGGAGCGACCGCCGGGAGCCAAGGATCCGGCATGCAGCCACAGCCCATGAGCGCGGCAACGGGGAGCATCTATGGCCGATGACGTCGCGGTGAACAAGGTGGTCTTGGTCGCGGTGACCTTCGCCGTGCTCTCCGGCCTGGCGTTGCCGGGCTGCCGGGGGGCCGCGGGCACGCCGGCCCCGCCGGGCGCGGAGGGCGCGCCCGAGCCCCCGGGCATGGGCGACGCCGGCGCCGGCGGTCGGGGTCACCCGGACGACCAGCCGCCCGGAACCGGTCTCGGCGCGTCCCCCTCCGCCGTGCTCAGCCCGACCCTCGGCGTGACGTTGACGGACTTCGCGGTCTGGGGGGCGCTGACGCCGGACGAGGCGCGGGACGGCGTGGTCGTGGCAGTGGAGGTGGCGCGCCCGGGTGGCGCGGCCGCGTCGGGCCAGGCATCGACCGTGCCCGGCGACCGGGCGTGGCGGGTCTACCTGTCGGACGCCTCGGGAGCGGACGTGTCGGTGATGCCCGGCGACACCGTGCGCGCCGCGGTCGGCGACCGGGTGGTCGAGGCCGTGGTGCCGGACATCCGCCTGGCGTTCGAGCGGGCGGAGGGTACGTTGACCGCCACGGTCGTTCGTGCAGGCGACGCGGCGGGAGGCCCGCCGGCCGGCGGGATGACCGGCGCCGGCGACGCGGCCGGCGGCCAGTCGCCGATCGCCCCCGATGCCGCCGCAGGCGCCGAAGCGTGGGACGTCGAGGCCGCGACCAGCGGCCCGCGCGCCG
>CAYQBA010000272.1:2708-4688 GCA_964415605.1 uncultured Anaerolineales bacterium | reverse complement strand
CCGGGGCGTACGCGCTGTAGAGGTAGGGCGTGTGCGCCTCGAACTCGGCCGCGCAGGTGTCGACCCGCCGGTAGATCGGGCGGATGCCGAGGGCGTGGCGCAGCGCGCGGACGTCGTCCGGCCGCGGCGCGAGCCCGTCGCGGGCGCACAACCGGGCGATCTGCGCGTCCGAGAGGCCCGCGCGCTTGGCCTCGACCACGAGGTCCGCCGGCAGGGTGTCGAGGGTGTGGGCGGCGACGGCCGCCTCGAGCGCGACGATGTCCGCGAGCTCGCCGACGAACCACGGGTCGTAGCCGGTGGCGCGCGCCACGGCGGCCGGGTCCGCGCCTGCCGCCAGCGCCCGCCCGACGGCGGGCAGGCGGTCGGCCACGGGGCGCGCGAGGTCGGCGGCCAGCGCGTCGGGCTCCGGTGCGCCCGGCGCCGGCGTGCCGGGAGTCGATCCACTCCCCGCGTGGCCCCCGAACCCGTCCAGCCCGACCTCGAGCCCCCGCAGCGCCTTGTTGAGCGCCGCCGCGAAGGTGTCGCCGATGGCCATGACCTCGCCCACCGACTTCATCTGCGGGCCCAGCGTGGGGTCGACGCCGCGGAACTTCTCGAACGCGAAGCGCGGGATCTTGACGACGACGTAGTCGAGCGACGGCTCGAAGCTGGCCGGCGTCACGCGCGTGATGTCGTTGGGGATGTCGTGCAGGCGCATGCCCGTGGCCACCAGGGCCGCGATCTTGGCGATCGGGAAGCCGGTGGCCTTGCTGGCCAGGGCCGACGACCGCGACACGCGCGGGTTCATCTCGATGACCACCACGCGCCCGTCGGCCGGGTCGACCGCGAACTGGACGTTGGAGCCCCCGGTCTGGACGCCGACGACGTCCATCACGCGGCGCGCTAGGTCGCGCAGCCGCTGGTACTCGCGGTCGGTCAGCGTCATGGCCGGCGCCACGGTGATCGAGTCGCCGGTGTGGACGCCCATCGGGTCGAGGTTCTCGATCGAGCACACCACGACGAAGTTGCCGAACCCGTCGCGCATGACCTCGAGCTCGTACTCCTTCCAGCCCAGCACCGACTGCTCGATCAGCACCTGTCCCACCGGGCTGGCCCGCAGCCCGCCCGCCGCGACGTCCGCCAGCGCCGCCGCGTCGCGCGCCACCCCGCCGCCCGTCCCGCCCAGCGTGAACGACGGCCGCACCAGCACCGGGTACCCGATGTGCTCGGCCAGCGCCAGGGCGCCCTCGACGGTCGTGACGGTGTCGCCCAGCGGCACCGCGATGCCGGCGTCGAGCATGGCCTGGCGGAACAAGGCGCGGTCCTCGGCCACGCGGATGGCGTCCAGCGACGCCCCCAGCAGCGCGACGCCGTGGCGCTCGAGCACGCCGGACTCGGCCAGCTTGACGGCCAGGTTGAGCGCCGTCTGCCCGCCCACGGTCGGCAGGAGGGCGTCGGGCTGCTCGCGCTCGATGATCTTCTCGACGAGCTCGACGGTCAGCGGCTCGATGTACGTGACGTCGGCCATCTCGGGATCCGTCATGATCGTGGCCGGGTTGGAGTTGACCAGCACCACGCGGTGCCCGGCGCGCCGCAGCGCCTTGCACGCCTGCGCGCCGGAGTAGTCGAACTCGCACGCCTGCCCGATGATGATCGGGCCGGAGCCGATGATGAGGATGGTGCGCGGGCGGTGGCTCATGGGGTCGGGCGGCCTCACCCTTTCGGCGCCGGCGCGCGCTCGTCCCGCAGCGCGTGCAGGAACGCGTCGAACAGGTCGCCCGCGTCGTGCGGGCCGGGCGCGGCCTCGGGGTGGTACTGCACGCTGAACGCGCGCACGGCCGGCGCGGCGAGGCCCTCGACGCACCCGTCGTTGAGGTTGACGTGCGTGATCTCGACCCCCGTTCCGAAGCCCGTGTCCGCCAGCGCGAAGCCGTGGTTGTGGCTGCTGATGGCCACCTGGTTCGTCCGGCGGTCGAGGACCGGCTGGTTGCCGCCGCGGTG
>CAYQBA010000272.1:0-2608 GCA_964415605.1 uncultured Anaerolineales bacterium | reverse complement strand
GCGGGCTCGGACCAGACGTACGGCGCCCGGCAGCTCACCTCGCCGACGAGGTCGAGGGCGTTGATGTCGGGCGCGGACTCCGCGAAGCCCACCGCGATCTCGGGGTCGGCGTCGGGGCCGCTGACGAGCGCCCCGTGCATGGCGCCGTGCTCGCGCAGGTGCCGCACGAGCGCCCGCGTGTCGACGCCGGTGATCCCGATGACGCCGGCCTCGCGCAAGTAGTCGTCGAGCGTGCCGGTGGCGCGCCACGAGCTGACGCCGAGGCTGGCGCGGCGCACGGCGAAGCCGGCGGCCCAGGCGCGCGTGCTCTCGTCGTCCTCCGGGTTGACGCCGGTGTTGCCGATGTGCGGGGCGGTCATGACCACGATCTGCCGGCAGTACGACGGGTCGGTCAGCACCTCCTGGTAGCCGGTCATGCACGTGTTGAAGACCACCTCGCCAGTCCGCTGTCCCTCGGCGCCGAGCGCGCGGCCGGACCAGACGGTCCCGTCGGCCAGCGCCAGGTAGGCGGGCGATGTCACGCCGACGCCCCGGCGGCGGGCCCGCGCCCGGCCGGGGCGGGGGCGATGCCGTAGGCGCGGCGCGTGACCGGCCAGAACAGCCAGATGAGGCCGAGGATGGGCTGGAACAGCGGGAAGAAGCCGTAGTCGATGCCGTAGAGCCGCCACACCGTCCCGCCGATGGCCGCGCGCGCCGGCATGCCGGGCAGCGTCAGCGTGCCGACGACGATCACGCACGCGGTCTCGGCGGCGAGCGCGGCGACCGAGATCCGCCAGGCCCGGCGCGACCGGCGCACGAAGCCGACGGCGGCGACGCAGTAGAGCACGGCGGCGGCAGCGGTCAGCAGCGGTCCGAGGTAGTGCGGCAGCTGGCCGGTGAACAGCAGGCCCCCGTCCTTCAGCAACAGCTGATACGCGGCACGGACTCCGGTCGACAGCGCCAGGACCGGGTACGACACCCCGAGGACGTAGCCGGCGGCGCTGGCGATGGTGGGGAGCGCGCCGTCCGGCGCCGTGGCGCCAGGGGGGAGGGCGGTGTGCGGTTGGTCGGGGACGGCATGCGCCATGCGCTGGACCTCGCGGCGCGCCTCGCCTCGTCGGGTGGCCCCGGGCCGGGCGCGCGGCCGAGATATCGTATGCATGGGGAGGGCGGGGGTCAAAGCGCGGGGAGTTGACCGTCGCGGCGTCCCCGCGCAAGAATTGTCGCGCTCCCGTCTCCCGCCCGGCGCTCGCGCCGTGGCGCGACCCGGCCCCGCCCCATCCGTGTCCGTCCCCGAGGTGCGCCTTGAACCCGACCGCCATCCCCGAGCTCGTCCCCCAGGCCTATACGGTGCTGTCGATCGCCGGCGTCGCCCTCGGCGTCGTCGGGCTCCTCGTCGCCGCGGCCGCCACCCGGCGGGCGGGCCGCCTCGAGGCCCACTACCGGGCCCTCATGACCGGCGTCGACGGCACCGACGTCGCCGCCGCGCTCGAAGCCTACGTCCGCCGCCTCGAGGCCGCCGAGCAGCGCGTCGCCCACCTCGAGGCGCACACCGCCGGCCTCGACGACATCGCCGCGCGGCTGGCGACCGCCGAGAGCGGCCTCCTCGGGCTCCAGGCCCGCGCCGCGGACATCGACACCCGGCTGCGCAAGGCCGTCCAGCGCGTGCGCGTGCTGCGCTACGGGGCGTTCGCCGACGTCGGGGGCGACCAGAGCTTCGCGCTGGCCATGCTCGACGACCACGGCGACGGCGTGGTGCTCTCGGGGCTGCACCACCGCAACGGCGTGCGGGTGTACGCCAAACCGTTGGCCGACCGGCGCTCGTCCTACGCGCTGACGACGGAGGAGGCCCAGGCGGTGGCCGAGGCGGCCGGCGCGCCGCCGGGCGGTTGACAGGGCCGAAACCCGCTTCCTATAATTGATGGGATGTATCGTTCAGGTCGCGGGCCGCGCCGCCGGCGCGACCTGCCCTTGCCGGACCGTCCGCCCCCAGGAAGGTGACTGTCGCCATGCCGCGCTGGCAGCCCGATGGGTCGTCGGGGCTGACGATCCACATCCCCACCCGCCTGGTCCCGGTGGCCGTGCTCGCCGTCGTGGGCCTGCTCGCCGCGTTCAACGCCCAGGCCTCGCGCGCCGACCGGCTGGCCGCCGACGTCGACCGCCTGACCGGGGCCTCCGCCGGCACCGCGCGGCGCGAGAAGGCGCTCGAGGCGACCATCGCGCGCCAGCACCAGGCCCTGCAGAAGGCCGAGGGAGAGCTCGACGCCCTGCGCTACCAGATCGATGCCGTCGAGCTCCAGCTCGACGGGGTGGATTACCTCAGCGGCGTGCTGCGCGACGAGCTGGGGCTGCCGCCAGGCTCGGGCACCTGGACCGCCGCGCCGGGCGCCCCCCCGCAGGGCGGGCCCAACGCCACCAGCCCCGACCAGGACCGCGTGGCGCTCATCCAGCGCCGCCTGGCCGCCGGGCTGGCCGAGCTCTACCGGCTGCAGGACTTCGCGCGGGCGCGGCGCGACGCCGCCGGCCCCGGCCGCGCCGCCTTGGGCGCGGCCACGGTCGACCCGCACCCGGCCCACTGGCCGGCGCGCGGCGCCGTGACGTCGGACGTCGGGTGGCGGATCTTCCGGGG
>CAYQBA010000271.1:0-4751 GCA_964415605.1 uncultured Anaerolineales bacterium | reverse complement strand
GACGGCGTCGGCGATGGCGTGGGCGATGGTGTTGGAGACGGCGTCGGCGACGGAGTCGGCGATGGCGTGGGTGACGGCGTCGGCGATGGCGTGGGCGATGGTGTTGGAGACGGCGTCGGCGACGGAGTCGGCGATGGCGTGGGTGACGGCGTCGGCGATGGCGTGGGCGACGGGGTCGGCGACGGGGTCGGCGACGGCGTCGGCGATGGCGTGGGTGACGGCGTCGGCGATGGCGTGGGTGACGGCGTCGGCGACGGGGTCGGAGACGGGGTCGGCGATGGCGTCGGGGACGGCGTTGGCGTGTCGGTCGACGTCGACGTGGCCGTCGGCGTTGGCGTGTCGGTCGGCGTCGGCGTGGGGCTGTCCGTGGGCGTGGGGGACGCCGTCGGCGTCGGGGACACCGTGGGTGAGATCGTGGCCGGCACGCCGCACGGGGGCAACGACGGGATGCTGCGGACCACGCGCGTGGTGCGGGCGCCGGCGCGGTCGTACGAGTAGGCCAGGCCGATCTGCACCGGGTCGCCGGGCTGATACTGGTAGTTGTTCGGCCAGACCACGGTGTAAACCCGCGGCGCGATGTTGTCGCTGACGCGCACCACGATGTTCGTGGTGTTGCCCGGCGGCCGGTGGATCACCGAGAACCGCACCGACACGCAGTCGTGAATGCCCATGTACAGCGGCTGGTCGACGACGGGCGGCGCGTTGAGGTTGGGGATGAGGTCCACGCGGTCGCCGCGCACGTTGACCAGATACAGCTCTTGCAGCCAGGGGTCGACAGTCAGGCAGACCAGCGCCTCGCACCGGTTGAGCAGGAGCTTGAACGTCGTCGGGGGGTAGCCGGTGGAGGTCGGGACGGCCTGGCCGGCAGGGGCCTCCGGGGCGCGCGCCACGATCTCGGTCGTCGCCGCCCAGCCGATGCCCAGCGCCGCCAAAAACACGGCGACCACGGCGCGCTTGCTCAAATGTGTTCTCCCCCGTCGCGCTTGCGCCCGACCCGAGCCTTCAAACCGCCCCGCCAACCGCCCCGGCAACGACCAGCCCGACGACAACCGCGCACGCCAGCCGCCATGTCACGACCATGCCGCCACGACAATATAGAACGGTCGGCCGCGGCATTAGATACGTGCGGGAGCATGCAATTCGCATCTCACGGCGTCAGGCAGGCCAGGCGGCCCCCGACGTCGGCGAACGCGCGCGCCAGATCCGCTGCCGTGGGCGACTCGAGGAAGTCCCGCGGCTCGGTGGCGACGGCCCGCAGCAGGTCGCGGTCGATCATCGGCCCCAGGCCGATGGCATGCACCCGCGCGCCGCCCGACTTGAGGCGCCCGGCCGCCTCGATCACGGCCGCCGCCGGGGCGTCGCCGGCCTGCAATCCATCGGTCAGGACCACGACGACCGCGCGCGCCCCCGGACGGCCCTGCGTGCGCAGGACATCGCCCGCGGCCCCGAGGCCGGCGTCGATCCGCGTGCCGGGCGACGTGACGATCGCCGCGAGCGCGGCCGCCAGCGCCGGCCGATCGGCAGTCAACGCGGTCATCGCCCGCGCCGCCTGGTTGAACGCGATCACGGCCGCCCGATCCGGGCCGAGGGCGAGGAGGTCGACGAACCCCAGAGCGGCGGCGCGGGCGGCGGAGAGCTTCGTGGCGCCCCCGCCCGCCGGCTCGTTCATGCTGTCGGAGGCGTCCAGCACCAGCACCACGTCGAGCGGTGCCGCGGGGCGAAGACACGCGCCGCCGGGGGTCAGCGGCAAGTACGCGCGACGCGTGAGGCTCGCGCGGTCCCAGACCTTGACGGTGGGGATCGGGAACCGGAGGCTCCCGGCGTGGCCGCCGGCATCACGGTACGCCGCCGTCGCCTCGACGTTGGTCGGCCACGTGCCGACCTCGAGCGGCTCGAGCCGATACCGCAGGCCGACGCCCTCGGCGGCGGCCACGGCCCCCAGCACCCAGGTCAGCGCGTGCGCCGCCGGGTCGTAGGTGGCCGGCGGGTCGGCGGAGCCAGCCACGTAGCGCATGTTGGCCGGGATCAGGTCGCGCACCGTCGCAGACACGAAGAGGCCCGCCTCGGACCGGGCGTCGCCGAGGCGAGCGGCCAGCTCGGCCAGCGCCCGGGCGTCGGGGTCCACGCTCACGGCCTCGGGCCCGCCCAGGAGGGCGGCAAGGCTGGCGGCCCGCTCGCGGGCATAACCACGGCCGGGGAAGATCAGGGCGTGCACGCCGATGCCGGCGGCCCGGATGTCCGCCGTCACCGGCGCGATGCTCCCCTTGTAGTCGCCGTCGGTGGCGACGACGACGAGCGCCGGCGCGGCCGGGTTCCGCCGCGGCCCACGCAGCTCGGCCAGCGCCGCTTCGAGGCCGGCCGCCAGGCGCGTGTCCCCCCATCCGGTCAGCGCGGTCACGCGCCGCGCGATCCAAGGCATGTCGCGCCCGAGCGGGGCTTCGACCGTTGCGTCGGCGGCGAACGTGATCAGCCCGACCTCCGTGGCGGCAGGGTCGAGGTGGCCGAGCAGCGTCAACACCCCATCGCGGGCCCGGTCGAGGCTGCTGTCGCCGTTCATCGAGCGCGAGGTATCGACAACCAGCATCACCTGCGCCGGCCCGTGCCGGTCGGGGCACCGCCCCGCGATCGCCAGACGCACCTCGACCGTGCCGCCGAGGGGCACGACGCGCGGCGCCGCGACCTTGTCGGGCAAGGCCAGGCAGGCGCCGGGGGGCACGGCGCCGTCGGACACCGGGGGGACGCTGGCCGGCGCGAAGACCCAGACACCTGCCCGGCGCAGCGCCTGTTGCGGCCGGTCCGCTGGCTCCGGCGCGGGCGCGGCGTCGACCCACGGCACCAGCACGCGCCCGTCGGCGCCGACGTCGATGTCCAGCCCGGTCGCGGCGACGTCGGGAAGCCGCCACAGCGCCCGGAGCGCGCCGTCGGCGGCGTAGCGCATGCCCCAGCGCCGGCCCAGGACGAAGACGTCGCCGCCGGGCGCCGCGGCCAGGGCCACCGGCGTGTCGTGCACCGGCCACGCGCCGAGCGGGTCGCCGCCGACGTCGTACACCCACACGCGCGCCCGCCCGGCATCCGCGAGGAGGATGGTCCCGCCGGCCAGCGCGATGTCGATCGGCGCGCCCGGAGCGTCCGCGCCGGCGTCGCCGTGGTACGACCACCGGCCGACCAGCGTGCCGCTTCGATCGAGGACGTGGACCTTGCCCGCGCCGGCGTCGAGCACCGCCACCCGCCCGGCGTCGGCGTCCGCCGCCACCAGGCGTGACGCCTCGCCCGCGTCGGCGGCATCGGCGGCGCCGAGCGCCGCAGGCATGACCGACCAGCCCGGGAAGCCGTCATCCGGGCGACGCTCGACCAGCCACGGGTCGAGCGTGAACACGTCGTCGCCATCGGCCGCGACGTCCCGGGCCCACCAGGCGCTCGAGACGTCGCTCGCCCAGACGGTGGACAGACCGCTGCAGACCCCGAGCTGCGCCGTCAGCGCGCCCGCCGGCGACCAGCGTTGGATGGTCTGCGGCTGGTCGGTGCTCGGCCCGGTGCGGTACTGCAATGCCCCGGTCGCGGCATCCGTCGTTCGCGTGAAACGGCCCTGCAAGAGCACTGGCCCGGCGGCGGCCATGGCGATGCGCAGGGGGTGGACGGGCCCCTCGAGCTCCGGCCGGTCGAGCGCGCCCTCGAGGCGGGGTGCCGTGCCCGCGGCTGGCTGGTCGAACACCAGGACGCCCTGGGCATAGCAGTGGGCGACGCTGGCCAGGAGGCGGCCGTCGGCCGTCGCGGCGACGTGCAGCGCGGCGTTGCCACTGTACGGCGTGTGGAACTGGCCGGCGGGGCCTGCCCAGATCGGCGCTGCGGTGCCGAGATCATAGACCTCGACGTTGCGCGTGACGAAGACCCCCGCCGGCCCGGCCGCCACGTCATCGGCGGCGTTGAACGGCACGCTGTGGCGGTAGCCGAGGTCGGGCGCGTACACCACGACGCCCGCGACGGGATCGGGGCTGTCGGCGGCCGACGACGGGCGATCGCGGCGCCATGAGGGCAACGGGGTGGGCAACGGGCCGGGGTCGCTGCCGGCGGGGCTCGGCAGGCGGTTGATGACGTACACCGTCCCGTCGGCGCCGACGTCGATGCCGACCGGGTAGAAGAGCGGACGTTCGTCGAGCGCGGTGAGCTTGACGCCGGTCGGATCGAAGACGTCGACGCCGCCCTTGGTCGGCGGCGGGCGCTCGCGTGGCACGGGCGTGGCCAGCGTCGCCGCCAGGGACCGGGTCAAGTACAGCCGCCCGTCGGGGCCGGCGGCAATGTCGTTGTATTCGAGGTCGACGCCGAAGCGGGCGCGCACCCGCCCATCGGGCGCCAGCCGGGTCACCGTGCTGACGAAGCGGCCGTCGCCCGCCGCCACGCTGAGCAAGAAGACGTCTCCGTCGGGCCCGGCGTCGATCCGCCGCGGTGTCCAGCTCCGTCCGTCGGCCGGCTCCGCGGCGGCGAAGACGGACCGCGGCCGCGCGTCGGGCGCCAGCACGTGGATGGCCTTGTGGCGCCGGTCGAGCACGAAGACCGCCCCATCCGGCGCCGCCGCGATGTCGGCGGCGTGCCCGTAGCGCCCGGCCGTCAGGCGCCATGGGGCGTTCGCCCAGGTGTCGACCCAGGCGTAGGTCGATGTGCCGGCGTCGCCGGCGCGAAGGGGGGCCGCGCGGACGGGCCAGGGGCCCGGGGCGCCGCCGCCGAGCGCGAGCGCCCCGGCGACGGCGAGCGCC
>CAYQBA010000270.1:0-4790 GCA_964415605.1 uncultured Anaerolineales bacterium | reverse complement strand
AGGGCCCGACGCTCTCGCCGGTTGCTGCGTTCGGCGCCGGTTTCGACCGGACGTGGTCCTCCGAGCACACGCGCTACCTCGCACTGATCTACTCACTCCCGCTGATTGCCGGGGCGATGGCGGCCGCGTGGCAGGCGGGGGAGCGGCGGGGGCCGCCGCACCTCGGGGGAGACGCGCCGCGCCGGCCGCCTCGTCGCGGATCCACGCGGCGACCGCCGCTTCGGTCTCGGGCAGCGGGGCGACGCCAAGCTCGGCCTGCAGGAGCTGGCGCCAGGCGGCATGCCGCCGGACGGCCTCGGCCCGCTGCCCCAGGCGGACGAGGGCCTCGGTCAGGGCACGGTGCAGCGGCTCGTGCAGCGGGTCGACCGTCAAGGCGCGGTCGGCGGCGGCGGCGACGGCGGGCCGGGCGCCGGCGCGCCGCCGCTCGTCGACGATGGCGGACAGGACGCGCAGCTGGCGGGCGGCGAGGCGTTCGCGCGCCGCCGCGAGCCACAGCTCGAGTTCGGGGGCGTCGAGCACCGCCAGGCCGTCGAGGAACGGCCCGCGCCACAGCCCCGCCAGCGCGGCCAGGGCGGCGGGTGTCGCGGCGGGGATGGTGCGCTCGTCTCCGGTGTGGCGCTCGAGCACCCGGGCGTCGACCCAGGTGCCCTCCGCCAGCGCGAGCCGGTCGGCGGCGGCGGCGACCGCGTCGCCGCCGAGCGCCTGGCGGATGGCCCACAGGGTGTTGCGCAGGTTCTTGCGCGCGGCCTCGGGGGCGCTCTCGGGCCACAGGAGGTCGAGCGCCTGGTCGCGCGGGAGGGGCTCGCGGCGCAGGGCGAGGTAGCCGAGGAGCGCCAGGCCTTTGGCGTTGGCCAGCGCGACGTCGGCGCCGGCGCGGGCGATCCGCGGGGCGCCGAGGAGGTGCAGGGCGACACCGGCCGGCGGCGGGGCCACCGGGGGGGCCGGCGGCTGGACGACCGCGGACCCCGGAGCGGCACGGGTGCCTGGCTGGCGGTCGTTCGCGGCACTGTGGATGGCGGTCACGGTTGAATTGTAGCCCCGCGAACCGCGGGACATCGGCGGGACGCGGGCTGGGGCGCCGGTCGGGGACATCGGCGGGACGCGGGCTGGGGCGCCGATTCCGGATGTCGGCGGGACGCGGGTTGGGACGCTGGCCGGGACGGGCGGCGGGACGGGGGGCGGGACGCGTGGGGGTTATGCTGTCGGCAGATCGGATCGATGGCAACCCAACGCTGAATCACACGGCTCCCGTGCCCGGGGGCGACACGACATGAAAGGAACGACGACCATGACCACGCTGACCTGGAAGATCGACCACGCTCATTCGCACATCGGGTTCTCGGCGCGCCACATGATGGTGGCGAAGGTCCGGGGCCAGTTCGGCCGCTTCGACGGCGAGATCGCGTTCGACGCGGCGCAGCCCGAGCGCACGCGCGTCGCGATCACGATCGACGCGGCCAGCATCGACACGGGTCTCGAGCCGCGCGACAACCACCTGCGCAGCCCGGACTTCCTGGATGCCGAGGCGTTCCCCACGATCGCGTTCGCCAGCCGGCGCGTCGAGCTGCTCGGCGACGACCGGGCGCGCCTGGTGGGCGACCTGACGATCCGCGGCGTGACGAACCCGGTGACCCTGGACGTCGAGCACGCCGGTCAGGCCTTGAGCCCGTGGGGGACGACGAGCGCCGGCTTCAGCGCGACGGCGAAGATCCGGCGCAAGGACTGGGGCTTGAACTGGAACCAGGCGCTCGAGACGGGCGGGTGGCTGGTGGGCGACGAGATCGCGATCCAGATCGAGCTCGAGCTGACCGGACAGGCGGAGCAGCCGGCGGAACGGGCGCCGGCGGCCGAGATGGCGGAGCGCGAGCTGGTGCCGGCCTGATTCGACGATCCCGGCCCGGCGGGGGCGCGGGTCGGTAAGCGGACGGGACGGCGACGGGCCAGGGGCGTCGTTCAGGGCGGCGGATCGCCCTGGGCGGCGCCCCGTTCCGCGGTATGGGCCTGGGCGTCGCCGGTCGGTCCGGCGTCGGCTGACACGGCGTCGGTCGGTATGGCGTCGGGCGGCGCCGCATCAGGTGGCACGTCGTCGACTGGCGCGGCATCAGGTAGCGCGGCATCGGTCGGCGCGGCGTCGGGCTGGGGCTCGACCTTGCGGGCGAACACGAGGTAGCCGGTGTGGGCGGCGAGGTGGTCGTCGGGACGGAGCCGGGCGGCGACGGGGCGATACGTGCGCAGGATGATCTCGACGACCTCGGTGTCGATGAAGTCCGGGCGCCGCAGGGCGTGGACGAGGTCGATGACCTGGTTGACGGTGGGCAGGATGGCGCCGAAGAACGCGCCGTCGGCCATGGCCCGGGCGGCTTGGTCGAGGTGCAGCCACGGCTCGCGCACGTCGAGGAAGAGGGCATCGACGTTGGTCTCGTCGAACCCGTCGCCGATCGCGCGGGCATGCTGGACGACGGCGCCCTCGACGCCGGCGCGCTCGAGGTTGCGGGCCGTGAGCGCGGCCATCTCCGGGCGCTGCTCGTAGGTGTACACGCGGCCGCCTGGGGCGACGTAGCGCGCGAGCGCGGTGGTCAGCGCCCCGCTGCCGCTGCCGGCCTCGACGACGCGCGCGCCGGGGATGACGGACAGCTTCAGCAGGATGTAGCCGATGTCCTTGGGGTAGACGATCTGCGTCTCACGCTGGGTGCTGACGAGGATCTCCTCCATCGACGGGCGCAGGGCGCGGAAGGGGTGCCCGTTGTGGCTGTGGATCGTCCGCCCGAGGGGCTGGCCGATGAGGTCGTCGTGCCGCACGATGCCGCGGTGGGTGCTGAGGGTCGCGCCGGCCTTCAGGCGCTCGAGGAAGCGCTTGTGGTCGGCGGTGATGAGCAGCACGCTGTCGCCGGCCAGGGCGAGGCGCGGCGCGTGGGCGGTGGGGTCGACGGGGGCTGAGGGGACGACGGGGGCTGAGGGGTCGATCGCGGCCGCCCGGTCGGCGGATGGTGCCGGGCGGATCGGATCGGCCGGGGCGGTCGGGTCGGTGGGCTGGGGCATGGGGGAGGGTGAGCGGAGTATACCACGCCGGAGACTGCTCGGGTCGGGCAACCCACGGTGCTCACTTCGATCCTGGGACCCGGCACGCCATGTCGGAGCACCGGCGGAAGCTGCGCGGCGGGCCGCGACGATCGCGAATCGTGTTGACGGCCTCGCCCGCGCCCCCTAGAATGGGAGCAACAGGCCGCTCCGCCCGGCGGGGCGGCGGTTCGGGGTGGCTCTAGCTGCCGCGCGCCGCCGCCCCGCCGGGCAGCACGCCCCCCCTGCCCCCGTAGCTCAGGGGATAGAGCAACGGACTTCTAATCCGTTGGTCGCAGGTTCGATTCCTGCCGGGGGCGCCTGGATTACTCTGTAAAATGCGATCTTCCAGCACGGGGGATCGTTCTTTTTGTCGGTTTGAGTCCTGCATACACCGGCCGATGCCGATGGCCGAATCCGGGCAAGGCGATGGGCGATTCCGGAGCATGGCGATGGAAATTGAGCGACGGACCGGAATTCGCCTTCGACATCGCCGGAATATGCACCCCCTGGGCCGCTGTACGGGCCGCTGGCGGCCCTCCCTCGGAAACCATCCGTTCGCCCCGGCGAGCCTCGCAGACCCGCATAGCGGGCCTGGCAGCAGCCCGTTCCATGGGCCGCCGGGGCGGCCAGAGGAGCCAAACCGAGGACCCGGGGCTGATCGCGACGACCCAGGCCTCACGGCCTACATCACGTCGATCCAGTACACATCGTGGTCCGAAAGCCGCCGGCCGTCGATACTGGCAACGATCCGCGCCGCCGCCGTGACGACGACGTCCTGCGCCACGGCGACGTGGTCGATCGTGAGCAGGCCTGGGAGCTGGTGTGGCAGATCGGCCGTGGGCACTTTCAGACCGAGGCGCCCGATAATGTCCAGTAGTTGAGCGCGGCCAGCCAGGCTCCCGGCACACTCCCGGCCAGATAGTGCGTGGTTCCAGTCGCCGCCCCACACAAGACCGGTCACGGGCAAGGCCAGCATGAGTTGATCGAGGGCCGCCCGGGTCCGGTCGGCGTGTCGAGCCCCCACCCACGGGGACTGCCCGCCGCTCCCGCGCCAGGGCAGGATCGAGCTGCACACGGACATCCCAGCGACCTCAGCCAAGGCGCTCGCTGGGTGCGGGTCGGGGCGAGGAACGACGGGGTGGCGGGCGAGCACCGCCGCCCAGTGTTGTCCATCCGCCATCCGCCCGGCGGTCACGTGCACCGCGTAGTCGTCCAACGCGAGTCGTCGGCTGACCTCCGTGAGCAACCAGATATCGCAGCACTGGTCGCTGAGTAGCTTCTCACGTCGATGATCCCATCGTCCTGCGAGGTTCCAGGTGCCGATCCGCATGGTGCGTCCGATCTGTGTGGGTGGTGCGTCGGGCCATGATGCCACGGGCCGGGCGCCGCATGGGGTCAGCGGTTGACACCGTGAGCGGCCGGCGCACCACGACGTTCGCCGCTCAGGTCACGGCGGAGTTGTCTGGCCGTTGGATCGGCAGTGACGCCCCCCCTTGACCGCCCTCCGCCCTGGTGCATATGCCGGCCGATGCCGATGACCGATTCCAGTCCGAAGCCCAAAAACCCATCACGATGCGCCCGAGTCCGCCATCGCCATGCCCCCGGACTGCCCGAGATGCACCTGGAACTCCTGGAGTGCTGTCTGCGACAGCACTTTCGACAGCGCCGGAAGCGATTGCTAGCGATCATCGAAAAGTACCCCCCTGCGATCACCGAAAAGTACCCCCCTC
>CAYQBA010000269.1:0-4815 GCA_964415605.1 uncultured Anaerolineales bacterium | reverse complement strand
CGCGGCCCGTCGCGCCGCGCGCTCCTGGACCGCCTGCGCGCGAGCCAGGGCCGGCAGCGAGGCCGGCAGCCCCGCGAAGGGGTCGGCCGCCTTGTCGGGCGCGGCGCGCTCGCGCTGCTTGAGCGCCTCCCAGTTGCGGCGCACGTCGTCGGCGGTGTCGGCCCGCCCCTCGCCGAACACGTGCGGGTGGCGGCGGATCAACTTGGCGGTCAGGCCGCGGACGACGTCGGCCAGCGTGAACGTGCCGGCCTCGGCGGCGATCTGGGCGTGCAGGACGATCTGGAGCAGGAGGTCGCCGAGCTCCTCGCACAGCGCGGCCGTGTCGCCGCCGTCGAGGGCCTCGAGCGCCTCGTGGGCCTCCTCCAGCAGGTAGGGCCGCAGGCTGCGGTGCGTCTGCTCGCGGTCCCACGGGCAGCCGTCGGGCGCGCGCAGGTGGGCGATGACCTCGGCCAGATCCAGCACGAAGCCCGGCCGCGGCGGGACGGCCAGGATGGCGGCGCCGGTGTCGAGCGCGAAGTCGGGGGCGGCCGCGAGGTCGGCGGCGAAGGCGGCGCCGGTGTCGAGCGCGAAGTCGGGGGCGGCCGCGAGGTCGGCGGCGAAGGCGGCACCGCCGTCGACCTCGGCGGCAGCATCGATCGCGACACCGCCGGGGCCCATCACCGCGCCCAGCCGGGCATCGTCGAGATCGCCGAGGGCGATGTCGACCCGCGACGGCGCTTCGCCCGGTCCCGCGGCGCGCCAGAGCGAGACGGCGTGGTCGGCCGGGTAGTGCAGGCGCAGCAGCGCCACGAGGCCGGCGACGGGGGTGCGGACGCCGTGAAGCAGCGCCGGGCGGTCGGGGTCGACGTCGGGGTAGTGGCGCGACGCGGTCGTGGCCGCGTCGGCGATCTGAACCGCCGGCGCCGACCAGCCGAGCCGATCCGCCACGTCGAGGCAGCGCGCGCGGTCGGGGGTGTGTGGCATGCGGTGTGGGTCCTGGGCGTGCGGGCGGGCGGTGCGGGGACCGGTCCCCCGCGGGCGGCGAGATTGTACCGTGGTTCGCGGATCGACCGCAATCTGCGGCGCGGCCCGGGCCGCCGTTCCGCCCGCCGGGGCGCGCGGCGGTATAATCGTCGGCGCATGGGTTTGTCGACGCTGGAACGGATCGTCCTGGAGCGGCGGCTGCGGCGGCGCGCGTCGTCGCCGGTGGCGGCGTTCCTCGGGCTGTCGCTGACCGCCGTGGTGGCGCTGCCGGTCGCGGCCGCCGGCGTGGCCGTGGTCGGCGCCGGCATCGCCTACGCGGCGCTCGCCGACGACCTCGAGGCCGAGGTCCAGACCATCGACAACATCGAGGACCGGGCGCTGTTCGAGACGACGGCGATCCACGACCGGCATGGCACGCTCCTGCGCGAGATCTTCACGGTCGGCAAGCGCACGTACGTCAAGCTCGACGACGTGCCGTCGACGGTGCGCCAGGCGACGATCGCGGTCGAGGACGCCGACTTCTACACCAACCCCGGCATCGACCCCGGCGGCATCGCGCGGGCGGCGTACGGGGTGGTCACGGGCGAGGAGAGCTACGGCGGCGGCAGCACGATCACGCAGCAGCTGGTGCGGCACGTGGCGTTCACCGACAAGGAGCGCCTCGCGCGCAGCTACGAGCGCAAGGCCAAGGAGATCGTGCTGGCCATCATCCTGACGCGCCAGCACTCCAAGGACGAGATCCTGGAGTGGTACCTCAACGAGATCTACTACGGGAACCTGGCCTACGGCATCGAGGCGGCGGCGCAGACGATCTTCGGCAAGCCCGCGATCGAGCTCGACCTGGCCGAGAGCGCGCTCCTGGCGGGCCTGCCGCAGGCACCGGCGGACTTCGACCCGCTCAACCCGGCGCCCGAGGTGCAGACGCTGGTCAAGAACCGCCAGAAGACCGTGCTGGACCTCATGGTGGCGGCGGGCTTCGTCTCGCGCGCCGAAGCCGACCGTGCCGCCGCCCAGACGCTGGCCTACGCCAGCCCCGACGCCGACGAGCTGTTCCTGGCCCCGCACTTCGTGGTGCACGTCCAGGACGAGCTCGAGCGGATCCTGGGGAGCGACCGGCTGGCGCGCGGGGGGCTGCAGGTGACGACGACGCTTGACATGCCGCTGCAGACGCTGGCGGAGCGCGAGGTGCGCGAGCAGGTCGACAAGCTGCGCGAGCGCCAGAACCTGAACAACGCGGCGCTGGTGGCGCTGGAGCCGCGCACCGGGCAGATCCTGGCCATGGTGGGCAGCGCCGAGTACTGGGACGACGCGATCGACGGCCGTGTGAACGTGGCGTTGCGCGAGCGCCAGCCGGGATCGTCGATCAAGCCAGTCACGTACGTCACCGCCATCGAGCGCGGGATGTCGCCGGCGACGGTCTTGTGGGACGTGCCGATGGAGGTGTGGACGCCCGCCGGCATCTACAAGCCGCAAAACTACGACGAGACGTTCCACGGGCCGGTGCGGCTGCGGCGGGCGCTGGCGAACTCTTACAACATCCCGGCGCTCAAGCTGCTCGGCGTCATCCCGCCGGTCGAGGGCGAGGACGGCCAGGCCCGGCTGGGGGTGGAGCAGACGATCGAGACGGCGCACAAGATGGGCGTCACCGGATTGCAGCGCGACCCGTGGGACTACGGCCTGTCGTTGACGCTCGGCGGCGGCGAGGTGACGCTGCTGGACATGACGACGGTCTACGCCACGCTGGCCAACCAGGGCGAGCGGGTGCGGCCCAACGCGGTGCTGAAGGTGGTAGACTCGGCCGGGACGGTGCTGTACGATCTGGCGCAGGACGCGGAAGCGCTGAAGCCGGAGCGCGCGGTCTCGGAGGGCGCAGCCTTCATCGTCACCGACATGCTGGCCGACAACGAGGCCCGCACGCCGGCCTTCGGGGCCAGCAGCCCGCTCAACATCGGGGTGCCGGCGGCGGTGAAGACCGGGACGACGAACGACTACCGCGACAACTGGACGCTGGGCTTCACGCCGTACCTCGTGACGGGGGTCTGGGCGGGGAACAGCGACAACAGCGCGATGCGCAACAGCAGCGGGGTGACGGGCGCGGCGCCGATCTGGAGCGCGTTCATGCGCGGCGTGGTGCTGGACCAGGACCTGCGCGGCGCCGTGCGCGAGGCGCGCGAGCAGTTCGGCTTCGACTTCCCGACGCAGTTCCAGCGGCCCAAGGATGTGGTCGAGGCCAGCGTGTGCAAGGTGGAGAGCCTGAACCAGCTGGCGGCCACGTGCCAGGTGTTCCAGCGCGAGCTGTTCATCAAGGACCGGCTGCCGGAGGGTCTCGGCGCGGACGGCGCGGCGCCGGGCGGCGCGGGGATGGCCGGCATGCCGGGCGCGGCGGGCTCGGCGGATCCGTCCGGAGCGGCGGGCGGCGGCGGGGTCCCGGGAACTGGCGGGACGCCGGGCGGCGACGGGACCACGCAGGTCGGCGCGGTGGTCGTGCCGCTGCCGCCGCCGCCCGAGGAGGTGGTGCGGGCGGCGGCCGAGAAGGACGAGCCGGTCAAGTGGGCGCCTGCGGTGCTGTGCCTGCCGGGCGAGGCGGGGTTCGGGGTCGAGAAGGCCCAGCCGGTGGCGGTGGTCCCGCTGCCGGAGGACGTGGCGGGCAGCCCCATCGGCGAGGAGAAGCGGTTCGCGGTGGAGTGGTCGCGTGCCAACGGGTGGGCGGCGGTGCCGCCGCTGGAGCCGTGCACGCAGGCGATGATCGACGCGGCGCTGGCCACGGGCAGCTTGCCGGGCTGGTCGGGCGGCGCGGGGGGCGTGTTCACGCCGACGCTGCGCGCGGAGTACCGGCTCAACCTGCGCCCGGAGAGCGTGCTGACCGCCCGCACGGTGCTGACCGGCACCGCGGTCTTCAACCCGGACGAGATCGAGTACTTCAAGGTGGAGCTTGGCGCCGGGCGCACGCCGCGCGAGTGGATCACGCTGGGCGACATCCATCGCGGTCCGGTGACGAACGGTGCGCTCGAGGTGCTGGACGCGCCGTCGCTGCCGGCGGGAGAGTACATCGTCCGGCTGATCCTGGTCAAAAAGGACGGCAACTTCCTGGACCCGCCGTTCGCGGTGCCCGTCCGGCTGGGGCAGGCGCCGTGACGGGCGGCGGGGGGAGTCTCGTGGATTCAGCGCGGCCGGCGCGGCCGGTGCGACTGGCGGCCGATGCGGCGGGTGGCGCGGCATCGCGGATCGCGGCCATGCGCCGGCGCCCGGTGCGACCCATCTCTGTGAGTGGCATGCCATGAAGACGGTGGTCCTGGGGCTGTTCGATCAGATCGACGACGCGCGGCGGGTGCTGGCGCACCTGGCGACGCTGCCGCTGGACATGGACGCCATCCAGGTGGTCCACCCCAACCCCGACACGCAGCGCGAGATGGCGGCCGAGGCCGGGCTGCCGCCGCGCCAGGGTGTCCGCAACGGGGCGATCCTCGGCGCGCTCGCCGGCGCGGCGTTGGGGTTCATGGCCAGCTCGCCGGGCATGGGCGGGCCGCTGCCGCTCCTGGCGGATCTCGGGCCGCTGCTGACGCTGGCGGCCGGGGCGGTGCTGGGGGCGGGGCTGGGCGCGGCGGGCGGGGCGCTGTCGGAGACGGTGCGGCTGCCGGAGGCGCACCAGCAGGCGGTGATCGACGCGCTGAGCGCGGGCGCGACCGTGGTGATGGTGCACACCGAGAGCCTGCCGACGGCGAAGGCGCTGGGCGACCTGTTCCGCGACAGCGGATCGCGGGTGCTGCCGGCGCTGGCGGAGCCCGAGGCGGGCGCCGGCCCGGGCGGGGCGGGGCCGGCGGCGGGCACGCGGGCCGGGGCGGCCGGGTGGCC
>CAYQBA010000268.1:0-4842 GCA_964415605.1 uncultured Anaerolineales bacterium | reverse complement strand
ACTTGCCGTGGCTGCTCAAACGGGTGGACCTGCGGCGAGGGAGAGGGCGATGAGCAAGGCGCGCGCGGGCGGCGCCGTATCCGCGTCCGAGCGGGCGCGGGGTGGCTTCGAGGCGGCCGGCACGGGCGTGGGCGTCACGGTCGGGGCCGGCGGCGTTTCGGTCGTCGGGCGGACCGGGACGCGCCGGCGCTGGCGCCGCGTCGCGGTGGCCGGGGTGGCCTTGGGCCTGCTGGCGACCGCGGCCCCGGCATGGCCGGGCGTCGGCGCCGCGCCGCACGCCGGGGAGGGTCCGGCCGGCGCGCGCCAGGCGGGCGGCCCCAGCCTCGCCGGCTGCCCGATGCTGCCGGCCGACGACATCTGGAACACGCGGGTCGACGACCTGCCGGTGCACGCCCGGTCGGCGGACTGGATCCAGAGCATCGGCGCCGGCACCGCCCTGCACGCCGACTTCGGCGCCGGGCTGTGGAACGGCGGGCCCATCGGGATCCCGTTCGTGGTGGTGCCGGGCAGCCAGCCGCGCGTGCCGGTGCGCTTCCAGTACGCCGACGAGAGCGATCCGGGGCCGTACCCCATCCCGCCCGACGCCCCGATCGAGGGCGGGCCGGGCAGCACGGGGGACCGGCACATCCTGGTGCTCGACCGCGACGACTGCCGGCTGTACGAGACGTGGTCGACGTACCCCGAAGGAGCGGGCTGGCGGGCCGGGTCCGGGGCGGCGTTCGACGTGGACCGCTCGGATCTGCGGCCCGACACGTGGACCAGCGCCGACGCCGCCGGCCTGCCGATCCTGCCCGGCCTCGTGCGCTTCGACGAGGTCGCGTCCGGCGCGATCCGCCACGCCGTCCGCTTCACGGCCGAGCGCACGCAGCGGGCGTACGTGTGGCCGGCGCGCCACTTCGCGTCGAGCATCCGCGACCCCGCCGTGCCGCCGATGGGCGCCCGCCTGCGGCTGAAGGCCGGCGTCGACCTCGCGCGCTTCAGCCCGGCGGCCCGCGTCATCCTCCAGGGCTTCAAGGACTATGGCCTCATCCTGGCCGACAACGGCTCGAACGGGTTCATCTCGGGCGTGCCCGACGAGCGCTGGGACAACGACGCCCTGCGCGAGCTGAAGCGCGTGCGCGGCGCGGACTTCGAGGTCGTCGATGTCTCGGGGTTGATGATCCACCCCGACAGCGGCCAGGCGCGCCAGCCGGGCGCGGGCGGCGTGGCGACCGCGACCCCGCCGGTGCCGACCGCGACGACCCCGCCGGCGCCGACGCTGGCGCCGACACACGAGCCGACGCCCTCGCCCCAGCCGAGCGCCCCGGGGACGCCTTCGCCCGCGCCGAGCGCGACGCCGGCCGCCACGGCCGCGGCGCCGCGCTGGCGGGTGCGGCTGCCGTGGCTGTCGAACGCGCCGAGATCGCGCGCGCAGACGGGATAGCGCATCGCGGGAGCCGTGCCGCCGCCGCGTGTCGTGTGCTCGCCGGGCCCCCTTCGGGCGGATCGTGCCGTGCCGCACATTGACCCCGCTCCACCCCCGGACTATCCTCACGCCGCCCCGGCTTGCGTCTCAAGATCGCGTGCGATCCCGCCCGCGGTTCCGCCGGCCGTGCGGCGCCATCATCGACCCTTGCCCGTATGCGGAGAACCCACCACCCATGAGCACCCCGACTCCCGCCGGCACCCGCGTCGAGCGCGACTCGCTCGGCGAGATCCAGGTTCCAGCCACCGCGCTCTACGGCGCCCAGACCCAGCGCGCCGTCGACAACTTCCCGATCAGCGGCCTGCGTTTCGACCGCCCCTTCATCCGCGCGCTGGGCCTGATCAAGCTGGCCTGCGCCGGCGTCAACCGCGACCTCGGACTGCTCGGCGACGACCTCGCCAACGCCATCGCCAGCGCCTGCCGCGAGGTGGCCGACGGGGCGTACGACGCCCACTTCCCGATCGACATCTTCCAGACCGGGTCCGGCACCAGCACCAACATGAACGCCAACGAGGTCATCGCCAACCGGGCGAACGTGCTGCTTGGCCAGCCGCTCGGGGCGAAGTCGCCGATCCATCCCAACGACCACGTCAACATGGGCCAGTCGTCCAACGACGTCATCCCCACCGCCATCCACGTCGCCGCCGCGCTGGCGGTGGCCGAGGACCTCCTGCCCGCGCTCGACCACCTCGCCGCGACGCTGCGGGCCCGCGCCGACGAGCACGCCCACGTCGTCACGACCGGCCGCACGCACCTGATGGACGCCATGCCGGTCACGCTCGGCCAGGAGATCGGGGCCTGGGCCAGCCAGGTCGAGCTGGCCCGGGCGCGGCTCGCGGCTTTCCTGCCGGAGATCAGCGCGCTGGCCATCGGCGGCACGGCCGTCGGCACCGGCATCAACACGCCCAAGGGCTTCGGGAAGGCCGTGGCCGCCCGGCTGTCGGCGCTCACCGGCCACCCGTTCAGCGAGGCCGAGGACCACTTCGCGGCCCAGGCGACCTCCGACACGGCCGTCGCGTGCTCGGCCCTGCTGAAGAGCGCCGCCGTGGCGCTGATGAAGGTCGCCAACGACCTGCGCTGGATGAACTCCGGACCGCAGGCCGGCTTCGCCGAGATCACGCTGCCGGCGCTGCAGCCCGGCTCGAGCATCATGCCGGGCAAGATCAACCCGGTGATCCCCGAGGCCATGACGATGGTCTGCGCCCAGGTCATGGGCAACGACACGACCATCACCGTGGCCGGGCAGGCCGCCAACTTCCAGCTGTCGGTCATGCTGCCGGTGATCGCCCGCAACCTGACGGAGTCGATCATGCTCCTGGCCGGGGCCTCGCGCGTGCTGGCCGACAAGGCCATCCGCGACATGACGATCAACGCCGACCGGATCGCGAGCCTCGTCGAGCGCAACCCGATCCTCGTGACGGCCCTCAACCCGGTCATCGGCTACGACAAGGCGGCGCAGATCGCGAAGAAGGCCTACGCCGAGAACCGCAGGCTCAAGGACGTGACGCGCGAGCTGACCGACCTGTCCGACGCCGACATCGACCGGCTCCTGGACCCGGCCAGCATGACCTGAGCCGAGGGCGCGGGGTTCTTGGCGTGACCCTGGCCGGCGCCCCGTGATCAGAGAAAAACGCTTGACAGGCCCTCGCGCGGATTCTAAAATGCCTGTGCTATCCTATCGCTGTTCGTTGCCCGTCGGCACGCCTTGCCCCGGTGCCGCCGACGCTGACGCCAATCCGGAGTTGACTCGACGATGAGCGAGCTGAAGGTTCATGACCGTGCCCCCGACTTCGAGCTGATCGGGCACGATGGCGAGACCTATCGGCTGGCCGACTACCGTGGCCAGCCGGTCGTGCTTATGTTCTACCCGATGGACTTCAGCGCGGTGTGCTCCGAGGAGCACGCGTGCATGCTGGACGCCATGAGCCAGTTCAACCGCCTGGAGGCCCAGGTCTTCGGCATCAGCGTCGACCACAAGGCTGCGCACGCCGCCTTCGTCAAGCAGAAGGGCCTGACCTACCCGCTCCTGGCGGACTTCCATCCCAAGGGCGCCGTCGGCCGCATGTACGGCGTCTACCTCGAGGAGAAGGGCTTCCACGCCCGCTGGACGTTCGTCATCGACCCCGAGGGCCGGGTGAGCTACATCCAGAAGAACCAGGTCTCCGAGGTCCCCGAGATCGACGACCTGGTCGAGGCCGTCAAGGAATCGCTCTAGGTCCGCGCGCCGCCGCTGTCGTCCTGAACAATCCGAGCCCGGCCACGCCCGCGCGCCGTGGCTCACCACCCGAGGAGCCTGCGACACCATGTACTCGCTGCCCGCGCTGCCTTACGCCTACGACGCGCTCGAGCCGCACATCGACGCGCGGACGATGGAGATCCACCACACCAAGCACCACCAGGCATACGTCGACAACGTCAACAAGGCGCTCGAGGGGCACCCCGATCTCCTGGCGCTGTCGGTCGACGACCTCATCGGCGACCTCTCCCGGGTGCCCGAGGCGGCGCGCACGGCCGTGCGCAATAACGGCGGCGGCCACGCCAACCACGCGCTGTTCTGGACGCTGATGGGGCCGGGCGGCGGCGGCGCCCCGACCGGCGCGCTGGCGTCCGCCATCGACGCGACCTTCGGCGGCTTCGACGCGTTCAAGGACCAGCTCGCCAAGGCCGGCATGACGCGCTTCGGCAGCGGCTGGGCCTGGCTGAGCATGGAGGCGGGCGGGGCGCTGCGGGTCGAGAGCACCGCCAACCAGGACAGCCCGCTGATGGAAGGCCGCCTGCCGATCCTGGGCGTCGACGTCTGGGAGCACGCGTACTACCTGAAGTACCAGAACCGCCGGGCGGACTACCTGGCGGCGTGGTGGAACGTCGTCAATTGGGACGCGGTGGCGGCGCGGTACGCGTGGGCGGCCAGTCGCTGAGGGGCGCTAGCCGCCCGCCGATGACCCGTTTGGTGTGACCGCGCGCCTGACTAGGAGCAACCAGGATGGCCGTCGAAGTCAAGATGCCGCAGCTCGGCGAGAGCGTGTTCGAGGGCACCATCGGCAAGTGGCTCAAGCAGCCCGGCCAGGCGGTCGAAAAGTACGAGCCGCTCCTCGAGGTCATCACCGACAAGGTCGACACCGAGATCACGGCCGTCGAGAGCGGCACGCTCTTGCGGATCCTGGTGCCCGAGGGCGAGACCGTCAAGGTCGGCACCGTGCTGGCCCTCGTCGGCGCGGCGGGCGAGGACGTCGGGGCCGCGGCGGTCTCGACCCCAGCCGCGCCCGCCGCCCCGACCGCCACGGGAACGCCGGCGGCCATGCCGCCCGCACCCGTGCCGTCGCCGACGCCAGTGCCGGCCGCGCCACAGGCGGCCGCGACGGGCGCAGCGGCCGGGC
>CAYQBA010000267.1:0-4868 GCA_964415605.1 uncultured Anaerolineales bacterium | reverse complement strand
GCGCGCGGCTCGTGGCCCTGGCCACCGCGGCGCTCGTGGCGGGCTCGTACTGGCACCTGCACTTCAGCCGGTTCGGCATCCGCGCCGTCCTCTTCCCGCTGGTGGTGTGCGGCGTGGTGGCCGCGTGGCAGCGCGCGCCGGGCGGCCGCCCCCGGGCGGTGCTCGCGCTGGCGCTGCTCCTCGGCCTCGCGTTCTACGCCCATCCCGCCGGCCGGGGGCTCGTCGCGCTGCCGGCCGCGCACGCGGCGTATCGCTGGCTGCGCTGGCGCGACGGGCGGCCGCTGCGCGCGCTGGCGGTCGCCGCCGCGGGGATGCTGGTGGTCGCCGCGCCGCTCCTCGCGTTTTGGTCGGGCGCGGCGTGGACCTTCACGAGCCACGCCGAGGAGGTGTCGGTGCTCGGCCACGGCGGCGCGGCCCTCGCGGCCAACGCCGCCCGCGTGCTGGCGATGTTCAACCTGGCCGGCGACGCGGCGCCGTGGCGCAACCTGCCCGGCCGGCCGGTGTTCGACGCCTGGACGGGCGCGGCGTTCCTCGCCGGCCTGGTCCTGGCGCTGCGCGCGGCCCGGCGCGGCCACGACGGGGCGGCCCTTGCGCTCGCCTGGCTCGGCGCCCTCCTCGTGCCGACGGTGGTCACCGACAATGCACCGAACTTCTCGCGCGCCATCGGGGTGCTGCCGGTGGCGTGCCTGATCGCGGCGCTCGGCCTCGAGGCGGTCGCGACGCGGCTGGCCGCCGCGCGACGATCCACCGCCTGGCTGGCCGCCGCGCGACTGACCCCACCGCCCCGCGCCGCGGCCGCGCTCGCCGCGGCGTCGATCGCCCGGACCGCGCTCGTCGCCGCCCGCGATTACTTCGCGCGGTGGGCGGTCGACCCGGCCACGCCGCTGGCGTTCGACGCCGACAAGCAGGCGCTGGGCGCGTTCTACCGGCGCGCGACCGACGCCGGCACGCGCGTGTACCTCTCGCCGGCGCTGATGGATCACCCCACCGTGGTCGTGGCGGCGGGCGAGCGTCCGGCCGGCTTCGATCCCGCGTTCGGCGCCGCGATGCCGGCCGATCCCGCCGCGCCGACCATGCTGGCGCGGCTGCCCGGTGAGATCCCGCCGGCGCCGGCGGGGGCGGCCGATGCCGCGGCGCCGGATGCCGGGCCGGCCACTGCCGCGATCCCCGCCGGCTGGCGCGGGCCGCGGTTCGTCGGCGTCGGGCCCGGCCGGATCGCGGTGTTCGACCGCGATCCGGCCGCCCTGGATGACGACCTCGCCGTCGCGCCGCCGCGCGGCTGGGATCGCCTGCCGTTCGGCCCGGCGCTCGAGCTCGTCGGCGCCCGCTGGCCCGCGCGGGTCGCGGCCGGCGGGACGGCCGAGGTCGTGCTGGCCTGGGACGTGCGCCAGCCGGTGGGCGCGGCCCTGCACACCGCCGTCCAGCTCCAGGCCGCGGGCGGCGCGGGACTCGGTCACGGCGACGGGCCACCGCTGGGCGGAACCTACCCCACCGACCGCTGGCAGGCCGGCGAGCGGATCGTCTCGCGGCACACGCTGCGGGTCGACGCTGGCGCGGCGGCCGGGCCGGCCGTGCTGCGGGTCGGGTGGTACGCGCCGCCCGTGGGCGACCGGCCGTTCGAGGCGCTCGTCCTCGACGACGGCGGGACGACGGTGCGGGTCATCGGGACGCTGGCGGTGGTAAGATGACGGCATGCGTATCCGGAGGGTAGGCACCGGTGAACCGGCGGTCGCGCCATGACCGCCCTCGTTCCCCGACCGGCCGCGGGCGACACCGTCGCGCCGCTGTCCGTGGTCGCGCTGGTCCTGGACTTCGTCGTGCTGGCGCTGCTGTTCAACCTCGTCGTGCCGGTGTTCGAGAACCCGGACGAGAGCTACCACTACTTCTTCGCCCAGCACGTGTCGCGCACCGGGACGCTGCCGGTGCAGACCGCCGACCCGGCGCGGCGCGGCCCGTGGGAGCAGGAGGGCAGCCAGCCGCCGCTCTTCCACCTCCTGGCGTCGCCGCTCGTCCGCTGGACAGGCGCCGACCTGGACCCTGCCACGTTGTGGTACAACCACCAAAACTCGATGGGCCATCCGGCGGTGGAAGGCAACGAGAATCGGTTCGTCCACCCCCCTGCGCGTGAGGGCTGGCCGTGGCACGGCTACGCGCTCGCGGTGCGCCTGGGCCGGCTCGTGGCCACGGGCTTCGGGGTGCTGGCGCTGCTCGGGGTGTGGTCGGTGGCGCGGCGCGTGCTGCGCGGGCGCGGCTGGCTCGCGCTCGCCGCCACGGGCCTGGTCGCGTTCAACCCCCAGTTCGTGGCGGTCGCGGCGACGTTCTCCAACGACGCCGCGGTCATCGCGCTGGCCACGCTGTCGCTCGCGCTCGTCCTGCGCGTGGCCGACGGGGTCGACGAAGAGCGCACGATCCCGCTGCTGGCCATCACGGCCGGCCTGGCCCCGCTGGCCAAGCTCAGCGGGCTGGCCGTCACGGGCTTCGTGCTGCTCTCGCTGGCCGGGCTGGCCTGGCGGCGGGGCGACGCGCGCTTCCTGGCGCGGGCGGGGGGGCCGCTCGTCCTGTCCACCCTGGTGTTGTCGGGCTGGTGGTACGCGCGCAACGCCATGCGCTACGGCGATCTCACCGGCCTGAGCCACATGCACCCCGGCCTCACGGCCCGTTCCGAGAACCTCGCGCGCTGGCTGACCGGCCTGCCGGCCGAGCTCGAGGGCGTGTGGTGGTCGACCTGGGGCATCTTCGGCTGGTTCACGGTGCTCTTGCCCACGGCCGCCTACCACGCGATCACGGTGCTGGCCGTCGTCGCGCTCGTGGGCCTGGCGCTGGCGCTGCGCCGGCCGGCGCCGTGGCTGGATCGCGGGCGGCTGCTGTGGCTGGGCGCGTGGGGGACGGTCGTCGCGGCCAGCCTCCTGCGCTGGATGGCCATCACCAAGGGCGGCCACGGGCGGCTGCTGTTCCCGGCCATCGCCGGATTGGCCATCGCCCTCGTGGCCGGGTGGCGCGAGCTCGCCGGCCGGGCGGCCGGGCTGCGGCACCCGCCGCCGGCCGAAGCGACCGTCGACCGGGTCTTCGCGTCGGCGCTGCTGGCGGCGCTGTACGGGCTGGCCGTGCTGTGCCTGGTGTTCGTCGTCCGCCCGGCCTTCGCGTCCGCGCCGGCGGTCGACCGCGCGGCGATCCCGGCCGACGCCGTGCCCGCCGGCGTCGTCTTCGGCGACGGCTTGCGGCTCCTGGCGGCGGCCGTGCCCGACCGCGTGGTCGAGGGCGCGCCGTTCGACCTCACGCTGTACTGGCAGGCCGAGCGTGCGCTCGACCGCGACGGGTTCGTCGCCGTCCGGATCGACCAGCTCGGCGTGCGCTGGACCCACGCCACGCGGGGCGACTTCGAACCGCACGACCCGCCGCTGGACGCACCCGGCGAAGCGCGGCTCAGCTATCCCGGGCGCGGCAGCTCGCCGCCCGCCCTGCTGCCGGCGGGCACGGTGATCGCGGACCGCCACACCGTGGTCGCGCCGCGCCTCGTGACCCCCGACCAGCCGCTCGCGGCGCGCCTCTCGGTGCACGTCTACGACCAGGACCGGGCGGAGCGCTGGCCGCTGCGCGACGCCGCCGGCGCCGAGGCGCCGGCGGGCGAGTGGGCGACCGGCCTCGCCGTCGTCCCGACGGCGCCGTTGCGGCTCGACCAGCCCGCGGTCGGGGGCCCGCCCGGACCGCACGCCTGGTTCGACAGCGGCGCCCGGCTGTACCGCTACGCCCGCTGCGGGCCGGTCGAGCGGTGCCGCGGCTTCCGCGCCTACGCGCCGGACGACCCGATCCCGATGCGGGCGGGCGTGCCGCAGATCACCGGCATCGCGTGGACGGCGGCGCGCGACGGCGTCGAGCCGCTCACGTTGTTCGCCCACCTGCTCGACGCCGCGGGCGCGCAGGTCGCGACGTTCGACACCCCGCCGGCGACCGCCGCGCCGTTCCCGACCGACCTCTGGCGCGCCGGCGACACGCTCTTCGCGCCGCTGGCGTGGCGGGTCCCGGCGGACGTGCCGGCCGGCACCCGCCTCCGGCTGGTCGTCGGGCTCTACCGGCCGGGGGACGGCGCGCGGATCGCGGCGACCGACGCCGGGGGCCGGCGCTTCCCGGACGACGCCGTCCCGCTCGTCACGGTCGAGGTCGAGGCGCCGTGACGCGCGGCCGAGCGAGCGGGAGGCCCGACGGCCTTCGCGACGGCGCGGGGCGAGCGAGGTCGCGGCGCGCGGGCAATCCCGACCAGCCGGCCGGTGGCGCCATGATGCCCACGCCCGCACCGCGGCGCCGCCGATGAGCCGCACCCCATCGGCCCGCACGACGTGGGCCATCGCGGCCGTCCTGGTGGCCGCCGCCGGCCTGCGCCTGTGGCGGTTGGACGGGGTGCCGCCGGGCCTGCAGTTCGACGAGGCCTACAACGCGCTCGACGCCGCGCGCGTGCTGGCCGGGGCGCGCGACCTCTTCTTCACCGCCAACGGCGGGCGCGAGCCGCTCAACGTCTACATCCAGGCGCTGGCGCTCGGCGTGCTGGGGCGCGACCACACCCTCCTCGCGATCCGGCTCGGCAGCGCGGCCGCGGGCGTCATCACCGTGGCGCTGCTGTATGGCTTCACGTCCGACGTGTTCCGCGACCGCCGGCTTGGGGCGCTCGCCGCGGCCTACCTGGCGGTCAGCTACTGGCACCTGCACTTCAGCCGCTACGGCATCCGCGCCATCTTCGCCCCGCTGTGGACGGTGGCGGCGGTGTGGCTGTGGTGGCAGGCCGTGGGCCCGCCGCGAGCGGCCGCCACCGGGCCGCCTCGCGATGCGCGCGCCGCCGGCCTCAGCCCCGGCGGCGCGCCGGGATCGTCGCCGCG